>JADJJT010000001.1:1347500-1692003 GCA_016706405.1 Sphingobacteriales bacterium
TTTGTACCCAGCCTAGTAAAAGCCGTACAAGAACAGCAAAGCACCATCCAACAACAGCAGCAGCAAATAGATGCCCTATTAAAAAGAATTGAATCACTCGAGAAAACACATAAATAAATAATTCTGCCTTATGAACAAAAATAAACTTTACCTTCTTTGCCTCTGCCTTTTGGGCAATATTTTAACGCTTCAAAGCCAAAGCATTCTTCCGCAGTCGGTTAATGCCGCAGGAGGCAGCTATTCGGCCGGCGGCTATTCAATAGATTTTAGCTCGGGCGAGACTGTTATTGCCACAGTCAGTTCGCCCAATAATATTATAACGCAAGGGTTTCATCAGCCCTTTACCACATCTACCGGTTGCGCCGTTAAAATATGGCTGCAAGGTCCTTTTAACGGTACAGAGATGACCACCACCCTGCAAACAGGCTCAAATTTAATTCCGCTTGCCCAACCTTTTAATACCCTCCCCTGGAATTATTCCGGAGGCGAATCGGTTGCGGCTATGCCCGTCAATGCAACCGACTGGGTGCTGTTAGAACTGCGCACCACCGGCGGATTTACCGGAAGCGATTTAGTAGCCCAAAAAGCTGCCCTGCTCTATAAAGACGGCAGTATTCACGACATTAGCGGAAACGCTGCCGTTGAGTTTACCAATGTTGCCTCTGGAAATTACTATATAGCTGTTAAACCGCGCGGCAATCTGGCTGTTTTAAGCGCAAACCTTGTTGTTTTGCCCAATACAGGCACTCCCTACGATTTTACCACTGGTATTAATAAGGCATTTGGCTCGCAACAGCAGGTTTTAGTAGGCGGGCAGGCGTGTTTACGCGCAGGCGATAACAACAACGATGGCAAAATAACCGTTGCCGATTTTAACCGCTACCAAACAGAACTTATAGGAGGTAGTTTAAATATTTACAAAACCTCCGATTTAAACAAAGACCGCAATATTACCATTGCCGATTTTAATTTGTATTTGCCCAACTCGGGTATTATTGGTGCGGCGGCAATTAATTATTAAGAGCAGGAGTAATTAACCAATAGTTTAATCCTTGCAATATTTATCCGGATGGCTTAAAAAAATCATCCGGATTTTTTCACTTAGTTTCTCAATTTTATCTACATTTGGCTTTCAATCATTTAATCACTCCTTAAATCGTTTTTTTATGCACAAATTTGCCTTGTTTTTTACTGCCTTAATACTGTTTTGCACGCTTAATGCAAACGCCCAAACGCCCCAACAATATAATTACCAGGGGATAGTGCGCGATGCAGGCGGCAACCTTATAGCCAATACCCAAGTTGGTATTCGAATTAGTATTCACCAGACAAGCCCCGGCGGCACCATTGTTTACCAGGAAACTCACCTGCCCACCACCAACCAGTTTGGCTTAATCAATTTGCAAATAGGATTGGGTACCGTTATAACAGGCGATTTTACCACGATTGCTTGGGACAAAGACAGTTTTTACCAGCAAACGGAACTCGACCCCAACGGCTCAACCGGTGGTTTAACCTATACCGATATGGGCACCACCCAACTTATTAGCGTGCCCTACGCTTTGCACAGCGAGAACACCAGATTGGTAAGGGTTGGAGGTACCAACATCGCCGTTGGAGATACCGGTTACGATTTGTCGGCAGTCTCTAATACGGCTATGGGTCAAAGTGCCCTCAATGACAATACAACAGGTCTTGGCAATACTGCTTATGGCGCATTTGCCCTCTACAAAAACACCGATGGATTTCAAAATACTGCCATAGGCGTAAATGCCCTGAAAGATAATACCTCTGGGGTGAACAATACTGCTTTGGGGGAAGATGCCCTCAACAAAAACAAAACGGGAAATGCTAATACAACTGCCGGAGCTTTTTCACTTTACCAAAACACAACAGGATTCAACAATTCGGCTTTGGGTACAAATGCGCTCTTTGAAAATACAATCGGAAATAACAATACAGCTACCGGGGCTTTTTCGCTAACCCTAAACATTGACGGAGACGAGAATACAGCCAGTGGAATAGATGCACTCCACGATAACACCTCAGGTTCTTATAATACTGCAACAGGCGGTCGGCACTTAGGAGCAACACAACCGCCAACGAAAATTCTGCTTATGGGAACTCTGCTATGTTTAGCAACACTACCGGAGCTTATAATGCGGCATTTGGGGTCTATGCACTTTATGAGAATACTACAACCAACAAAAATAGCGCTTTTGGGGATTCTGCCGGAGATTTTTCCACAGGCGCTACCAACTGCACCATGATAGGAGCAGAATCAGGTAATAACGCCGATAATTTTAGCAACAGCACTGCCTTAGGCTACCAGGCACCAATCACGGGCAGTAATCAGGTTAATATTGGCAATACAAGTATTAGTTCTATTAAAGGGCAGGTTGGCTTTACCACCTACTCAGACCAACGATTTAAAACCAACGTGCAAACCGATGTTTTAGGATTAGATTTTATTATGAAACTTCGCCCGCTACCTACCAGCTAAATACCCTTGGTTTAGACCGGTTTTTGCGCAGCGGCTATACGCCCCGCATAAAAGACGAACAAGCCGAAAAAATGAACCAACAAGCATTAGAACAAAAAGCCAAAATAAAATACACCGGTTTTCTTGCCCAAGAAGTGGAGCAGGCAGCACAAGCCGTAGGCTATAATTTTAGCGGCGTTGATAAACCACAAAACGACCGCGATTTATACGGTTTGCGTTACGCCGAATTTGTAGTGCCTTTGGTAAAAGCAGTACAAGAACAACAAGCTATAATTACTCAACTTCAAAACCAGCTACAAGAGCAACAACAGCAAATTAACAGTTTGAAAGCACTATATAACACGCAAGGAAAACAATAAAATAGTTTTAAACAAGATGCTTTTGAAGATTAAAACGGCATGATTTAATCAAAAATAGCAATTTATTTATCCGGATGATTTTTTTTATTCATCCGGATAAATTTTGCCTTGCATTTACGCTATAAGCGCAAGTCTTAACAGTAAGAAAACCCACCCAAAACAATTCATCCGGATAAAAAAATTTTAAGCAAACACCTTTTGAGTTTGTTTTATGAATATCTTGTGCCCGAAATCTTAAAACTCTTAACAAAATTAAAAAATAAAAATTACAAGTAACACGAGTGAAAAACCTATTTCTTTTATTTTTTGCCATCTTTACCTGTATGGCAGCCAAAGCCGACCCATGGGAAGATGTAACCGAAAAACAAGCAGCATCTATTGTTAAATTTCTGAAAAAAAACCCTTTTATATTAGATTATTGCGATTGCTGCGACGAAGGTGATGTGTATTTGCTTAAAGTAGTGAGCACAAAAATAGTACCTTGCAGCTATGACGAAACTAAAAAAACGGTAATTGCCAACGTACTGCGTATTGCCAAACTCGAAACAGGAAAAGACGGCACACCAACAGCCTACAGAGCCAAAACTTGCGCCGAACCCGAGCAGGAATTTATTATTTCGATGAACTATACCTTTGTTTTTTCGAAGCGCGATAAATGGGCAGTACCCTTTTTTAAAGAAATACCCTACGAACAAGACCATGTTTGCAAGGGTGCTACTCGTTATCCGAACCCTGCCGAGAACGAAAACATTAAAGATGCTGAGTATAAAAAGTGGTTTGCCAAACGAAAAATAAAATAATATTTATTTAATGGTAGCCGCCATTCAGTTGCATAATTTTGCAGGTATTGAATCTTTAAAACCCTAAAATTAAATAGACACAAGCGTGTTGCTTCTCTGCTTTGTAAACTTTAATTTGTGTAAAGCATCTACCTTCCTAAACATAGCTAAACATAGGCTCGCAGATTTGAGCCTTGCCGAGGTCGCTTAAAAAATATTTTAGAAAATAGTTTACCAAAATTTGGTTTATAAAACCGTATTTTGTACCTTTGCACTCTTATTAATAATTTCGTTATTGTTTAAAACAAATCATAGCAACAATGCTGATTATAGACCCACGCGAATCGGATTCAATCGATAAAGCACTAAAAAAATACAAGAAAAAATTTGAAAAAGCAGGCATTTTGCGCGAATTGCGCTCACGTCAGGCGTTTACAAAAAAATCAATTATTCGCCGCAGCCAAATTTTAAGTGCTAAATACCGTGCCCATGTCATTAGCCAACAAGAAAACGAGTAATAAATAAGCAAACAGCCAAATCGGCAGGTGTTTATAGTTAGTACACGTTAGCTTGCTTAATTTAATAAACTGGTTTAATAGTTTATAAATTTGTTATTTTTGCTGTCGTAATCCAATAGTTTGGGTTACGACAGTTTTTTATATTGGTATAACTCAAACTAAATAAAAAGCTCGTTATTGAATGCTTATGCAATAATAACACGCCAAAACGTTTAAAAAAATCATATATGTTGCCTCGTCTTTTACTACCAATTGCTGTTGTTATAGGTTTATTGCTGGGCATTAGTTTATCCGGAAAAACCCAAACTGCTACGCAAACCTTAGCCCTTGCCAACCAATATCTGGCAAATGGCCATTATAAGCAGGCAATTTTATATTATCAACGGGTTATTTTTTTTGACCAAACCGAGACCTTAGCTCCGCATTGCTACGCTAATATGGCTTTTTGCTACCAGCAAACAAGGCAATGGGCAAAAGCAGCCGAATTTTATAGTTATGCCCTATACACAGTTACCGGCAATAATGCTAACAACAACACGGCTATTACACCGCTAAACGACAGTTTGGCCTTTGAGCTAAAATTGCTAAAAATTGCCTGCCTGCTGTACGATGCGCAACACAAGGCAGCAATGATTGAATTGTTAGATTATAATGAGGCCTCGCTTACACCCGCCCAACAACACCGTTATTGGCTGTATATGGCTACCGGATATTATGCTGCCGACGACATTACAAAGGCAAAAACCTATTTTATTAAAGCGCTTCCTAATGCTGCCGACTCGGTAAAGGTTGATGTCTTGTTTGGCAAACTAATTAAGGCCAACAAAAAACGCGAAGGTACAGCGATGCTGCTTAGCATTATTTTACCCGGCACTGGCCAGCTATACGCCGGCGACGTGCGCAATGCCCTAAACTCGTTTTTACTGACAAGCGGCTGGCTGGCATTGGCTATTAATACCGGCATTAATACCGGCGGCATAAGTGCGGTAATAACTATTGTGCCATGGTATGCCCGTTATTATATGGGCGGACTAACTAATGCTGCAACTGCTGTGAAAAACTACAAATTGAAAAAAAAGGATAAGATACACAGGCAAGTTCTAAAGTTATATCATTAGAATATTATATAATCGTTGGGGTAAAGTATCCGGATTATTTTAGCTATGTTTCACAGGTCGCTTTAGTCAAAAAAGTTTGCATCACTGCTACTACTTTGGCGTTTGCTTTGATTTTTTAGGATAAATGCCCAATTTTGCGCTATTGCCGCCCGTAGCTTAAAAGAAAAACCGAATAAGCAAACCGTTAGAACTATGGGACAAAAACCAAGCGAAAACCAATGGTGTCAAAGCTGCCGAAGGTAAAATAACCGCTGCGGCACACCACTTGGCAGGCTTGCGTCCCACCGTGGGGGGGACGAGGGGGGGGGGCTAACAACCAACCCCGCCCACCAAATAAATTTTAGATTGTAGTTAATATGCCGTAAATTGCAGTTGTAATCTTTTTCTTATTGATATGTTTTTATAAATTAATGATATTATGCGTACTACTTTATTTACTGCAAGCAGGCTGTGTTTAACCTTATTTTTAGTAGCAAACGTTTTTATTACAAGTAAGGCCCAAACTAATTGGGTTGGCATTACTAATACAACGCCAAAACTGCCTACAATTACAATACCATCAACCAATTACAAGGCTACAACCGTAACAATTAGTATAGAAGGCTATTTGGCAACAGCCGTAAACACCCCACAAGGCGAACAGTATATAATTAGTTTACCCAATGCCACTCAAATTTTACAAGCCGGCGCTCCCGACTTGCCAAAATTAGCCATTCGTAATTATTTCAGACAACCAAAATACGACGGTAACGGTAGCGGCTTTCGATTATATTGATATTCCAATGGCTGCCCCCGTTGCCCCATCGAAGGGCAGTTTATCGCGCCAAATTAACCCTGCCGATGTGCCATTTACGTATGGAGCCGCTTACAACAAAAGTGCATTTTATCCGGAAGAAATTGCCACCCTGCGCAAACCCTATATTTTGCGCGATTTTAGAGCCCAAACCCTAATAGTACACCCGTTTCAATATCAACCCAAAACCCAAACCCTGCGTATTTATACCAATTTAACCCTCGAAATAAAAAACGACCAAAACGGCAATGTTTTTAACCCTTTGATACGGACAACCCCTTTAAACACGATAAGCGCCGAGTATAACACCATTTACAAACAACATTTTGCCAACTACACCCAATTAGCTGCGCAACAAAAATACACCCCTCTTGAAGAGAACGGAAGCATATTAATAATTGCCCCGAAAAAACTTGCTCCTGCTATGCAGCCCTATATTGACTGGAAGCTAAGAACAGGCCACCCTGCCGAATTAGTTACCCTCGAAACAATAGGGGCTGCGACCTCGGACATACAAGCGTACATAAAATATTATTACAACAACAATAAACTTACTTATTTATTGCTTGTAGGAGATGCCGAAGATGTTCCGCCCATGTGGTCGGAGGTGGCAAGCGGCGACAGCGATGTAATGTATGGCTTTATTGACGGGGATGACCATTATCCGGAAATATTGGTAGGTCGTTTTTCGGCCTCGACCACCGAAGAGGTTGCCATGTATGTTAAACGCACTATTAACTACGAGCGCAATGCAACCGAAAATGATGATTTTTATAAAGCGGCTACCTTTATTGCCTCTGACCAAGGGCCAGGCGACGAAAACGAGTACGACTTTGAACATTGCCGCGGTATGCGCCAAAAAATGCTCGACTATACTTATACTACCGGATACGAGCTTTATGACGGCGACCAAGGTGAAGCTGACATGCCCGGAAACCCTAATCCCGAAGACGTAATTAACACCATAGAAGCCGGCATAGGCGCTATGCTTTATACAGGGCATGGCAGCGAATTTGGCTGTGTAACTTCAAATTTTTCGAGTGGCGATATTGCCTCGCTTGAAAATAAAAACAGATTGCCGTTTTTTTGGTCGGTGGCCTGCTTAAATGGCGCTTTTAAAGGGGCAACTTGTTTTGCCGAAGCCTGTACCCGTGCCAGCAAAGATGGCGAGCCAACAGGTTTTGTGGCCGCACTTATGTCGTCAATAAATCAAGTTTGGGACGAGCCAATGGATGCCCAAGACGAAATGGTAGCCTTGCTTACCGACAGCTATGCCAATAATATTAAACGCACTTTTGGCGGTATATCATTTAACGGCTGTATGCACATGAACGACGAATATGGAAGTACGGGCGAGGCCATGACAGATACCTGGAACTGCTTTGGCGACCCCTCGCTAAAACTGCGCACCAACACACCCCAGCCTATTGCAGCCCAGCACGAGGCAACCTTATTCATTGGCGACAGCGAGCTAAATATTACTTGCGATAAAGAAGGCGCTTTGGTTAATTTAATACTTCAAAACCAACTTATAACATTGGGAAAAATAGAAAACGGCGGCCTTAATATTCTATTTGCCCCTATAAATGAATTAGATACCTTACAATTAACTATTTCCGGATATAATTTAATACCCTATTTGGCCGAAATACCCGTTATTCCCGGATCAGGACCTTACGTAGTAAAAAACAACATCACATGGTTCGAGACGATAGGCAATGCCAACAATATTCCGGAATATGGCGAAACATATTCAGCAAATCTTACCCTTAAAAATATAGGTGTAGAAGCAGCCACTAATATAAAGACAACCGTTAGTTGCACCTCGCCATACATAACCCTCGATAAAACAACCGAAAACTGGGGCAATATTGAGCCAAACACCACCTTAACCATTGACAACACTTTTAATTTTACCATAGCCAACAACGCCCCCGACCAACTCAACATCTTATTTAAGCTAAATATTACCGACGATAAAGGAAGTACCTGGCCAAGTCAAATTTTACTGAAAATAAATGCACCAAATTTGGTCATTTCTAACAAATTTACTATTGACGACTCGATATTAGGCAATAACAATAATCGTTTAGACGTGGGCGAGGCTGCAACGGTATATTTTACCGTTGAAAACACCGGACATGCTGCCGCCTACAACGGCCTTGGCGAAATAATAGCAAAAGATGCCTTCGCTACTTTAAGCAATGTTACTAATACTTTTGTTAGTTTAGACCCCGGCCAAAAAGCCGAACTTTTGTATTTGGCAACCGCCTTGCCATCGGCACCACAAGGGGTAATTAACAATTTTAGCTTGGTAGTTACTGCCAACGCTTATACCGACAAGCAAAATTTTGGCCTAAAAATTGGGCAAATTATAGCCGAACTTAACCCGGATTTTAATTTTGAAACAAGCGGCGACAAGGAATGGACAATTACTACTACTAATCCCTACGAAGGCGCATATTGTATGCAATCGGGCCAAATTGGCCACAATAAAATTAGCACTATCCAAATTACCAGATACGTAGCCTCTAATGACAGTATTGCGTTTTACAGCCGTACAGACTGCGAGCTCAATTATGATTTTTTGCATTTTTATATTGATGGCAATGGGCAAAAAAGCTGGTCGGGCAAAAATAACTGGGCGCGTACTGCGTATGCCGTTAGCGAAGGCTATCATACTTTTAAATGGGAATACGCTAAGGATGAATATCAATCGGAGGGTGCCGATGCCGCATGGCTCGACTTTATAGAACTGCCCTCTGATTATTTGGGCGGCGATTGCCAGGCACAAAAACCAACCTTAACCCCCAGTGCGCCTGTGTTTACAAAAGACCAGTCTGTAACATTTACCGTTAGCAATTCCAATACAAATATTGACTACGAAACAATTGTAATAGCCGTTGATGCCAATACTACCCCCCCAAACAAAATTGTGGCAACCAGTAAAATGAGCAGTATTTATTTAAACACCCCCTCGGTTTATAAACTTACCGCAATTAATTACCCCAAAGCACACCCACTTATTATGAATGCAGATAAAGGTATTATTTATAGCCCTTGCATGATGGCTTCGGAAACTGTAACCATTGAAATTACCAACCAGACTGTAGGCATGGCGCAACAAAATCCGGAAGAAACAATGGCAGCTATTTCGGTAAGCCCCAACCCAAGCACAGACCAAGTTACTATCAACAGCCCCGCTTCCTCGAGTCAAATTAACTTAGCAAATGCAGCCATACGCTTATACGATGCGCAAGGCAACGAAGTAAGGTTTACTACAAGGGCAAAACAAGCTCAATACATAACTATATCCATGCAAAATTTGCCATTAGGCATTTATATGTTAGCTGTTGATTTACCTAATAGCGGCGCAACTCAACTACATAAAATAATTAAATGTAATTAATTAAAGTCTTTATAAGGCTAAAATAAAATATTTATTACACAAATAGCAGCGCGGCATGATATTTGTCGTAAATTAGCACCTCGTTTTCTTATCTTTTAACACGAAAAGCCAAATTAGCAGGCAAAATTGAACCTTTTCGCCCCTTTTAAGCTTTAGTCTATTATAAACATATAAATTAAAAGAAATGATCAACTAATTTTAAGACAGCACAAGACCCTTAAAACAAAAACAACAAGAAAATAAAAATTTAACTCCTCCGTTATATTTTTCCGGAAATTTTATTTTTTTCGGAAATTTTGATTTTTTACCCACTTTACTATAAATAGCTAAGTTGGTTGCTTAAACAAAGCAGGCAGTAGGGTATTTCATCGGCAAAAATTACTATTGAAAAAAAGAAAAAGCAGCCCATTTATAAAGTTGTTTATTTATACAAATATTTTCACTATTTTAAAATTTGAAAAACTTTCTTTAAAAACAAAAATCAGCATGTAATACCACTATTTGTAGTGGCATGGTTTAACCAAATTACTTTTTTATGGATACAATTAAAATTATTGAGAACCGTTCGGAAATTGCCGCTGGCACGCGCGGCGCAAGTTTAGGGATAGACGCACTAAAAATTGCCGCCCTAAACAATAATAGCGATTTTTTTAATAAGTACGAACATATTGAAATTGAACACCAAAACCATTTATTAGGCCAACCCGTAGCCCAACCCTATGCTAAACGCATTGAAGGTTTAGCAAAAATTTACGACCGCGTTAGCCGAACAGTATCGCGCGAGTTAATTGGGCGGCGATTTCCGTTGGTAATAGCTGGCGACCACGCCTCGGCAGGTGGAACAATTGCCGGCGTTAAAAAAGCATTTCCATTTTTAAAATTAGGCGTAATTTGGATAGATGCCCATGCCGATGTTCATAGCCCATTTACTACCCCATCGGGTAATATGCACGGTATGCCCTTGGCCATTGCCTTGGGTATTGACAATATTGACTGTGCACGCAACGAACCCGATACCGATACACAGGATTTGTGGGAACACCTTAAACATATTGGCGGCGCAAACTCAAAAATTACTCCTAACGACCTTATATATATTGGTGTACGCGACACCGAACCCGAAGAAGATTACCTTATAAGTAAATTTGGCATTAAAAATTATTCTATTGCCGAACTAAACCGCCTTGGGGCCTTAGCAGTTGCCAAACAAACCCTCCAACAATTGGCGCATTGCGAAGTTTTATACGTATCTTTTGATGTTGATAGCATGGACTGCGAATTGGTATCGAGAGGGACCGGCACACCCGTACCCGGCGGCATTAGCCAACAACAAGCTACCGACTTAGTGCTAACGCTGCTTGAAAGCCCAAAAGTATGCTGTTTTGAAATGGTTGAAATTAACCCAATTTTAGACACAAAAGGCAATATGATGGCCGATACTGCTTTTAAAATTTTAGAACAAGCCACAAAAACTATTGAGGGGCGCCCCTACCAAGGCTTTTTCGTTACAAAATACCGCAACACGCAACCCCTCTACTACTACCACTACCATTACAAGCGCAGGCTTACCGCCAACATATAATCCGGCAAAAAATAATATTATTATTTAGCTCAATTAGTATTTGTCTAACTGTTTTAAGTATTAATCGTTTTAGTTGCTGCCTACTCATTTGCTTTCTTTTTGCTTTATTATATGGTGCTAACCACCAATATACACCTGTTAATTGTGTTGTTATTTTTGGCCTTATACGCCCTAACTAATGGCGCGCAAATTGCTATTGCCCAAGGCGTTAAACAACCGCTGCCTGCTGCAAATTTTTGGGGAATTAGTGCCATATACCGCGCCCCACGTACCTTTTTAATGGCTATGCTGGTAGGCAATGCTTTGTTTTTTGCTGGATATTTTATAGCAGCAGCTACTTTATCCGGAAAGTTATTAGGTCAACTTCTACCTTCCGGATGGTTTCTATGGCTTTTACAAGTAGCAATCCCCGCTCTAATTATCATTTTTGTTGTTGAATTGGGCACTCAAATGTTGTTTAGGCTAACTCCAAACACTGTGTTTTATAAATTGCGCTGGCCACTATGGTTAATTTATGTGGTTCTATGGGTTTTTGCATGGCCATTAGCTTGGGCAAGCCGTAAATGGCTAAATTACCCCGGCGACGAAGAACACGCCAATCAGGTATTGAGCCGCGCTGACCTATACCATGCCCTAAAAATAAAAGGCCTGATAGACAGCAACGAAACAGACGACCTGACGATGGTCGAAAAAGCACTTGACTTACCCTACATTAAAGTGCGCGAGTGCATGATACCGCGTACCGAAATTTATGGGGTTAATATTACCGATACTATTGACGTTGTAAAACGCGAGCTAACAGAAAGCCGCCATTCAAAATTAATAGTTTATAAGGAAAATATTGACAATATAGTAGGCTATATCCACCACCAAGACGTTTTACAGCTACATCAAAAAAATAACCAAAACTGGCAAGACCGCCTTTGGCGTGTAGTTACCGTACCACAATCGTATCCGGCAAGCGAGTTATTAGCTACCCTCATCCGCGAACACCGCAGTATTGCATGGGTAATTGACGAGTTTGGCGGCACCGCAGGCATTGCTACCCTCGAAGATATTATTGAAGAAGTAATTGGCGAAATTTCTGACGAATACGATGTACAAGAGCACGATGAAGCTAAAATTGCGCCCGATAAATATCAATTTTCCGGACGCTTAGAAATTGACTATATCAACGAAAAATATGGTTTAGACCTCCCAATTGGCGAATATGAAACTTTAGCCGGATGGATTATGACTAAAATTGAACGCATACCACAAAATAACGAAGAAATAAATTTAGACCCGTTTTTACTAAAAATTATTGAGGCTGACGAAAAACGAATAAATAGCCTGTTATTACAAGTAATTAAAAAAACGGATAACGGCAATGATATTCCACAAAACGAGCACCAATAATAAGTTAACGAAAAGTACAGGTTAAACGCATTAAAATAGTGGTTGGATTAATTTGAGGAGATACATATCGTTCCAAGCGGCGATGTGTCTTCGTTTTTTAATACTGTTTTTGTCGTCATTTTGGGTTAAGATTTGTAGGGCTATTTTTCTGAGAGTAGCAAAGTTTTCAGCAGCATATTTGGTTCTGCTACGATTATGGTCTTCATTAAAGACAACATCGAGCATCCAGTGTAGGTTGTTTTCAATACCCTGTGGTTTCGGCAAATTGTCAAAGCGTTTTGTGGACTTATATCGAGACTGGTGAGGTAATAGCGAACTTCCTGAGTAGTTTTTTCGGGTTGGTTTTTCAAAGTTCGCTCGGCAATAATACGAATAATTGATTGGCAATCCTTGAATTTTGCAGCCGAATCGACAAAAACAATTGATTTAGCACCGTACAGGTGCGTTTTCTCGATGCGTCCGCCGTTGTACTCCACTTTTTCGAAACTTGGCAGTTGAGCAGCTAATGATGAAAATCGGCTGACGGTTTCTTCCAAACAAAACACCTTGGTCCTTTTTCAGTGCCAGTACATAATCTGCCTTTATTACGGATTTGTTTCGGCTATATGGGGCTGACAAGCAATGGCATCTATACTAACTATGCTGCCTGCCGCTCGAGAGCATCCAAAAGTTCGGGGATTGCCGTCTTTTCGTTGCTCTTTGCTGCCACCTTTGCTGCCCCAACACCAAACGCTGCTCACACGCCCAAGCAGTTACAATGCATATACCGCTTTTTTTGACCCTGAACGGTCGGTTCCGCATAAAACCTTGCCATCAATACAGACCTGTTTGTCGGCTAAAAAACCTAAAAGTTCCTTCGACCAACGATATAAACTTGACGAAAACGCATCTTTGTCTAAGTGCTGAAATACTCGGTTGAAAGTGTCGTGAGGGAATGCCGTTGGGTAATTCCATAAATGTCTTTAAAAAGACAATTTTTTGACGACCATACTCGGCTATTTCCTCAAAATCCTCCGCACCACTTACCACTGCACATAAACTAATAAGCAATATCTCAGGCAGGCTATACAACTTCTTGCGGTTTATACGAAAATCCTTTACTTCGGCGAAAAATTTAATTGTTTCCATGCCGCAAAAATAATTCCTATCTGGCTTTCTTTTATTTTTAATGCGTTTAACCTGCGAAAAGTAGTAACTTATATTATTGTTCAATTTGTTCGCTGGAAATCGGCCCAATTATAGGTTTTATAATAAAACTGCCCGAAATAACGCAATAACCGCATCATATCTACCGGATTTTTGTAGGCTGTGGTAGGTATTGCCTCATCATTGTTGTAGTTAAGCACTACCATAGTTGGAACATTAGAGGCGGTAAGTTTTACTTTCCCTTTGCTCAAAAAAACGGCTAAATCGTGATAGGTTGTTTTGTTTTCATAAGAGCTGCGGTAAAATAGTTGCTCTCGAAACTCAATGGTATCAAATGTAGCCACGTCCATTAGTACCGGAAAAAAATACTCATTTATGTATCGGGCAATAAGTGGATTTTGTAAGGTTTGCTGTAAAATAACGGCGCAATCGTGGCAATCTTTCGATTTAAAATAAATAAGTATCTGTTTTTCAGGTGTTTCGGTGTGTAATTCAATGGCTTCGGCAAAGGATAACCAATTAACAGACGGGGTGATAACCGCATTTTTTTGCTTAGTTTGAGCCTGAATTAGAAAGCCAGAACTAAAAAATAGCCCTAAAATAAAGACAAAATAAGAAAAGCAGAAGCGCCTACAATGGCCAAAGCCCATAAAAACAAACAAAATAGGGTAATTAAAACACAAAGGTAGTGCAAGTTAGACTATTAAATACACTAAGGTTTATTTTGTAAGCAAAACTTTGATTGTTATTATTTCAAACACGTTCACCAAACACTTAATTTGAAGACGAAATAACTAATAAGGTAAAACATAAAACCCAAATTCAACAATTAATCTGTTTCTTTATTTGCTTTGTTACCATCTTGGTTGGGCAAAAGCACGCTACGCACATACTTCATAAAAAAGTACATCACAACAATAAAAAAAACTATTCCAAACCAGTAAAGACCAAATCCGCCCTGAACCTGAAATTGTTGCACTTGCTCTGCCATCATATAAAAAATATAATAAAATTAATAGTTAATTAAACGGGCAGGGGGCATCTACGGTTGGGCAATGGTCGGGGAGTTGCCACCATGCGCATTTATCGGTAAAGGTGCCGTGTGCACAGGTGGTTTTGTAATTACTGCCAATACAATCTTGCACTAAAACACAATCGACAGGTGGCATACTTATATCGGGTACATCTTTAATAGTGCACGTGGTTAAAGCCGTGCCGGGGCTACGGTCGGTAATATTGGGGGTGCATTGTGTAGCTACGGTAAATTTATGCTCATCTGCACTTGATTTGAGCTTGAAGGTAAAAATTGGCAAATCAATAGTTACGAGGGTGTCGAAGCCATTTGTAGTTTGGTATTGAAACACATAGTACAAAATACCAGCTTGCGGCTCAATACTAACTGTAACCGAATCGCGGGTAGTATTGGGCGTAATGTCGGCAAATAACGGAGGCGTACAGTCGCTGTCGGGGTTAATAATGGCAAAATTAATTACGGGTCCGGGTTGATTGTCGGCAGGGTTAAGGTTGCAATAAGCCGCTATACCAAACTGATAATTGGCGGCGGTATTGGGCAAAACTAAGGTAATTGTGGGTTGTGTAGTTTGCAGTGTGTCGTTGGTTGCGCCGTCGCCATTTAGGTCGGCGTTGGTGCTAATAACATAATAATCGGCGTTAGCAACAGCATCCCACCCAAGGGTTACATCAAAGCCAGGCGTGGTGCCGGGCGCATGTTTAACAAAATTAGTTAATTGTAGCCGGGTGGGTGCTGTTAAATTGCAGTTATCTTCGTTGGGGTCGGTTGGACATGCCGAAAATAAAATGAGCAAGGAAAACAAAGCGAGTAAAATAAATCGAAATGGTAACATGTTAAATATTGATTGAGTGTTAAATTTGCTTGATAATAGTTAAGATAAAAGCTTTTTAAAATAGAAGTGGTGGTGTAAAGCTTCCGGAAAAAATATGACTGTAAAATTAAATCTTTGTGCTATAATAAGGTGTTTATTTGTATTTAATTATCAAAATTAGCGTATTTTTCGCAAAATATGAGTGGCAAACAATTACACGAGAAAAAAATTGTAATTTTTTTGAATAGTTTAACCGAGCACGAACGGCAGCGGTTTGTTAAATTTTTGGCCTCTCCGTATTTTAACGAAAACGAAAACCTAATAAAAGCGGCACGATGGTTAATAGAAAAGCTAAAAACTGAAGTGCCTCAAAATAACCATCAACATCCGGAAACAATTATACCGGATAATAACTATTTTGCATCCGAACAATTGTATAACCATCTTTTTTCTGGCAATCAATCTAACAATATTTACGATCCTAATTCTTTAAATAAAATTTTATCGAAACTTTTTCAATTAGCCGAGCAATTTGCTGCTATCGAAAATTTAATGCTCGATGAGATAGCTGTAAATAATAATATTTTATCATTTTACGACCAAAAACACTTACCTAAATTTCATGAAAATACGTTTAAAAAAACTGAAATGCTAATTGCTAATTTGCAAGGTAATAAGCCTAATTACGAAGAAAAAAATTATCAGCTACGCGCCGATTTTAAGCAATATGAAGACAAAAATTTTGAAGGAAGAACGGGTAACGAAACGCTAAAAAACCTTAATACCGCTGCCGACTTATTTTTCATCAAATCTAAACTAATTTTGTTATGCGACATGCTACAGCGTGCCGAAATTACCAATATTGAACTTAATTACACTTTTTGTGCCGAACTATTGGCATTTTTACCACAAAGCAACTATTTGTCTGACAATGCCTCTGTTAATGCGTGGTATTTGACCTTGCTACTAATGAGGCAACCTTCGCCCGAAAACTACCTAAACCTTAAAAATTTACTATTACAAAACCCTTTATTGCCCGCCGAAGAACTTTTTACGCTGTTTAAACAACTCGAAAACATGGTGTTAACGGTATTTACTCATCACCCACAGGCAATGCTCGAAATGTTTGACCTATACAAATACCAGTTAGAAAAAGGCTTTTTTTATACCGACAATATTTTGCCTGCTGCTTTGTTTAAAAATGCTGTAACAGTTGGCATTTATTTAAACGAATTGGCCTGGGCTGCTTGGTTTATAAATGCCCATGCTCAGTTTATTCACCCCCAAAATCAGCGCGAAGAAACGCATCAGTTTAATTTAGCTAAGCTTTATTTTGCCCAAGGGCAGTACAATAAAGTTACCGATATACTGTTACAATATGAGTTTCAGGATTTTTATACCGTCTTAAATGCCCGCCGTATGTTGTTAAAAGCCTACTACGAGCTAAATGAGTTTTTACTGCTCGATTCCGGATTAAATGCTTACCGTGTGTTTTTGCATCGGCTTAAAAATTTGCCAGCCAACCGCAAAGCCAACGAATTACAGTTTATCAATCTTTTGGGTCGCTTATCGAGGGTATTGCCCAACGACAGCCAACATACCAAAGATACCGTTGCCAACGAAATTGCCGCCAACCCCAACGCTCTTGAGCATAACTGGCTGACGGCAAAAATGAACTTGTTACAGATAAAATAGAATGGCCTTTAGCACCTATTTGTATTGGCTACAATAACTATTCTAATTAACTATTAGTTTATAGGTTTGACTTTGCTGACTTAATGCTACAACTAAATAATAAATTCCCTTTGGCAAATCATTCAGCATTAAAACTTGCTGCTGCTTTTGTTGTAAATTTTGACTTAATACCTGCCTGCCTAACGCATCAAAAACATAAGTTTTCCCTTGTAGTTGGGCAATATTGCCGTTAACAGAAATTGTATAAGCATTGTGCAATCCGGATGCAGGAGCTACACTCGTTAATATCTTATCCGGATGCTGCTGTGGTGGGGTTATTCCGGTATATTCACCTACAACTTTTATGTATTTATCTTTTGTAATATAGTCGTATCCAACGCTATTTGAGGCGGTAAAACTTACATTATACTCGCCAATTTCGTTATAAGTATAGCTTGGGTTCTCTAAGGTGCTTGTTGCACCCAAGGGGCCAAACGACCAAAAAAACTCGGTAGCATTAGAACTTAAATGGCTAAAATTAACAGTTGTTCCTACTAAAATTTCCCCAAATTTATCGCTGGTAAAATCGGCTTTGGGTGCTTGCAGGGTTAAGGTGTCTAATAAGCCTACGCGCGGCCCCTCGAGCATAGCGCGTATTATGCCTGCCTGTTGTTCGGTAAACATATTCATGCAATCTTCGTCGCTATAATCCATATAATTTTCAAGCATGTCGGGCAGGTCGGCAGCGCCGTCATCGCAAGTATTTTTGCTATAATCACAAACTTGTTGAGTGGCTTCGGCAGCTTCGGGCGTATCGGTTAAGCCATCATCCATAGTACAATCGCCATCGCCCCAAATATGGCGCAAGCCCAAGTAATGGCCTACCTCATGTACGGTAGTACGGCCTTCGCCAACTACCTCTTTGTAGGCTGTGGGTAAAGTAGGGTTATTTGTGCCAAAAACCTGGTAATGAATAACAACGCCATCGGTTTCGGGGGTGCCGGTTTGCCCATCAGGCCAATTAGGTGCACCAACGGGTGGGTAGGCAAAGCCTAATATTGCGCCTTCGCCGCTCGCCAAGTCGCCCAAATTACAAACCCAAATATTTAAGTATTTATCGGTTGGCCACGCATCTTTTCCGCCGTTACTATTGTACTTCATTTTGTCAAAACCACCTGCGCCCATTAGTTCTTTTTCTAAGCAGGCCATTTGCTCCTCGGTCAGATTGCCACCTAATAAATCGGCTAATTCAATGCCGCATTTATCTAATACCTCAAATATTTTAGTAATGTCACCTAATGGCGACCAATTATCAACAGTTGTTTTAGTGTAAGTAATGCCATTTGTAGGTTGGCCTTGCGGGTCAATTTTAGTCAAATAAAATTGGATATTAGGGTTAGCGGCTACGGGTTTAAATACATCGCGGGTAAGTGCGGTATCGGCATTTTGGCGACTGTAATCGCGGTTTAACACATCAATTTGCGATTTTATTACCTCTTCGCTCAGTTTTTGCTCGTCGGTTTGATGAATTACATGCACAACCACCGGAACATAATAGGTTTTGTCGTCTTTAGCAGTATTTAATGCCGCCTTAGCCTTGGCTTTTTCAAAGGTAGCGTTTACTGCTTTGTGGTAGTCTTTATTTAGTATAGTTTGTAAGAGTTCTAACTCAAACGAGCCACAGCGGTGTACGCCGTTTTGATTGTTGTTTTGTTGCCCCATAAGTGGCAAAACACTGCCAATAAGGGCAAATAAAAGTAATAAATATGATTTTTTCATGTCTTAGTTAATGATTTTAGCCAACAAAATTACAAAATTTTACCCATAAAACTATCAGTTACGAATTGAATAGGCGAAATTGTAATCGAATTTTATACAAACAGGATAAAAAAGCATTAAGGAAAGTAGATCGATTTGGCTTGTATTAAAAAGAAATCCGGATAAATGCACTACCTTTACGAGTTATTTATTTTAGGCCAAATGGATGCCCTCGCATTAACTCACTCTTCTCATTTATCTTCCATAAAATAATTATACTTCTCTCCTTCAAATGAACCTAAAACAACGCTTCTTAACCACTTTTTTGGTAGTTTATACCCTACTGACATTATTATTTGTTTCCGGATGTAATCATAGCGACACGAACGAAGAAATTCCTGCTAATAAGACGGGCAAACTACTAAACATTGAAAAGGTTGCCACTTACACCGCCACTCAAGTTGGCGATATGATAAAATCGGAAGCCCCGTTTGTGAGCAATAATTTTCCACCTGTTTACGATATAGATTATTATGTGCTAACCTACGAAACCACTAATTATGACGGAACAGCTACCTTTGCCACAGGGGTAATGGCCATACCAATTGGCATTGGCAAAGACCTGCCTTTGGCAAGTTACCAACACGGCACTATGTTAGGCCGCAACGAAGCCCCTTCGAAAGGCGGTACAGAGCGACTTTTAGCCCTTGGCATGGCATCGAGTGGTGGTTATTTAGGCGTAGCACCCGACTATTTGGGCTTAGGTGACGGCCCCGGCCTTCACCCTTATGTACACGCCGCCTCCGAAGCCACCGCCACCATTGATATGTTGCGCGCTACCCGCAATTATTGCCAGCAAAATGCCATTGGTTTAAATGGCCAGGTGTTTTTGTTTGGCTACTCGCAAGGAGGTCATGCTACTGCCGCTGCCCAAAAAATGATTGAAGAAAAATACCCACACGAGTTTACCATTACCGCATCGGCACCAATGGCCGGCTCGTACGATATGTCGGGCGTTATGACGGAGGTAATGCTTAGCGAACAAGAATATCCGGCGCCCGGATACCTGCCTTATGTTATTTTTTCGTACAATATGGTTTATAAAATTTACCCTAGTTTAGATTCGGTATTTACCGATTCAATAGCGCAAAAAATAGCACCTTTTTTTACCGACCAACATCAGGCAGGTTTGTGGGATGTTTCGCAATATATTCCTAATATTCCAATTAAAGCCTTAAATCCAAATTTTGTAGCGGCATTTAAAAACGATATAAACCACCCCATGCGCCAAGCCCTGCGCGATAACGACTTGTACAACTGGAAACCAAAATCGCCAACTCGTTTATATCATTGTGGCGGCGATAAGCACGTGCCCTACCAAAACGCCTTGGTAGCCATAGGAAAATTTACAGAATTAGGGGCCGCCGACGCAACCTTAGTTACACCCAACGAAAGCTATGGCCACGATTTATGCGTGCTTCCGTCTTTGTTGGCAGTAAAAACATGGTTCGACACCTTAAAAAAATAGGGAAATGTTTAGTTGACCTTGTTGGGTAAATTTACCATCCGGATTTGCTTGGTAATAAAGCAAAAGGATACTTATCCGGATTTAACTTTGAAAGCTATATTTTCAAAAATCCGGAGATAGAATTGCCTTGACTATTAATTTACTACGTTATCAGTTAGTTTATTATTGCTAACTCCTTGTTTGGTATTGTTTTTTTTTAACTTAAAAAAGAGCAACAATTAATGTAGTTTGTTGTTTTGTAGTCGTATAAACTTTTAAAGTATATAGGTTAAAAATCCATTTTCTTAAAAAGTGTTATAATACGGCACTTAATTTTTTATTTTAATCGAAATTTTGTTTTTTTGTAGCTCAATTTTACCACTTATGTCAAATTTTCGTATAGCTGTTGTTTTGTTTTTTGTGGCTACTGCTGCTGCAACCGCACAACCTGCCAATTTACAACACAAACCCCAATTTTCTCCGGAGGTACGCTACGACTCGGTTGCCGTGCGTTTTGCCAACTCAATTACTGTTGATGATTTAAAAAAAGACCTTTACACCTTAGCCTCCGATGCGTTTGAAGGCCGCGAAACCGGTCAAAAAGGCCTTTTGTTGGCTGCCAACTATATTGCCGACCATTTTAAAGCAAATGGTTTACAAGCGGGGGTAAACAACGGCGAAACGTATTTTCAAGAAGTACCCTTGGCTAACCAAAAATGGGAAACTACAAGTTTAAACGTCAATGGCAATAATTTTAAGTTTAATAACGACTTTTTTGCCAATATCCGTACGCCCGAACTGAAAGAAAACCTAAATGAAGTGGTGTTTTTGGGATGGGGTATTGATGCCCCGAATTATAGCGATTACAAAAACCGCGATGTAAAGGGTAAAATTGTAATGGTGCTTTCGGGCGAGCCAACCAATAAAAAAGGTATTAATTTAATTACCAACTCGACCGAAACAAGCGAGTGGAGCCAAAATTGGCGCAAAAAGGTTGAAGTAGCCCGGCAAAAAGGGGTAAAAATGCTATTTATTGTATCGAACGATGTGCAAAGCATGGCTATGATGTTTGGAAACAATCCATCGCGCGGGACTATACAGCTAAAAACCGATGCTGATAAAAGTCCTTTTGCTCCGGCGGTCTATATTAGTCCGGAGGTGGCTAATCAATTAGTTCCCGGATGGGAAAAATTGCGCAATAAAACACTAAAAAAAGGCAAACCCAAACTCAAAGTTTACGCACCCAAAAATGCAAAGATAGAGTTAATTAAAAATTTTGACGATATTGCCGCTAAAAACGTGCTGGGTATTATTGAGGGCAGCGATCCCAGCCTAAAAAACGAGTATATTGTTATAACCGCCCACTTTGACCACTTAGGCAAGCGCGACAATTCAATTTTTTATGGTGCCGATGATGACGCATCTGGAACGAGTGCTTTGTTGGAAATGGCACAAGCTTTTGCCCAAGCTAAAGCATCCGGAAAAGGCCCGCGCCGAAGTATCCTCTTTATGCCAGTTTCGGGCGAGGAAAAAGGCTTGCTTGGCTCGGCATATTATACCGACTCCGAGCCGGTTATTCCCCTTGCTCAAACCGTTTGTAACCTCAATATTGATATGGTTGGCCGCGTTGACGATTTTCATAAAAATGGCAACTACGTTTACTTAATTGGCTCAGATAAACTTAGTAGCGATTTACACAAAATTAGCGAAGCAGCCAATGATGCTTATACCCAAATTGAATTAGATTACAAATACAATAGCGAGAAAGACCCTAACCAATTTTATTACCGCAGCGACCATTACAATTTTGCCAAAAACAATATTCCGGTAATTTTTTATTTTAACGGCACCCATAAAGACTACCATCAACCCAGCGATACACCCGACAAAATTAATTTTGAAGCCTTACAAAAACGCACGCAATTAGTATTTTATACTGCTTGGGAACTGGCTAACCGCGACAAACGAATTGTGGTTGATAGCAATAAGAAATAATTTAGCCTTAATTTAAACCGCGTATGCCCACCATTATAACGCATGGTTTAGCCGCTGCAGCGCTTGCCTTATACACCCCGCAACCCAAAACCGCCAAGTACCTATGTTTGGCTGCTGCCTTTGCCATGTTGCCCGATGCCGATACCATTGCATTTAAATTTGGTATTCCGTACCACCATATCTTGGGGCACAGAGGCATTACCCATTCAATTGTGTTTGCCGCAATTTTGGCTTTTGTGGCAGCCTTAATATTTGCAGAAGACAGACCTAAAAAAACATTTGGCAATAAAAACTGGTGGGGTGTTTGGCTTTGTTTTTTTGTTGCTACGGTATCGCATCCGTTGTTAGATATGCTTACTAATGGCGGTTTAGGTGTGGCTTTGTTTGCCCCTTTTTATAACGACCGCCTGTTTTTTGGCTGGCGACCGGTAGCCGTTTCGCCGTTGGGGTTCGATGCTTTTTGGCAAGGACGAGGGCTATTGGTTTTAAAGTCTGAGATGTGGTATATAGGTTTGCCTGCTTTAGGTTTGGTTGTTTTATTTCTTATCTGGAAATGGAGGCAAAATAACTATAAATCAAAATTAAATTAGCTAATTATTTATTGAATAGGATATAAATATTGTGTGTCTTTATGTGCAAAATGGTATGGTATAAATTGCTGTTAGTGTTGTGTTTTACATTTTTTCCCGAGTCCTGTGTGCCGCCGCCGTCAAGCGGAACGCAGCAGTTGCCTACCGCACCCTTAACAATTATTGCCACCGCTAACCCCAATAAATATGAGTTTGTAGGCGAGGTAATTGGCATTAAAGACGGCGACACAGTGGAAGTGCTGCACAATAACCAATCTACCGTTGTTAGGCTTGAACATATTGATTGCCCCGAAAAAAAACAGCCCTACGCAACACAGGCCAAACAGTTTGTATCTGATAATTGCTTTGGCAAAAATGTAAAAATATGGCACAATAATAAACACGACCGCTACCAGCGTTTATTGGCCTTAATAGTGTTTAACGACTCGGTAGTTTTAAACAAGGCTTTGGTACAAGCAGGTTTGGCTTGGCACTACACTAAATACTCAACAGACCAAACCTACCAAGACCTGCAAAATGAGGCCGAAGCCCAAAAGCGCGGATTTTGGATTTTGCCCAACCCAACTCCGCCTTGGGAAAAACGCGACTCGGCCAAAACCAAACACACAGGGTAATTTATGATTAGTTGTTTTAATAAAAATAAATATGTATTATGAAATTTCTTGTATGGATTGTCTCAATTTTAAATATCTATTTAGGAATAAGAAGCTTTCTAAATCTAATTAACGTTTTGCAAGATAGTAAATACTCGCAAGGTGCTACGGCTGTATTTGCCGCCCTGTTTTTAGGAATGGGGATTTTTGGCTTATATTTTTCGTTGGTAAAAAACAACTACAAACTTGCCCTTTTAGTTGAAGTTGGCCCATGGATACTTGCCTTACTGTTTTTATTATTTACCATGCTGACAAGTGATTACAGGTAAACGAATAAATTTTTAACCATTTTATACAGCAATGAAGGCTAAATTTTTAAATCTGCTATTGATTATATCCTCGCTATTCGGCTATTTGGAATGGGGGGCGGGCAACAAAACTTTTTTATTTGAAGGAGAATACGAAGTATTAAGTAAACTTTTCACCGACCCAAAATCGGTAGTTCACCCTTTTACCCTGCTTCCACTATTAGGGCAAATTTTGCTTTTACTTACTTTGTTCCAAAAGAATCCGAGCAAAACTATGACCTACGTGGGTATTGCCTGTTTGGGTGTGCTGTTAGGTTTAATGTTTTTTATAGGTATTATGGCATTGAATTTTAAAATACTTATTTCTACCTTGCCATTTTTATTAATTAGCTTCTATACGATAATGTATTGGAGGGTAACAAGCGCACTTTCAACTCCGGAAAGAAAAAATAAAGTTTAGCGTTACATAAAGAGGACGGCAGCCTTGCAATCCGGAAGAAATAAATGCTTCAAAAATTTCCGGAATCAAGTCTTAAGATTGAAAAGAGGTAATTTTCTGTCCACTATTTGATTAGGTTTGCTCAAAAATAGCAACTAAAATTTTGAGGCTGCAAAAAATTTAACCCACAAAAAGTACGCTCATTGAGGAAATGCCAACTTTGTATGCTTAAACCTACAAAATGTATAACTATGGTAAAAGGCAAAAATTCCCAATTCTTTCCAATATCATAACGTATATTTATGGCATGAAAATTTTAGTAATCGAAGACGAAGCTCAGTTACTCCGGAATATTAAAGAATCGTTAGAAAAAGAAAAGTTTCTGGTAGAAACCGCTTCTGACTATCAAACTGCCATAGATAAAGTTCTTTTTTATGAGTACGACTGCATTTTGTTAGATATTATGCTGCCTAACGGCAATGGGCTGAACATTTTATCTGCACTTAAAAAAGAAGGTAAAAGTGAAAATGTTATTATAATATCGGCCAAAGACTCATTAGACGACAAACTTAAAGGTTTGGAACTTGGGGCCGATGATTACCTCACAAAACCCTTTCATTTGGCCGAGCTTAACGCAAGGATAAAAGCTGTTTTGCGAAGGCAAAAATTGGAGGGCAAAAATACCATTGAAATTGCCAACACGGTTTTAGACTTAAAAGAGCGTCTATTTTTGGTAAAAGGCCAAAACATTCCACTCAACAGGAAAGAGTTTGACCTTTTAAATTATTTTCTGCTCAACAAAAACCGATTGGTAACAAAGTCGGCATTAGCCGAACATGTTTGGGGAGATAATGCTGATGATGCCGACAATTTTGACTTTGTTTACTATCAAATAAAAAATTTGCGCAAAAAGCTGCAATCGGCAGATGCCGAAATAGAGATTGAATCTATTTATGGAATTGGATACAAACTTGTTGAAATATGAAACTATTCAATCAATCCATAAAGTATCTGTCCAGCTCAATTTTAGTAATTATTACAGCTTGGGCGGTCGTTTTTTACTTCAATATGCTTAACGAAATAAAGGACAGTATTGACGAAGGGCTTGAAAACTATAAACGTTTAATTATACAAAATGCCAGCCAAGATTCAACTATTTTAGAACAGCACGCTTTTGATGAAAACTTTTTCAGCATTCAGAAAAGAAGCAAAAAACAGGCCTTTTCGATTAGAGATCGATATATTGACACCCTGCTTTATATGCAAGATGATGACGACAAGGAAACAGAGGCCGAACCAGTGAGAATGCTTATTACTGCTTTTGAGTTGAAAGGTCAATACTATGAATTAAAAGTTGCCAACTCAATGGTAGAAGAAGACGACCTTATAGAAAGCTTGCTACACGATACTATTTGGTTGTACGTTAGTTTAATAATTGGTATTATTCTTATCAATAATTTTGTCTTAAAAAAACTTTGGAAACCATTTTATGCGTTGTTAAATCAGTTGAAAAATTTCAGGCTTGGCAAAACGCAAGCACTTCCCAGCGTAAAAACCAAAACCAAAGAATTTACCGATTTGCAAAACGTAGTAAATGTTTTGCTGCAACATACAACCCAAACCTACGAACAGCAAAAACAATTTATTGGAAACGCCTCGCACGAATTACAAACGCCCTTAGCCATAGCCACTAACAAATTAGAATTACTTATTGAAAAAGGAGATTTACAAAACGAACAAGCCGAAAATATTGCCGAGGTAATGGGTATTATAGAGCGGTTGGTTCGTTTAAATAAATCATTGCTGTTATTAACCAAAATAGAAAACAAACAGTTTTTAGACAACCAAACAGTTTCGCTCAACGAAATTGTCCGGAAAAATGTAAGCGATTTAGAGGAAATAGCTTTGTTTAAAAATGTAAAATTTTATGTAAATGAAACGGCTCAGTTATCTGTTCAAATGGATGCGTCGTTAGCCAATGTAATAATATCAAATTTATTGAGAAATGCAATTTTTCATAATATTCCAAACGGCAGCGTAACCCTACTAATTACCGATAAAGCAGTTAAAATAAGTAATACGGGTAGCGGCCAAATGCTTGATAAAAATTTGACTTTTACCCGCTTTTACAAACCCAATAATCAAACATCCGGAACCGGACTTGGCTTGGCCATAGTAAAAGCCATTTCCGATGCGTATAATTTCAAGGTTTCTTATTCGTTTGAAAACTCGCAACACTGTTTTCAGATTTTTTTCCGATAAACAATTTCCTTTCCCAAATCTTTCCAAATTCAGCTTGTTACTTTGCATTGTAATTAATTAATTAATTTACTAATCAATCAAAAACAAAGTACAAAATGAAAAAACGAATTTTAATTTTTAGCGTAGCAATTTGCACGCTTTCCGCTGCACAAGCACAAGACATTTTTCAATACCAAGCACCGTCTGTTATTGTAAACGAATTTAGCAAACAATATCCTAAAGCAACAGATGTAGAGTGGGAAATTGAGGGTGATTTTTACAAAGTTGATTTTGAAACCGGATGGAATGTTGACCATGAAATATGGTACAACGCCGAAGGAAAAATGGTTAAACACAAAGAAGATATCAGCAAAATTGAACTTCCAAAAACTGTAACCGACAGAATAAAAACCGATTTTAATGGCTATACAATAGACGATTTAAAACGCATAACAGATAACGGGAAAATAGTCTATAAAATGGAGCTTAATGCCTTAATGAAAAGAGACTGGAATGTGGTTATAGATACCAACGGAAACGTGTTAAGCAAAATGGCAGACTAAGTTTTTCACCAAATTGCCTTGCTAAATACGCTTATCCGGATTTGGGATGGGTAATTACGACTATTAGATTTATTCTTTTTAAAGCGTAAAAATTTAAATTAAACAAAATAATCATGCAAAATTTTCTTAAAACCTCCTTAACAGCAACTGTCTTAGCCTTTTTGTTTGCAAGTTGCGACAAAGAAGAGATAATTCCTGCTTCCGAGCTTCCAACTGAGATTACGACCTTTATTTCCACTCATTTTCCGGATAATACCATTGTTCAGGCAATTATTGATAAAGATGGCTTGACTAAAACCTATGATATTTTACTTTCCGGAAATATTAGCTTAGAGTTCAACAAGAAAAAAGAAATTATTGATATTGACGGCGTATCGCAGCTTCCGGACAGCGTAATTCCCGAAAAAATTCTTCAGTACGTTGCTACAAACTACCCATCCAATTTTATAACAGATTGGGAATTGGAGGGCAAAAATCAACAAGTTCAATTAGACAACGGCCTTGACCTTGAATTTAATATGGAGGGCGGTTTTCTTAGAGTTGATAGTTAAATGACCCGGAAATTTGTTAAACTAAAACATTCACACTACAAAAGGCAGTTCTTAAAAAAGGGCTGCCTTTTGTTTATATACCCCTGCTTTGTTTGGGCCATACTTTCAAATTATTGCAGCATTGTGCAACCGTCGCACCCGATAGCTCCTTATGGGCTTGGTTTGCAAATGAGTTTAATCAATAAACCTCCAGAAAAATAAATGATACCTTGCCAATTTTCAATAAAAAACTAATAGTAATTTTGCCAGCAGTTGCTTGTAGTAATTTTTAAATGGCAAGAACATGAAATGGTATGACCTTTTTTCAAACTTTTACGACAATTCCTTAGAAAAACTATATTTCGACAGCCGAAAAAGGGCAATAGAACTGCTTGACTTAAAGGACGGACACACAATTATTGACGTTGCCTGTGGCACCGGTGCAAATTTCAGGCATATAAAAGCAACCAATAAAGATATTTCAATCTATGGCACCGACTTCTCTGCCGGAATGCTCGAAAAAGCACAAAATATAATTGAAAAAAATAATTGGAAAAACATATTCTTGTTCCAATCAGATGCCCGCAACTTAAATATATCATTAATAGAACAACATGCAAACAAGAAAGTAAAATTCGACCGCGTAATTTGTATGCTTGGCTTATCGGTAATACCCGAATGGGAGGCAGTGCTTGATAATTTGTTAACGCTTTTAACTGAAAACGGTAAAATTGTAATTGTAGATGTTTTTGCCGAAAAAAGAAACTTTAATACGTGGTTAGTTGAAAAAGTAGCAAAGGCAGACCTCGACCGTAAAATTTGGCAAACACTCGAAAAAATGACAACAAATTTTTATCGAGAATATTTGCCGGTAAAAGAAAACAAGGTTGGAGGAAGATTATTTGTAGCAATTGGCACAAAGAAAAAATAAAAAATTAACACTGCAAACTAGTTAATAATTTAACCATTGAGTTTTATCCGGATACCTTTATTAAAGCTGCTGCCTCAGAAAAAAATGACAAAGAATTATTTTAACAATCCAATTTATGTTTTGATTTTTCTGGGTATGTTTTTAAATGCTTGCCACGGCCAGGTAGCAAACAAAAACTCACCCATCGAAAAAACTGTTACGCCCAAACCAAGCCCTAAAATTATAGGTGCACCCCCGGTTTTTGCTCCTCAGCCTAATTTACCACTCGAAACAGACCTTGTAGGCCAATATATCAGATGTATTTTTCAAGATTCGAAAGGTAATTTCTGGTTTGGTCCGGCCGGGGGAAGTGTAGCCCGCTATGATGAAAAAACCCTCCAATACTACAGCAGGGCTGCGTTTTTTAATAACAACTCAAACGCAGATACGGCTTTCAACAGTGTACACGCCATTGCCGAAGATAAAAAAGGTAATATTTGGTTTGGAACAGACTGCGGAGCTATTAAATACGATGGAAAAACTTTTAACAGCTATACTAAAAAGCACGGATTAAACAACCTTAACGTCGGCAGGAAAAGCATTCTTGTAACTAATTCCGGAAATGTTTGGGTAGGCACTGCAGGCGGTGTTTTTCAATACAACCTATCTGCCGATAGCGTAGGCGGTAAATGCTTCTCGCCATTTGCATTACTTGAAACTATAAATATTACTGGCATAATGGAAGACAAAACCGGAAACATTTGGTTTGCCTCGCAAGATAATGGCTTGTTTTGCTATGATGGAAAAACAATTAAAAATATTTCAGCAAAAAAAGGGCTGGGCAATAACTATGCTGGCGGCATAATACAAGATGAAACAGGAAACTTTTGGTTTACCATGGATGGGGGCATTTGCAAATATGATGGCAAAACTTTTACCGAAATTACACCCAAAGACGGCTTAGGTGGTAATGAAGTTTGGGGTATATGTTTAGAGAAACCGGGTATTATTTGGGTTACAGCCCGAGGCAGTACCACAAGATTAGACCCCTCAATTGGCATTTCAAACCCCAAAGCATTTACCGTATTTACCGAAGAAGATGGGCTTAACTGCTGTGTTCAAAGTATGTACCAAGACAGAGAAGGAAATATGTGGTGGGGTGCCGGCCAAGGACTTTACCGGTTTGACGGCAAACGTTTTTACCAAGTCAAACAAAAAGGCCCTTGGTAAGATTTATATTTTAAGTAACAAGCCACTAATTAATCCGGATGAAAAGAAATACCCACAACACCAAAATTGGTTAGTTATTGCCAATTTTGGTCGTCGTTGTATCTTTGCTCTTGGTTCTCGAGTTTTTATCTAATAATTCATTGGGGTCGGGTGCCTGCTTAAACTTATCGAACCCTTTGGGTTGGATGAATTTTGTTGGCTCAAAATCTAATTCGCCATTATGGGTTTCAATATATTGTAAAATTTCTTCCATGTCGGTGTATTTGCTGGGGTCGTAGCCCTCTTTTAGGTCGTAGCCATAACGTTTGGCTAACTGATTTAAAAAAAACACCGACATCGGGTTTTTTAACTCGCGCAAAATATCAAAAAATGGCCTTTGGGTTTCGCGTTCAATTATTTTAATTAGTACTTTGCCCTCGTTAACCGTAAACTTTGTTATTTCGTCCTGAAATTCATCACGCAGTTGATCTTCCAATTTTTTTAAGTACTTTTTTTGGTCTCTTTTGTTATCCATTTCGGCGGTCAGGGTTTCAACTTGTTTAAGCAAACCTACCGCATTCATGGCATAAGGATAAGTTTTTTTTATGCGTTGTTTAAGTTTGCGGTACTCAAGGGCGTCGGCTTCGCCCATAGCTTGGCCACCGCCAACTACTGCCACCGCCCGCATTTGAATTAACACTACCGTATCGGCACCATTATTGGTAATAGCCACCTGAGGCGGGTCGTATAAACGCGGCTCGGTAGGCTGCCCGTAAATAGCCGTACTATTTTGCAAATAAAAACAACCTATAACCACCACCGCTCTAAAAAACAACGGCAAGCATTTGAAACACATATAAGTAAATAAATAATTAAAAACAACCGTATTATGCTTAAAATTTGATTTGTTAAAACTTAAAAGGTTAAATTTACAAGTGTAGAGATTGTATTATAATCTGAACATTTATTGACTGGCATACTACTGTTACAAAAGTACTGTAAATTAGAAACATGCCAAATAATCCGGAAAAATTTTTTCTTCCTTGCTCACACCTGTTTTCTTTGTTGCGAAATCCTCTCCACTTTTTTTATCCGGATAAAAAACAAATACACTTATCTTTGCCATTTTGCGGTAATTTTTTAACCCATGAACGAATTGATTAGCTGGGATTACAAACTGCTTTATTATATTAATGAGTTGTGCGCTAATCCGTTTTTTGATTATCTGTTACCCCTTTGGCGCGACAAATATTTTTGGGCGCCCGTGTATTTGTTTTTGCTAAGTTTTATTGCCATCAATTACCCGCGTAAACAGGTATGGTGGCTTATGTTGGGTTTATTGGCAACCGTAATTTTAAGTGACCAAATCAGTGCATCGGTTATAAAACCACTGGCCGACAGGCTTAGGCCATGCCGTAACCCCGATTTATTAGAATATATTCGGGTTTTAGTTCCTTGTGGCAGTGGTAAAAGTTTTGTGTCGAGCCATGCGACAAATCATTTTGCTTTTTCAACTTTTATTGCAGTTATTTGGGGTCGTTTAGCTTGGTTTATCACACCTTTGGCTATGTTTTGGGCCTTTACCGTGTGTTTTGCACAAGTGTATGTAGGCGTGCATTTTCCGCTCGATGTAATTTGTGGCGGTATTTTGGGTCTTATTATTGGGTTTGTTGTGGCAAAAGCAGTTTTGTTTGCCGTATCCAAATATGCTTCAACAACTTACATGTAAATAACGCTATCAACACATTGCTTGATTGTTTGTTTGATTAACTTTAATACAACTCCTATCAATTAAACTTTAAGGTATGCTTTTTATATTGCAAAAAACTATTGCCGGATTTACCGTTCAGAAATTGCACTTATTATTATTTTTATCATTATGCGTAAGTCTTGTAGCTTGCCAAAAAGATAACGACCAGCCACAAAAACCAACCGTTGATTTGGCTAAACTTCCTTATGCAAAACTTACCGACTATCATTTTTTTGCCGGAGAATTAGCAAACTTTACCCCAAACGAAGGCGTACTTCCTTACGATGTTAGCACCGCACTATTTTCGAACTATGCCGAAAAATTGCGGTTTATATACTTGCCCAATGGGCAGGCCATGACCTACGAGCCAAACGAAGTATTTAATTTCCCGGTTGGTGCTATTTTAATTAAAAATTTTTTCTACTACAACGATTTTACAAACCCTAATTTAGGCCGCCGCATACTCGAAACGCGCCTGCTCATAAAAACTGCCGATGGCACCTGGTTGCCCGCTACTTATATTTGGAATGACGACCAAAAAGAGGCCAATTTTACCGTTCTGCACGATTATAAAACCGTTAACTGGGTGCATACAAACGGCCAACAACGCAGTACAAACTATTATATACCCAACAAAAACGACTGCAAAGGATGCCATAGTTACAACAAACAAATAGTGCCAATTGGTCCGGCTGCTCGCTATTTAAACAAAGATTTTATTAATCAATCCGGAAAAAACCAGCTTAGCACTTGGGCTTCACAGGGGTATTTAACCGGATTACCCACCAATTTAGCCGAAGTCGCACAGCTCCCCAACGCATTTAATACCGCCCAAGCCCCTTTAAATATAAGGGCGCGCACTTATTTAGATGCTAATTGCGCCTACTGCCATAACCCCCAAGGGCCAGCCAACAATACTGGGCTAAACTTAGGCTACCAAATTACCGACTCAACAGCTTTAGGTATATGCAAAACGCCCGTAGCAGCAGGCAAAGGTACCGGCAATTTAAAATATGCCATTGTGCCAGGCAAGCCCGACTCGTCTTTTATGGCCTATCGAATGAACTCGCTTGAAATTGAAATAGCCATGCCCGAATTAGCACGCTCGGTTGTAGATGAAGAGGGCGTAGCCCTTGTGCGCGAGTGGATTAAAAACTTGCCCGGATTTTGTGATTAAACCAGAACATTATTAATTTATTCCAAGAAAAGCCAATTCCGGAAAATACGCTTGACTACAAACTTTTCTTGTAGTTAACCTTCCAATTTATCCGGATAAATAATTTCGTTGGCGGGCATATTGGTATTTAGTTTACGGCCAATAACCAAATGTTTATTGCGCCATTTTATCCCATCTCCGGGCGATAACAAGTGTAAGTCGGCTTCTTGAAGGATTTGTCCTTTGCGCATGGCATATTTAGTGGCAATTGAGCGCTCTAATTTTACCGAAGTTGCCGCAATATCTTCGCAAATAAAAATATCTTCAACTCCCATGCTCATATCTAACATTCTAAGGTCGCGCATCATGCGGTAAATTCCGTCTGGGCCAAGTGAGCCAGCTTGGTCAGTACCTTTCATTCGGCGGTCAATAGTAATATGTTTTTCTATAACGGCAGCACCCATAGCTACTGCCGCCAACGGCACCGAAATGCCAATTGAGTGGTCGGAATAACCAATGGTGTACTGTTGGCCGTAGCGTTTTTGTAAATAGATAATAGTGCGCAAGTTAAGGTTTTGAGGTTTGGTGGGGTACTCGCTTACGCAATGCAAAATGGTAATATTGCTATGATAGCGGGCTATTGTGTTAAGGGCATCATCTAACTCGCGTTGCGAAGCCATACCCGTTGATGCAATAATGGGTATTTTAGTTTCGGCTAAGGCTGCTAATAGCGGAAGGTTTGTTAGGTCGCGGCTGGCAATTTTTAAGCGGTCGGGGGTAAAAAGCTTTAGCATTGAAAGGCAGCCTATGGCGCAGAGGGTTTCTACAAAATCGAGGCCATACGATTTAGCGTGCAAATACACTTCGTAATGTTCTTCGTCGGTAAGCTCAAGGGCGGCGCGGTGTTGGCCGTAAGTAGCGCCAAACGAATGAGGGCTGTTGTAAGGGCGGCTCATGGCCGAGTCGGTTAACTCTTCGGCTAAGTCGCGTTTGGTTAATTTTACGGCATCAAAACTTTTAAGTTCGAGGCCAAAAACCTCTTCGCGAATGGGGCGGGCAGCTACGTCAACTATAATTTTGGCAATATCTGCCGAACCATTGTGATTTTGGCCAATTTCGCCTATAACGTAGGTCGGTTGGTTGGTTGTCATATATTTTTTTGGGGCGTACTTACTACACAAAATGCAATTTTAATTTTAATTTGATTTTGATGCGGCGTAGTAAATACTGTTTATTTACTGTTTAAATCAATTTGTTGCTGCATGTTGGGCATTAGGTTAAGTCGTTGGCAGGCAGCAATTAGTTCCGGAATTTGATAGTTGTAGGGGTTGGGTAGTTCGTTCCAAATTTTTTGAGCGTGTTTAAAATCGGTTTGGGTATCAACAGTTAAACGCAGCCATTTGTTGTTTTCAAGTTCGGGGGGCACGGGCAAATAGAGGCAATTATATAGTTGTGGGTTTTGGTGCAGTTGCCAGGTTACGTGTTCAAAAGCTAAGGGCGAAGTGGCGGTTTGCGCTACCTGACGCAAGGCGTTTAAATTGGCATATTCGGCAAAAATACCGTAATGCGTCATAATGGCGGGCGTTTTATTGGCGGTAATATAGGAGGCATAATGAGCATTGGGATTTTGCAAGGCAAAAGTATATAGGTTAGCCAATAAATTGTGGTTTAAAAAAGGATTATCGGCGCAAATGCGCAAAATACCTTGTTGTTGGTTGTTGCTGTTATTGGTATCTAAATTAAGCTGTTGGGCAGTCGTTAAAAACCTGTCGAGTACATTATGTTCGCTACCTCGCACAATGGTTAAGCCCTGCTGTGTAAACGGCAATAGACTTTGCACCAAAGCATCGTCAGTTGGTTGGTTGGTGGTAGCTACCACAATTTTGGGCATTTCAACAACTTGTGCTACCCGCCGTACCGTTATTTGCAACAAGGTTTGTTGCTCGGCAAACTCAAGCAGCATTTTGTTTGGTAGCCGCGTTGCGCCTGCACGAGCCTGTATAATGGCATACATAAAAAATAAAAATTCTTACCGCGTATGGTTTCTACTAATTCCGGAAATTATTTAAGTTTAGTCTGAAATAAAAACAAGCAATTTAGGTTTTTGTTGAAAAAAAAGTTAAACGTCGTGTTTATCCCTTTAATCGTAATTTATTTCGAGGCTAAACCTGTTAATTAAATTTTGTATTTCCGGATTTTGTGTGGCCATGGCTTTAAGTTTATCCTTCGGATGGTAAAGCGCAGCGCGCTGGTTGGCTTCGCTGGTGGCAGTATCGTCCACTTCTACCACAAACTGCCAGCCCGTGCAGGTATAGCCTTGTTGGACAATGTAGTCTTTAAAATCTTCAATTTTTTGTTTAATGCGGTTGCTCAACACCTGCCCTTGCGATTTTAAGGTCAAGGACTCGTTTTCGGTGCTGGCTATTGCTTGGTTGAACCCCGGATTTAGGGTTACAAACGTGTTCCACAAGTTTACAATATCTGGCCCTGTTGGTATTATTTTTTGGGTGGGTGGTAATTGTGGGTTATCGGTAGTAGTGGGTGGTTGCGGCAATACCGATGGGGCATTTATATTTATTTTATTTGGTGTTTGACCGGGCAAATTTAAACTTGCATTTTTGGCATTTTCTAAAAAATTAGTGTTCTTTATAGCCAACAATTCAGATGGTGGTGGAGGCGTTGGTTCAATGTGTTTAGCTTTATCCGGATCCGGATTTTTTGCATTATATTTAGGTTTTACCTCCTGAAGTAAACTTGCTTGCTGGTGTTGGCTATCCGATATAACAAGTGGCTTTGCGTTAGGCTCGGTACTTGTACTAGTAGGCTGTAATTTAACAACAGCATTCACGTAGCACATTTTCATAAGGGCAAGTTCAACTTGTAAACGCTTGTTCTTAGCAGTTCGGTAATTTACGTCGCATTCGTTGGCAATTTGAAGGCAGTTGAGCAAAAAAGCGGTGGGCGCTACGGCTGCTTGATTTATGTATTGTGCTTTAATGGTGTCGGGTGCTTCTAAAAGGCGTATTGTATCGGGTTGTTGGCAAACCAATAAATTCCGGATGTGTTCAGCAAGCCCCAACATAAAATGGTCGCCTTCAAAACCATTTTGTAGTACGGCATCAAAAAGCAACATTAAACTGGGCAAATCAGTAGTAAGTAAATAATCGGTAGCCTTAAAAAAGTAGTCGTAATCTAAAACATTAAGCGATTGTATAACTAATGTATAAGTGAGGCTACCTTCGGTATAGCTGGCAATGCGGTCAAACATAGAAAGGGCATCGCGGAGGCCGCCATCGGCTTTTTGGGCAATTATATGAAGGGCGTCGGGTTCGGCTGTAATTTGTTGGTCGGTACAAATTTTTTGCAAGTGCGCGGCCATATCGGCAACGGTTATGCGAGTAAAATCAAAAATTTGACAGCGCGACAGTATAGTAGGAATAATTTTATGCTTCTCGGTAGTAGCCAAAATAAAAATGGCATAGGCGGGGGGTTCTTCCAAGGTTTTTAAAAAGGCGTTAAAGGCTGCCTGCGACAGCATGTGAACCTCATCTATAATATAAATTTTATAGCGCCCAAATTGAGGCGCAAACCGTACCTGCTCAATAAGATTGCGAATATCGTCAACCGAGTTGTTTGAGGCGGCATCGAGTTCAAAAATATTTAAAGATGCTTGTTTATTAAAACTTTCGCACGCTTGACATTCGTTACATGGCTCAAAATCGGGAGTAGGGTTGAGGCAATTTAATACTTTGGCCAAAATACGTGCACAAGTTGTTTTCCCTACTCCACGCGGACCGGTAAATAAAAAACTTTGTGCCAGTTTTTGGTTTTTTATGGCATTTTTGAGGGTGGTTGTAACGTGTTGCTGCCCTACTACATCGGCAAAACGCATAGGGCGGTATTTACGCGCCGATACTATAAAAGCCATTGCTTATTATTATTATTGTTGTTGTTATTTTATTGATTTTGGGTGTTTATCAGTTGTTTTTAGGGCTTGCTTTTTTCAAGTAATGCGGTCCTGCCTGTGCGGTGCTTGTTAAGGTTATTTCGCTAATATTAACATGTGGCGGGCGCGTTACGGCAAAATAAATAGCCTCGGCAACATCGTTGGCTTTTAATGGTTGATATCCGGCATATACTTGTTTAGCTTTTTCAGTATCACCTTTATAGCGCACTAACGAGAACTCGGTTTCGGCAGCTCCGGGGCTAATATTAGTTACTTTTACACCAAATTTAAGCAAATCAATACGCATAGCCTTGCTTAGGGCAGTTACGGCAAATTTAGTGGCACAATATACGTTTCCTTGCTCGTAAACCTCGTGGCCGGCGGTCGAGCCAATATTAACAATATGCCCTTTAAACCTTTCGGCCATCCATTTGCCAACCGTATGGCTAATATACAGCAAACCTTTTAAATTTGTGTCTATCATTACCTCCCAGTCGGCAATATCGGCTTCATGTATTAGCGACCGGCCGGCTGCTAATCCGGCATTATTTACCAAAACATCTATACTTCTCCATTCTAAGGGCAGTTTTTGCAAAACCGCTTCTGTTTGTTCGCGGTCGCGCACATCAAAATTTAAAGGTATAACTGGCACCTTGTAGTCTGTTTCTATTATTTTTTGTAGTTCAACAAGTTTGTTTGTGCGCCGGCCGGTAATAATTAAATGCCAGCCGTGTTGGGCAAATAATTGTGCGGTAGCTTTTCCTATGCCCGAGGTGGCACCAGTAATAAGAGCTATCATGATGTGCTAAAAAGGGTAAATTACAATTAACTAACTAAATGATTTTGGTTTTTACAAATTGCAACCATTTCAATTTTTATTCTAAGAAACAAAGTTACAATAAACTGCGTAATAAAAAAAAGCTGTTTTTGCTTAAACAAGCTATTTTTTTAAAATAAAAAAGTTTTTATAAAATATTAACATATAATTATTACCTTTGCTTTTACCTGTTACGTGTAAGAACACAGGTGATTTTATTTTTTATACAATTAACCTACTTTTTTATGATTAAGAAAACACTACTTCGCAATTTTTTGTTTGTAAGTTGCATCGGATTGTTGGCTCTTCTTTTTTGCAACACCCCATTATTACAAGCGCAAAACTACACAACTGCTGTTGGCCTGCATGTTGGGCAGCCCACTGGTATTGACGTGAAATTTTTTACCAGCGAGCGCTGGGCTGTTCATGCCATTGGAGGCTTTTACTTACGGCAGCGAGGCATTGATTTGCGGGTGTTCTACGAACGTCATTCAGAGTTTTTTACGCCCGAAATGCAAATTGTTTTAGGTTTTGGTGCACATGTGGGCAGTTACCAAAAGAGGGCAACGGCGGCAGTATATGGCACTTTTGGCTTCGACTTGCTTATTCCACGCTCACCCATTTCGTTTCAGCCTGCCTTTCAAATTGGGGTGGGTTTGGTTGACGAGCGCTTTAAAGAGACCATAGGCGGTGGTTTGGCGCTTAGGTTTGCTTTATCGGGGCGGTAAAATAAAATTAGGCTGAAATTTGTTGGCTTGTTTTGGTTTTTAACTTTACACCCTTTTGAGGAGCATTCTCAAGTCCGGAAAATTCTCAGTTGTTCCTTTCGGAGGCAGGGAAGTCCGGATAAATAGCTCCTAAAATCCAATTTATTCCGGAAAGTGCAAAGTTTTAACTCCGAACTATTTCATACCGCGCAATGGTATTCGTATTTGTTATTTTTGCGACAAGCAAATTAAAAATTTTTAAGTTTTTTTTTGTTTTATACAACCATTTCGGCAATAAAATACCTATTTTTATAGGTTGATTACGTACCAGCTAAAAATTTACTGCCAACAAACTCAAATTAAATCGGCGCAATTCGATATAAAAAGATATAATTATGAATAAAAGCTTTACCCGCCCCTTTTTTATCCGGATGCTGTTGCCCAAAACAGAAGCATCGCACCTGTTTGCCCTTACTGGTAAAAACAGTACCGCAGGCAAGTTTTTAAGTATTATATTTTATTTTTTGTTTTGCTTGTCAATGGGCTGTATAAGTACCCAAAGCCTTTGGGCTTATCATTTAATTGGCGGCGAAATGTGGTATAATTGTGTTGAGGACGATAAGATTGAAATTAATATGGTTATTTACCGCGACTGTAATAGTGCGGGTGCCCCTTTCGACAGCCCGGCGTATTTAACCATATTTGATGAAAATGGCATAGTAGTTGAAAACCCCAGTGTATATTACGGCAGCAGTCAATTAGCGCCCAATACAGTTGATGGCACCTGCATTTCTAATATTCCGGATGTTTGTGTAGAGTGGGCACTGTATAAAGAAACCATCAAACTGCCCTACGAAAAAGGGGGCTTCGATATTGTGTATCAACGCTGTTGCCGCAACAGCACTATTGTAAATATTTACAACCCCGACCAAACCGGCAGCACGTATTTATTGCATGTATCGGAGTACGAAGACAAAAAAAACTGCGACAATAGCTCGCCCAAATTTATTAATTACCCCCCCATCATTATTTGCGTTGATAACCCGCTAATTTTTGACCATTCGGCAAAAGACCTCGACGGAGATAGCTTGGTTTATTTTATTTGCGACCCCTACGAAGGGGCATCTAGTATTAACCCGCAACCCGTTACTGTGCCCGACCCACCTTATGACAATATACCTTGGAAGCCCCCTTACTCGGCGGCAGACCAGTTAGGCGGTACCCCTGTAATGAATATTGACCCAGTTTCGGGGCTTTTAAAAGCATATCCGGATAAAATGGGGCAATTTGTGGTAGGTATTTGTGTTTCGGAGTACCGCAATGGCAAATGGCTAAGTACCAATATGCGCGATTTTCAGTTTAATGTTGGCGATTGCGATATTGTAATTGCCAGTACCAATTTACAATACCTCGAAGATACCGTTATTTGCCTTGGCGAAAGCGTTGAACTTGTAGGCGAAGTTTTTGGCGGCGACTGGAACTGGACGACCCCCGAATTTTTAGACGACCCCAGCAGCTTAACCCCCATAGCCACCCCCACCCAAACTACCACGTTTGGCTTACATATTATTGACCCTCTAACCGGATGCGAAGCCACCGACTCCATTACCATTTTAGTAACCCCAATACCCGTTGCTAAGGCTGGCAACGATACCGCTGTTTGTTTAGGCGCATCGCTTACCCTGCATTGCCCCTACGATGGCATTATTGACTATTTACACTGGACAAGCGATGATGGCCTTGACCTTGTAAATACTTTTGATGTGCCCATAAGTCCCGACCAAACTACCACTTATTATCTATATGTAGAAAGCGGTTTTCAATGTGTTGATTTTGATACGGTTACCGTAAACGTTATTCCGACCCCAAAAATTGAGGCACAGCCCGATGCTACTATTTGCCTTGGCCAATCGTTTAGCTACGCCACCTCTGCCGATGGCAATATTGATTACTTAAAATGGCAAGAACAAGACGGCCTCATTTTGCTTGAAAATCAATACGCCATAACACTTGCGCCAGTAAAAACCACTACCTACACCCTTTATGCCGAGAATAGTTTAGGCTGCTCGGTAATTGATACGTTTACCATTTTTGTACTAACCAGCCAAACTGTTAGCGCCAGCGACGATATAAGTATTTGCCAAGGCGACACAGCATTATTGCAAGTATTTGGCAGCAGTACGGCAAACTGGCAACCACCAGCATTTTTAAGCGACCCAACCGGAGGTACTACTTACGCCTACCCAAGTACCACCACACAATACTACGTATCGGTTAAAGCCGATTGTTTAGATTTTAAAGACACCATTATTGTTACCGTACTTCCTTATCCGGATATTGAGGCGGGGCAAAACATCACCATCACCAAAGGCGATACCGCTTGGCTAAATGCGCAATATACCAATGCCGCTCAATATCAATGGCTGCCAAACAGCAGTTTGTTTAACCCACAAAAGGCTGCTACCGCTGCCCTACCCGATACAACAACCACTTATTATTTTACTGCCCAAAACGAACTTGGCTGTGGCAAAACCGACTCGCTGACCATTATTGTGCTACCACCAATTGACCCTGCCAATATTATTTTACCCAATGCTTTTAGCCCAAATAACGATGGTATAAACGACAAATTTGCCATTGCCAAACACCTTAATATCGAAAAATTATTAGTATTTGCCGTTTATAACCGTTGGGGCAAGCGCATGTTTACTACGGCAAACCTAAACGAGGGTTTGGACGGCTACTATAATAACCAGTTACAAGAGTTAGGCGTTTATGCCTGGTATGTTATTGCTGTTGATGGCAACGGAAAAACCCACCAATTAAATGGCAATGTTTCGTTGATTAGGTAGAAGCAGCAGTTATGCTTACTTTTATCTCCGGATGAATAAACAAGGGCAAGTCGCCAACAAAAACAAACAAATAAATCAACCAAATTGACGAAATTGTTTTGTTACAAACTCAGGTCGGTTTTTATCGTATCAAAACGTTTTTGCACGGCGGCATTTCGGTTTGATAAATTGGTAATTGCATTTTGCTCTTCTTTCATAAAGGCATCGAACTCTAAAAAGCTATTGTCAATGCGCTGGCGTATTTCGTGCGAGTAGGCAAGCAATTTGTCGGTAACTTGTTCTGATAAATTATTGCGTCCTTTGGCAATTTCAGTGGTAAATTCATTTACAATGCGTTTGCGCTGTACCAGGGTTACTACGCCCGCCACACCGAGGCCAATAGCTGCCAAAACCCCTCCGGTAATATCAACGGCAACGCTTGTTGTTACCGTAGCGAGCACCCCTCCTACAATAGCCAGTCCGCCACCGGTTGCCAATCCGGGCACTAAGTCGGCACTTTTTTGGCCTAAATCCTGCCGCACAAAAGCTTCAAAATTTTTAGCCAAATCGTGCAAACCTGCTTGCAGTTGTTCTAATTTTTCGATGCGTTTGTTGGCAATATCGCCAAATATTTGGTGATTGGCCTGTAAAATAGTTTCGTGGCGTTCTATTTCGGCGTGTATAATTTCGGCCATTTGTTTTACCCCATCGCCTACATTGCGCACGCCGGCGTACAATTTTTCGTCGAGGGCGGGTTTTAGTTCGTTCTGAACCCTTGCTGCTATGCCTTTAGCCCATTCTTCGAGGCTTGAGCCGCTGCCAAATATAGAAAGGAACGATTTTTTAAGCAGGGTAAAAACGCCTAATCCGGCTTCAAATTCAGATTTAATATCGGTGGTGCGGGTATCATATTCTTTAAGCAGCCCGGCGACTAAGGTTTCAATTTGCCTTGCCGATTTTTCGCCTGCGCCTTCTAAAAGGGCGTTAACGCGGCGGCGAAAAGCAAAATCGCTATCGAACTGGCGTTGCCGCAGTTGAATAGCATCGGTTAAATTGCGCAAAACACTATTGCCATTATTTATGTGGCTTTGCAGTTTTAACCTCAGATTATTGCCACCCGTTACGGTATGGCGGATAAAATCGCGCATAGGTTCAAATCCGGATGCTTCGTGTTGGCCTTGAAGTTCGCGTTTAGCCGATACACAAAACACCTGCGGGTTGGCAACACCTCGTTTTTCGGCTTGAGCAATTAAGCCCAGTCGGTTGGTTTCAAGGTCGGCGGGTTCCATAACATCGGCTTGTTGCAGCACAAAAATTACCTTTTTTTGCCACTCCACGCTGATAAAGTTAAAAAAATCCCAAGCTGATTGGCGGTAGGGATTTTTTGCTTCAAAAACAAAAATTACTAAATCACTAATCGGAATAAACCGTTCGGTAATTTCGGTATGGTGTTCAACAATGGTATTTGTGCCGGGGGTATCTACAATGGCAATTTTGCGCAAAATAGATATGGGCAGCATAATTTTTTTAAGGTACGGGTTAATGGTTAGCTCTCCGGGTTGGTCGCTGTAAACAATTTGCTGGATGATATCGGTGCAGGGGTCGGGGGCAACTTTGCATACTTCTTCATTTGTTTCGAGCAAGGCATTTATGAAACTGCTTTTTCCGACCTTAACTTCACCAACAATTACAAATAAAAAAGGCTCGCCCAAACGCGACCTTATTTCGTTTACAGTGGCGGCTAATGGTTGGTTGCCAACATCAATTGTTAAGGCGTGCAGTTCTTTAAAGCAATCGTCAATTAGGGTGGTGTATTGCTCAAATTGTGTATCGAGTAGATGGTGCGGCCTCATGGTTAGTGCGTATATGGTTAATTTTACTTGTTTGCCTGTTTAAATGGATTATGCTATGCCAACTCGACATAAATTAAGACCATTTATACGGACAAAGGTAACGAAAAACATAATCCGGATAAATATTATTGCGAATTTTAAGTTCATCAGTTTGTTTGATATATTTTATGTATGTAAAATAATTTATTTCGACTATCCGGATAATTAAATCACGATAATAAAAAACAAGGGCAAAATAATTCGCAAATGATGTTACTTTTATTTTTTAAGCCGTCTTTTATTATGACTAATGGGCAAGATGAAGCAAGAGGGCGTATTTGTGAAAACCAAAAAGGCTACAAAACTTTTTTAAACAATCATGACTTTATCTATCGGGGAGATTTACCAACACTTTACTACCTCTAACGGCGTTACTACCGATACTCGCAATTTGCAGGAGGGCAATATGTATTTTGCTTTGAAGGGTAGCAATTTTAATGGCAATAGTTTTACCGAAAAAGCCTTAAATCAGGGCGCCGCTTTTGCTGTTGTTGATGATGCTGATTTTGTGTTAAATGAACGCTGTATTTTGGTAGAGGATACCCTGACGGCTTTGCAATCGTTGGCTACCTACCACCGGAGGCAGCTAAAAAACGTAAAAGTTTTAGGACTAACTGGCTCAAACGGCAAAACAACGACTAAAGAACTAATTGCTTCAGTAGCAGCTACAACCTTAAACACCTACGCCACGAAAGGCAATTTAAACAACCACATTGGTGTACCGGTTACTTTGCTAAACATGCCAGCCAATACCCAGTTTGCTGTTATTGAAATGGGCGCTAACCACCCCGGCGAAATTGCCCAACTTTGCGAAATTGCCCAACCAAACATGGCCCTAATTACTAATATTGGTAAAGCCCATTTAGAAGGGTTTGGCAATATTGGGGGGGTAATGAAAGCCAAAGGCGAACTATTTGACTATATAGATGGCTTAAACGGGCAGGTGTTTTTAAACATGGAAGATATTAGAGTGGCAAAATTGGGTTACTTTTTTAAAAATGCTATTGATTACGGCACAAAATCGTGGTATAGGGTACATGCACAAATTACCCAGTCGGTGCCTGCATTATCGTTGGTTTGGTATGCATCGCAAAACCACCATCGCAGGCATGGTACCGTTACACCCACCACCGTAAATACTCAATTAGTAGGAAATTATAATTTTACAAATGTATTAGCTGCCATAGCTTTGGGTATTCATTTAAATGTACCACCCGAGCAAATAGTAACAGCCATAGAGCAGTATTGCCCAACGAACAACCGCTCGGAAATACGGAAAATTGGCACCAATACTTATATTTTGGATGCCTACAATGCCAACCCTACCAGTATGGAGGCGGCAATACGCAGTTTTGCGGCGCAGAACCACCCCAATAAATGGCTTGTTTTAGGCGACATGTTTGAGTTGGGTGACCAGGCTAAGACCGAACACAGCAATATTATACAGTTGTTACGCGAGCTTAAACTTAAAAATGTGGTATTGGTTGGCAACGAATTTGGAAAAGCGAAAGGCAAATTTTTATGCGAACATTTTACCTCGGCAGTTGATGCCGCCCAATGGATGAAAACTGCCCCTTTATTAAACAATGCGTTGATTTTACTTAAAGGTTCGCGCGGTATGCACCTCGAAACTATTATTACTTCGTAAGATACGACGAAAATCCACTTTCCGTTAGATTACCCCCCAATAAACGACAACTCCGGATTAAATACCTAATCATAAAAAATAGGTACTATATCCGGAGGTTTTTGTTTGGTTTCTATTTGTTCTGTATGTTTTTCAAGTTGCTGCAATCAACAAACATCAACGGTATATCGGCAGGGCTGTAATTGTTTAAAATTAGCACTATTTTATTTTAATTTATAACCTATGCGTAACACCTACACGCAAACCAATGCTTGTAAAGTGTTTATTGCTATTGGGTATGGCATTTGCCAACGACCTGTCGAAGCGGTGTTTTTGGGCAGTTGTATGTACTTGTAACGACGATGTTATTTGGGTACTTTTGTTCCATGCGTAAATAATACCTGCTTCGAAGCGCAAAATATCGAATATGGGTTTGTTAAAAGGTTTTGTACTGGTAATGTCAAGTAATAGTTTATTGTCGGTACTTGAAAGTTCGGATTGGCTGTTGTAGTTGTTGGCAATTTGGAAAGCGGCTACATCGTCTAAGCCCGAATAAACAAACCGTTCTTTTAAAGGCCAATAAACCGATATACCAGCGGCGGCAAATGGGTACCATGGGCGTTTAAAATCGGGGAAATGGTATTTAAGCCAAACGGGGGTTTCTAACAGAGTAAAATTTGCTATGGATTTGGCTGTTTGATTTCCGGGTAAAAGGATATAGTCAGATGGGGAAAATCTTTTTTGCCCTACCGATAAGCCCATACCTAAACTTATTTGTTGCGCAAAACGCCAATCTATTGAGCCGCCTAAGGCAAAACCTGCTTGGGGGTTTTCTATTGCACCTACTGTATTTCCGTCGGCGGCAACATAGCCACCAACCCATAATTGTTGATTAAAAGAATGGGGTGTTTTTTTAATTTTTTTAGATTTATTTTTATTGTTTGCCGACGATTTAAAAGTTGAAGTTACCGGCTTAGGCTCGGTTGCGTTTTGCAAAGTGTTGATTGTTGTTGCTGTTGGCGTTGTAGTAGTTTGGCTGTTCGGTAAGGAATTGTTAGCGTCAATATTAGTTTGCCCAGCGATTTTATTTATATCCTGTGAATTTGATATTTTGATTTCGGTATTATTTATATTTTCATCCGGATTTGTTTTTAAAGCAATCTCATCTTTTACTATTGTTTTGGCTGCGACAGGTAACTGGCTGTTGTTTTCATTGCCTACAATAATTACGTTCTTATCATTAGCATTAGCATTGTCATTGTTGCGTTTGCTAATATTATTGATTAAATTGTTATTGTTAAAAGCAACGGCAATTGGTTTTTTTGCAGTGGCTAAACTATTCTTATTGTTGTTTAAATTATTAATATTATTGGCAGTATTGCCCTTATTAGAACCTACCGAAGCCGAAGCATCCGATAAAGGCTCGGCATTGTTGTTGTTTGCTTGGGTTTGGCTACCCACATTATTATTAATATTAACAGGGGTGTTATTGCTGTTTTTGTCGTTAGAAACAGCAGCGTTAGTATTATCTGTGGGGTTCGAAATGGTTGATTGCGATTGTATTGCTGAGGGTGTTTGTTTGTCGTTACTTAAATTTGATAAATAGTAATAACCAGTAAACAGCCCCGAAATTAAGGTTGCCCCAACTATAAATACTACTATGGGCTTAACCCAATTACCTCCGGCACCCACACGCGGCGATGCAGAGTCGTTTAACTGCGCGTTCATTATGTCCCAGTCATTGGCATTAAAGGGCATTTCATGTCGCTGCAATTTTTGCCTTAACTGGTTGTCAAAGGCCTTGTTGTTATTGTCGAAGTCTTGGTGCATAGACGTATTTAGGTATCAGCAAATGGAGTAAATTTATTAATATTGGTAAGTTGGGTATAGTGTAATTTAAACTGATGGAAAGCAAAAAATAATGCTGTTTTTGTTTGTTTTATATTAAATCAGTTTATTAGTAAGTGAGTTAGGTAAGTATATATACGAATTTTTATAAAAAAGGCTGCGTTAAAATAATATTTTTTTTAAGGTATTAATTGAGGACAAGAAAAAACAATGCCAATTTTTTATTTTATCTAAAAAATCCGGGGTAAGCTTCGCGTATCATAACTTGTAATTTGGCCCTTGCCTTTGCCAGGTTCGATTTTGAGGTTCCTTCGCTAATACTCAGTTTTTTCGCTATTTCGGCATGGTTAAATCCTTCAATTACGTATAAATTAAATACGGTTCGGTAAGCAGGTGTTAGTTTTTGTACCAAAAGCATAATTTCGTCGGCGGTAAGTTTGCCCAAGATATGGTTATTTATAGGTTCTACGTGGTGCTGGGCCTGCTCTAAGTCTAAATCTTTTTGAAATTTCCGATTGCGCCGGTAATGATCTATTGCAGTATTAATCATAATACGGCGGATCCAACTTTCAAGCGAGTGGCGGGGTTGGTATTGGGCAATATTTTTATACACTTTCATAAAACCTTCGTGTAAAATATCGCGGGCTTCTTCATAATCGTTGCTGTAGCGCAAACACAGTGCAATCATTTTGCCATAGAAAAGCTCATACAGCCTTTTTTGGTAGAGGCGGTCTTGCCGAACACATCCGGCCAATAGTTCATCGGTTAAATTGCTGCTTTGCAACGGTAAAGCTATATCCATTGTTAAACCGAAAATTCTAATTTTGTAATGTCAATACGCAAATTTTGCGGTAGGGGTTGCCAATTACAAAAATAATGAAACAAAAAAATGCAAACTTTTTAACGCAATATAACACTTTTTTATTGTTAAGTACTTGTAATTTTATCTCCGGATGCGTGCAAATTTACTGTTTTTTATTTGAAACATGCAGTTAATTTGGTGCAAGACTATTTATGATACAAAATTATTATTTTCACAAAATTATATAATAAAACTAAAAAAATGAATATAGATAAATTATGGAATTTTGACGACCCGGTTGCAACGCAAGTCCGGATGGAAGCATTAATTCCGGAAATTCAAAACCAATATCCGGATAAATACTTAGAACTGCTAACTCAAATTGCGCGCACTTACTCCCTGCAAAGGCAGTTTCAGCAAGCACATCAACTGTTAAATCAAGTTGAAAACAATCCGTTATTCTCAAGTTTGCCCTTAGTGCAAATACGGTATTTGCTCGAGCGGGGCCGCACCTACAACTCATCGGGCGAGCCACAAACGGCCATGCCTTTATTTACGTTGGCTCTTGAAATAGCTACCACCAACCAATTTGACAATTTTGCCGTTGATGCTGCCCACATGTTGGGTATTGCCGCCCCCACCCCACAACAACAATTAGAATGGAATTTACACGCCCTTACATTGGCCGAAAAAAGTACCAACCCCCAAGCCAAACAATGGTTGGGAACGCTTTATAATAATATTGGCTGGACTTATTTTGAACAAAAAAACTACCAACAAGCCTTAGAATTTTTTGAGCAAGGCCTGGCTTGGCGCACACAAAACAAGCATCCAAGCAATACCATTTTAATAGCCCGCTGGAGCGTAGCCCGCACCTGGCGCGCATTAGGGTTTGCCAAACAAGCACTTGACGAGCAATTAGAATTGGTAAAATTTGGTGAAAAACACCAGCTATTGCCCGATGGTTATGTTTTTGAAGAAATAGCCGAATATTTACACGCACAAGGTAAACACCAAGAAGCCGAGCCCTATTTTGCCAAAGCCTATGAATTGCTTAGTGCCGATGTTTGGTTGGTTGCGACCCAGCCTCAACGCTTAATCCGGTTAAAAAAATTAGCAAACAAACAGGACTTTTAAGGTTCAAAATCCTTTTATTTTAGTATCTTTGCCGGAGCCGTAATTTCATTTAATTCATTTTGTAATAATCTTATTTAATTCCCCTAACTATTTAATTAACATGCGTAGTTTATTGTTATCTTTAATATTATTTAGTTTAATTTTTGCCGCACCGTCTTGCGTAAGCAAACGCAAATACCGCAATTTAAAGGCAACTTTAGAAGCCACCCGTACAAAACTAACCGATTGCGAAAAAGAACGCAATAAATTAGACGGCCAATTACATACCCGCGAAGAACAAGTTGGCGATCTAAAAGAACAACTTAAAGAAACTAAAACGCAACGCGATAAACAATTTGAACAAGTTGGCGATTTAACCATTTTGTCGCAGTCGGCAAACGAAAATATTAAAAAAACCCTGCAACAACTTGAGCAAAAAGACAAATACATTCATCATTTGCAGAATGCCCGTACCAAAGCCGACTCGATCAATCTTGCTTTGGCAGTCAATCTTAAATCGGTTTTAAAAAATGGTTTAGACGACCAAGATGTTGAAGTTAAAGTTGATAAAACAGTGGTATTTATTAACTTGTCGGATAAAATGTTATACGAAACCGGAAGCCATAACCTAACTTACCGAGCCAACGAAGTATTAGGTAAAATTGCTCAAATTATTGAAAAAAATCCCCAATTAGAGGTAATGGTAGAAGGTTATACCGACAACGTTCCGATTAAAACAACCTGCATAGACGATAACTGGGATTTGAGTGTAAAACGCGCCACTTCGGTAGTAAGGGTACTACAAAATACCTACAAAATTGACCCCAATAGGCTAATAGCTGCCGGCCGGGGCGAGTTTAACCGCTTAGTAGCCAACGATTCTGAAGCCAATAAAGCCATTAACAGGCGTACCCGTATCATTATTTTACCTAAAATGGACCAGTTTTACGACCTGCTTAGCCCCAAAGGCCTGCCCGAATAAAACAAGAAACACATAAAATACTTTATTGAAGTTTTATTTGAAACTAAATAGCATGTTGTACCTGTTTATGAGGGTAGTATTTTCACAAGCGACACTATTTGTTTCCTTAATCAACTTTAACTAATCAATCATGCGTATATCCTATAACTCGCCAGTAATACTTAATTTTACTATCCTTTGTTTGGCTGTTATGGGCCTAAGTATGACGGTAATGCCTGACCTAAACGAGCGACTTTTTGCCAACTACCCCCACCCAAACTGGCTTAACCCACTCACCTATTTTAGGTTGTTTTCGCACGTTGCCGGCCACGCCGACCTTACGCATTTATTGTCTAATTTTACTATCATTCTGCTAATTGGCCCAATTTTAGAAGAGAAATACGGCTCGAAAAATTTACTCCAAATGATGGTCATCACTGCTCTTCTTACCGGATTAGTTAATAGCTTGTTTTTTTCTACCGGATTAATGGGGGCAAGCGGTATCGCATTTATGTTAATACTGTTAAGCTCGTTTACAAATATTGTAGAGGGCGAAATACCCCTTACCTTTATTTTGGTTGCCATTTTATTTTTAGGCCGAGAAGTAATTGGCTCCTTAGAAAGCGACGATATTTCTCAGTTTGCACATATAGCCGGCGGTGTGGCAGGCAGCGTTTTTGGCCGCAGTTTGGTTAAGCCCCGCTTTTAATTGCCAATAATAAAACTAAATATTTGACATGGCCTTTCCCGAAGATAAAACACCTGTAATTAACGCCGCAAATGCCCCTAAACCGGTAGGACTTTACCCCCACGCCCGCCGGGTGGGCAATTTACTGTTTTTATCGGGTATTGGCCCCCGCGACCCCAACGACAGCACCACTATTCCGGGCTTAACCCTCGATAAAAACGGCAATTTTATGCAGTTCGATTTTGCCGCCCAGTGCCATTCTGTGTTTCAAAATGTAAAAGCTGTTTTGGCCGCCTCGGGTGCAAATTTTAACAATTTAGTGGATATAACTGTTTTTTTGGTCAATATGCAGCGCGATTTTACCACTTTTAATACTATTTATGCCCAGTATTTTAAAGACAGCCCTAACCCACCCTGCCGTACAACTGTTGAGGTAAATAGCCTACCCACCCCTATTGCCATTGAACTAAAATGTATTGCCGTTATTGACGACTAAGTTTTATGGGCAAGGTAGCGGTTCAATCTTTATTGACTTGCAGTGCATACACTTTTTTTCTTACTTTATTTCTAAGTGAAGTTTATGCAATAACCTGTGCAACAACGGCGCAATTAACAGGCCAACAATGGCTAAAAAAGCTAAACCACTGTATAAGGCATAAAATCCGGTAAAAATTTTACATGCGTGTGTTTGTCCGGCCTCGGGGGTAGGCCCCATTCCGGTTAAAATCATAGCAGCATTATAAAATGCATCTGTCCACGATAGGTTTAACAAGCGGTAACCTACCATACCCAAACCCAACGAAAAAGCTAAAAATGCACTCGATGCCATAAAATGCCAAAACAAGCGCCCTAAAAATGCACGGTTGCGTATAACCGGCTGCGATTTATGTTCAAATTTGCGCATTAGCAATAATTAAATTAATTCGATTAGCAGTACAAAAGAAGCGTTGATTTCAGCAAAATCAACCTAAAAAAATCCGGAATAAAAAAGCGGTAACAAAAACTACACCATTACGATATTGTTTCCTAAATAACCCCTATCTTGCTTCTTACATCATTAAAGATTTAGCTTTGTTCATCATTTGAACGCCATGCACCAATGATGCCCCACCGCGAATAGCTGCCGCTACATGGATGGCTTCCATCATTTGGGCTTCGTCGGCACCTTTTTCGAGCGAGTCGGTAGTGTAAGCATCAATACAATAAGGGCATTGCACCGTATGGGCTACGGCCAAAGCAATCAGGCTTTTTTCGCGCTCGGTTAGCGCCCCTTCTTTAAATACTTCGCCGTAATAATCGAAAAATTTTTTGGCCAGAGTCGGTTCAAATTCGCCAATTTTAGAAAATTTTGCCAGGTCGGCCGGGTTGTAATAAGTTTGCATTGTTTGGTCGGATAAAAATAGTTTGTTTATAATAATTTAAGGACAAGCAGTGATAAAAAGATGCCATTTTTTCCGGATTTGGAAGTACAATTTCCGGAAAAAATGGCAAATATAGTCAAACAGTGCATATCTTATCCGGATTTATCCATCAATCAATCAGCATGTATCTCGCCAATTAAAATTTGCCTCCAAATATTTTTCTGTTTCTGTTTATTATTTATTTGTTTGGGATTAATCCTTAACGCGGTCTAAATAGGTTTTGGTTTTAGTATCAACGCGAATTTTAGTGCCTGTTTCTACAAAGATGGGCACCCGTATAGTAGCACCCGATGCCAATGTAGCAGGTTTGGTTACGTTTGTAGCGGTATCGCCGCGCACGCCGGGCTCGGTATAGGTAACTTCAAGGGTAACGTGCGGGGGAAGTTCGCAAAGAAGGGGTTCGTCATTGTCGGCGTAAAATACAATTTCAACGTTTTGACCTTCCATTAAATATTCGGGGGCATCTATTAATGCCTCTTGCAACAAAACTTGGTCAAATGTTTCGTTGTTCATAAAGGTGTAGCCCATATCGTCTTTATATAAAAACTGGTATTGGCGGCGCTCAATGCGAATTTCGGTAATGGCGTGCCCCGAGGGGAAAGTGTTGTCAATTACTTTGCCATTTTTTAGGTTTTTTAGGCGGGTGCGTACAAAAGCGGGGCCTTTTCCGGGTTTTACGTGCTGAAACTCTACAATTTGCCAAGGGTCGCCCTTAAATTCCATTGTAAAGCCGTTAAAAAAATCGGCTGTAGATGCCATAGTAAGTAGTATAATATTTTAAATTAAATTAGTTGTATTGTATTTTACTGTTTTGGTTATGAGTTACGTTGCTGCTGCTTGACTATCGCTGCCATCGTATGCCCATTTTAAATATACAGCGCCCCAAGTAAAACCGCCGCCAAAGGCTGCCAAAACTATATTATCGCCGCGTTTAAGGCGGGGTTCCCACTCCCATAAACAAAGCGGGATGGTTGCCGCTGTGGTATTGCCATATTTTTGAATATTTAGCATTACTTTGGCATCCGAAAGACCCATGCGCCGGGCGGTAGCATCTATAATGCGTTTGTTGGCTTGGTGTGGCACTAACCATTGTACATCATCTCCGGTTAAATTGTTGCGCAGCATTATTTCTTCGGCAACATCGGCCATACCTTTTACGGCAAACTTAAATACAGTTTGCCCATCTTGATAAACATAATGCTCGTTGGCTAAGACGGTATCAAAATTAGGTGGGTTTAGCGAGCCACCCGCCTTTTGGTGTAAAGCTACCCGTCCCGAGCCATCGGTTTTAAGTATTGAGTCGATAAGGCCTATATTTTCTGTTTCATCGCAGGCTTCTAATAAAACGGCGGCAGCGGCGTCGCCAAAAAGAATACAGGTAGTCCTATCTTGGTAATTAGCAATAGACGACATTTTGTCGGCTCCAACTACAATAGCGCGTTTAACCCTGCCCGATTCAATAAATTGCGATGCCGTTACCAAGCTAAAAACAAATCCACTGCAAGCGGCGGCAATATCAAAACTTATATTGTTTTTTATTCCTGCTTTGTCGCAAATAATATTGGCTGTTGCCGGAAAAACCATGTCGGGAGTTACCGTTGCACAAATTAACAGGTCAATGTCGGTGGGTTGTAGGTTTTTTTTTGCTAAAAGCCCGCGCACTGCTTCGGCCCCCATGTCGCTGGTAGCCAAGCCTTTGCCTTTTAAAATGCGGCGTTCGCTTATGCCTGTACGTTCTTTTATCCAATCGTCGGTGGTTTCAACCATTTGAGAAAGCTCGTCGTTGGTTAGCACGTAGTTTGGTAAAAAGGCATTAACGCCGGTAATGGCTGCAAACGTTTTAGGCATAGTACAAGGACAACAATAATAAAGTAAGTATATATAAAAAAAACGAACTACTCGTTAATTGCTTGACTATTTATTAGTTAGATTGGCAAAAAACGGTAGTAAAAGAAAAAATAAAATTAAAAAAACAATATATGACTATGCGCCGAGTAATATTTAAACAAAATTAAAAATTACTCGCCACTATTTTCGCCACTATTTTGTTTCACTGCAAAAATTTGCTGACCGCGGTAAAAACCACATTCGCCACAAACGCGGTGTGCCAAAACGGCTGCGCCACAATGGCCACATACCGATAAAGTAGGGGCAACGGCTTTGTAATGGGTGCGGCGCTTATCGCGGCGTGTTTTCGATATTTTTCGCTTAGGATGTGCCATGATGTATTAAGTATGTATTTTTTTAGTTGTATATATTTTAAAAATTCGGTATTTGGTTGCCGGAGGTATCAAAGGCATCCGGATATATATTTTTACAAGGGCTAAATAAAGATAGGGCAGATTTTTACCTTAGTCTTCATTTAATAAATTTTTTAGTTTTGCCCATCTCGGGTCAATTGTTGTTTCTTCCGGATTGTCTTTATTGTTGTTGTTGTTGTTGTTTTTCTTCTTAGCGGCAGTTGGTTTGTTTTGTTGTGTTTCTATGTTTTCTAAATAGGCAATTACCGAAGGGTTGCATCCCGATTTTCCGTTGGGCAAATCTTCGTGTACTTTGTGCATGGGCAAACAAAGGGCGGCAAACTCATAAACCCAGTTGGCAATATTTATTTCGCTTGCTTCGTGGTGCAGGTAATACACTTCGGGGTCGTCATTATTAGCAGGCAGGTGTTGTACTAATTTTACAAGCAGTTCAAATTTTTCGTCCACGGCAAGGTCAAGCGGGTCGGCGCAGCGGTCGCACTCGCAGTAAATCAGGCCGGTAATTGTAAAGTTTAATTCCAAAAAACTAAGGCGGCGATTAAAATTGAGTGCTACGTTTAAATTGGCTTTTTCAATGGGCGAGTTTTCAAAACAGGCAAAAAAAGCATCGTCCACCTTAAAATTAAAGTGGTGAATACCTTCTTTTAAGCCCGAAAACTGTATTAAAAAAGGTTTAAGCAGTAACGAAGTTTCCTCCGGATGTTTCAAGGAACGCGGTTATTTGGTTGTGTGAAAACAGCAATTCAAAAAAATTGGCTGCAAAGATAAGGTTTTATCCGGAAAATTGCGCTTTTTGAGCAGATTAAATTTTCGCAATGGGCAATTTGTCTCCATTTTGTGCTTCAAATTAACTCAATTAAGAGCTAAAAAAAAAGTTTTTAGCTTTACGCTCTTATTTTCCGGAGCTTTGAAAGTGTTTAAGGATATGACCTTACCCTTTACTAATTTTTAAAAAAAAACAACCGTTCGAGCTCTAAAATTAATACCTTTGCACTGCTTAAACTGCCAAAAACAAGTCAAAATTACAACTTATTGGAAACCTACCAAATAAAACTTGACCAATTTGAAGGCCCCTTCGATTTGTTGTTGTTTTTTATTGAACGCGACGAATTAGATATTTACGATATTCCAATTGCCAAACTAACCGAAGATTTTTTGGCTTATATCCGCGATATGGAATTGCTTAATATTGAATTAGCCAGCGAGTTTATTTTAGTGGCCGCAACCCTAATGCATATAAAAGCCCGGATGCTGTTGCCCCGCCGCGAGCTAAACGAAGCGGGCGAGCCCATAGACCCACGACAAGAATTAATTGACCGGCTATTAGAATATAAAAAATATAAAGCCTTGGTAGCTACGCTACAAAACATGGCCGAAACACAAAGTCTGCGCTTTAACCGTGGCAATGCCGCCGAAGAACAAGCCTATATCGCCGAAAAATTTAATACCGAAACCGAACTTGAAGCGTTGAATCTATACAAACTGCTACAGGTTTTTCAAAAACTATTGCAACAGTACGAAGGCCGTCTAAACCAGCCGCGGGTCGAAATGGTGCGCTTTAGCTTTTCAATTGAAGACGAAAAAAAACACTTAAACCATTTAGCATTTAAACTTGCCCACCAACAGCAACCTCTGCCTTTTGAACAAATTTTTTCAGACTGCCAAAGCCGCCTCCATGCTATTTTTAGGTTTTTAGCCCTGCTCGAGCTTATCCAAGAGCAACTGCTGCAATTACAGGTTGGCATTGGATTTAACAATTTTAAAATAGCCGCACCTGATAATGAAACTGATAAAACACCCAATTCTGAATCCGGAAATGAACCGGAAATATAAAATTATCACCCTTCAACTACTTAATTGATAAAGTTTAATCATTGTATTTAAAATAGCTATTTCCAACAAACCTTTATTACATTTGCACTCAATTAAAAACGATTAACCCACCCACATTATTAATTTACCTTGCAAGCAAACTACAATCCCGACCGTTTATTTTTAATTACCAACGATGACGACGTTACCGCCAAAGGTATTAGGGTATTGGCAAACGTTGCCGCACAATGGGGCCGCGTGGTGGTGGTTGCCCCCGACAGGCCACAATCGGCAATGGGGCACGCCATAACCATTAACCAACCCCTCAGAATAACAAAACTCGATGTATTTGGCAACAATATTGAAGCCTATGCCTGCTCGGGCACACCAGTTGATTGTGTTAAATTAGCAGTAGATAAAATATTACCTCAAAAACCCAATTTTTGTTTGTCGGGCATTAACCACGGAAGCAATTACTCGGTCAATGTAATATACTCTGGAACCATGTCGGCGGCTATGGAAGCAGCTATGGAGCATATACCGGCCATTGGGTTCTCTATACTCGATTACGCCCCCGACGCCGACCTAAGCGCTGCCGAGGTGTGGGTGCACCGCATTTTAGGCCTGGCCTTAAATAATGGTATGCCCCCTTGCAATTTGTTGAATGTAAATATTCCAAAACTACCCCTCGACGAAATTAAAGGCTATAAAATTTGCCGACAAGCATACGCCCGTTGGGAAGAAGATTTTATTATGCGCCAAGACCCCACAGGCAACAAATATTATTGGTTAACCGGAAAATTTATTAACCTTGAACCCAAAGCAACCGATACCGATGTATTTGCCCTCGAAAATGGCTACCTTTCGGTGGTGCCCGTGCAGTACGATTTAACAGCCTATAACGATATTCACTATTTAAACGAACAATGGTAAGACAGCATCATTAAATTTGCAAAATTTTATACCTGCTTAACTTAAAGCAAATTCAATTTTTTCCGGATATATTTTATCCACTTCCTTAAAATGCAACCGTGTAGCCTTTAAAAACATCCATTGTTAAGCCTAACAAGGCATATCATTTTTCTTTATTTTTGTTCAAAAATTTATATCAATTAAAAAATAATTTAAACATGAAAAAAAACTACCTTTTAATTGCTTTTTTGCTCGTAGCTACCTATAGCACTTGTTTTGCCCAAAAAGGACTTGAAATTGGTTTGCGTGTTTTTCCTCAGGCAACCACCTTAGTAAACGACGACGATTTTGCCGCCGGCGACGAACTTAATTTTAAAGTGCCTTTTAAATTTGGCGGCGGGCTAACCGTTGGCTATAATTTTACCAACAGTGTAGGGCTCTATACAGGCGTATTGTTTTCGCCACAAGGCACCAAATACGTAAATGGCGGTAAAACCCTCGAGTGGGAGGCCAAACTTAACTACATAAAAATACCTTTTGTAGTAAAAGCCAATTCGAACCCCAATAATGGCGTTTGCTTTTTGTTTAACGCCGGTATAGAATACGGCATTTTAAGCAGTGCTACCGGCGACTATAGCTACTGGGACGGCGTTACCTCATCGGCAGATAAAGATATTAAAGATACCTTCAAAAGCTCGGCACTTGCCGCTATGATGGGCTTTGGGGCGCAATTTAAATTTACCGACCAAATTTTAGGCCACACCATGCTGCGCTTCGACTACGCCTTTGGTGATATTGAAAACCCCGATACTAAAACACCAGCAAACCGCACGCCTACCCACCCAGGTGCCGCCGGCTTGCAAATTGGCATAAGCTACCTGCTTGGCAGCGACAACTAATTGTTTTTTTAATATTTTTTACTTTAGTCATTTAAACGCTTAGGTAGTATTTAGCTACGTAAGCGTTTTTTTTTATTTTTCTTTATTGATTGATTGATTGTGTCGCCCTTGACCTCATTTACCAACCAACTTGAAGGTTAAACAGCCCCGCGCTTTACAATTTCCGGAATAGATTTTAAGGAATTATGTGCACGGAGTTTCCTGATTCCGGAAAACTAATGTCTTTATGCCGACGAAAGTCCCTCAAGAGTTCAGTAAAAAATATTTTAAAGAGTAATACTTAACAAAAATTAACCTATCTTTGTCTAACATAAGTACAAATTTTTAATTATAGATGTAAACAATATGAGAAAACGCTACTTACCTTCGCAAATTATTGGTTTTTACCCCCGATGCCGTTGCGGGCACATGGGTACCAAAACACAGGTTTTTACTTACCTGTTTTTGCATTGCCCTTATGGGTTTGCTGTTAAGCACAAACACTTTACAAGCCCAGTCCGCCAATGCTTGGCGGTGGGTGCTCAGGAGGATCCTCTTGGGGAGCTGTACAGTCAACCACCTCAACCACTTTTGTGTCGGCAGTTTCAGGTACTTTTGCAGGCGAATACAACACCTTTAATGTAACCTCGGGTATGCAATACGAGTGGTCGATGTGCAGTGTTGATGGTGCCACCAACCCCACCAGCGACACACAATTAACTTTGCGCAATACGGGTGGGACGAATTTATGTTACTCTGATGATTTGTGTGGCCTTGTATCCAAAATTTTATGGACGGCCACGTTTACCGGCCAGGTACAGGTTTTAATTAATCAGTATAATTGTACTACTAATTCTAACTCCCACACTATGGTTTGGCGCTGCGTAACTTGCGGCGGCGGCGGTTATGACCCTTGCGGCCCCTTGGCGGGTACGCTTAGCTGTGGCACCAGTGTAACCTCTTCGCATAGCGGCTCGGGTGCCGGCTGGAGCCCAGGTGCCTGCGGTTGGAGCACCCCCGGGCAAGAGCGCATTTACTCGTTTACTGCTACCTCCACAGGAATCCATCAGGTTAATGTAACGGCAAATAATAACAGCACCTATATAGACTATTTCTGGAAAGCAGCCTCAGGCGGTTGCAATAGCTCCGGATGGACTTGTATTAGCGATATTTACTTTACCGGATTTTATGGCAGTATGTCATTTACCGCCGGCACCACCTACTATTTTTTACTCGACCCCGAATCATCGGGCACTTCATCGCATACCTTTAATATTGTTTGCCCGGCAAGCTACGACCCTTGCAGCCCCTTGGCGGGTACGCTTAGCTGTGGCTCAAGTGTAACCTCTTCGCATAGCGGCTCGGGTGCCGGCTGGAGCCCAAGCTCGTGTGGTTTTACTACCCCCGGGCAAGAAAAAATTTACTCGTTTACTGCTACCTCCACAGGAATCCATCAGGTTAATGTAACGGCATCAAGCGGTGGCTATGTTGATTATTTTTGGAAAATAGCCTCAGGCGGTTGCAATAGCTCCGGATGGAATTGTATTGACGATATTGGCTTTACCGGAATTTATGGCAGTATGTCATTTACCGCCGGCACTACCTACTATTTTTTACTCGACCCTGAAGGAACAGGCTCATATAGCCATACCTTTAATATTGTTTGTCCGGCAAGCTACGACCCTTGCAGCCCCTTGGCGGGTACGCTTAGCTGTGGCTCAAGTGTAACCTCTTCGCATAGCGGCTCGGGTGCCGGCTGGAGCCCAAGTGCCTGCGGTTGGAGCACCCCCGGGCAAGAGCGCATTTACTCGTTTACTGCTACCTCCACAGGAATCCATCAGGTTAATGTAACGGCAAATAATAACAGCACCTATATAGACTATTTCTGGAAAGCAGCCTCAGGCGGTTGCAATAGCTCCGGATGGAATTGTATTGACGATATTTACTCAACCGGAATTTATGGCAGTATGTCATTTACCGCCGGCACTACCTACTATTTTTTACTCGACCCCGAATCATCGGGCGCTTCATCGCATACCTTTAATATTGTTTGCCCGGCAAGCTACGACCCTTAGCAACCCTTGCGGGTACGCTTAGCTGTGGCTCAAGTGTAACCTCTTCGCATAGCGGCTCGGGTGGCTGGAGCCCAAGCTCGTGTGGTTTTACTACCCCCGGGCAAGAAAAAATTTACTCGTTTACTGCTACCTCCACAGGAATCCATCAGGTTAATGTAACGGCAAATAATAACAGTACCTATATAGACTATTTCTGGAAAGCAGCCTCAGGCGGTTGCAATAGCTCCGGATGGACTTGTATTGACGATATTTACTCAACCGGAATTTATGGCAGTATGTCATTTACCGCCGGCACTACCTACTATTTTTTACTCGACCCTGAATCATCGGGCGCTTCATCGCATACCTTTAATATTGTTTGCCCGGCAGTTTACGACCCTTGCAGCCCCTTGGCGGGTACGCTTAGCTGTGGCTCAAGTGTAACCTCTACCCACTTGGGCAGCGGTGCCAGCTGGAACCCATACTCGTGTTTATATGGTACCCCCGGGCAAGAGCGCATTTACTCGTTTACTGCTACCTCCACAGGAATCCATCAGGTTAATGTAACGGCATCAAGCGGTGGCTATGTTGATTATTTTTGGAAAATAGCCTCAGGCGGCTGCAATAGCTCCGGATGGACTTGTATTGACGATATCAATTCACCCGGAATTTATGGCAGTATGTCATTTACCGCTGGCACCACTTACTATATCCTCCTCGACCCCGAAGGAATAGGCTCATATAGCCATACCTTTAATATTGTTTGCCCGGCAAGCTGTACGGCAAATGCAGGCAATTTAACCCCACCCGGCACCCTAACTGTATGCCAGGGCACATCCACAGGGGCATTCGGAGCACCAACCTACCCCGCCCCCGATTATCAGGGAAATAATAACGGCGCACCAAGCCCTGCTACAGATTATTTTTACTTATACTTGCTTGTAAACCCTGCCAATATTGTAATGGCGACCTCTTCAAACGGTTCGTTTTCTACTGGTTCGTTAACCCCGGCCTGTTATAATATTATAGGCATGTCGTACCGCGATATACCTGCCGATGGTGCTGATGGATTGGGCACTATTACGCCCGGCGTTACCGACTACCGAAATATTACTGATGCAGATGGCACAAATGCCCCGTGGGACTATTCTCCTGGCACAGCTTGTATGGATATAAGCAGCCCCGTTGGTATAACGGTATTCCCAGCTATTCCGGCTACGCCTGTGGTTTCAAATACTTGTGGCTCGGCATTATCGGTTTCAGCTCTTGCAGCCTTTAGCGGCTTTACAGCGCAATACAGTTTCGATAATGGAGCTATCTGGGGAACAAGCACTATGTCGCCCTCTACCGTGCCGGGTTGTTACAGCATACTGCGCAGGTATGTTACCAGTGCTGCGTGCGGTAGCACTCCGGCAGGAAGTGTAGGCCCTTGTACCTTGCCCACAGTTGTAAATGCGGGGATATTCCCAGCTATTCCGGCCACACCTGCGGTTACAAATACTTGTGGTACAGCATTATTTGTTTCATCGCTTCCGTTTGTAACTGGTTTTACAGCGCAATACAGTTTCGATAATGGGTCAACGTGGTCAACAAGCACTATGTCGCCCTCTACCGTGCCGGGTTGTTACAGCATACTGCGCCGATATATTACTAATACTGCGTGCGGCAGCACTCCGGCAGGAAGTGTAGGCCCTTGTACCTTGCCCGCAGTTGTAAATGCCGTGATATTCCCAACTATTCCAGCCACTCCTGCGGTTACAAATACCTGCGCTTCGGCATTATATGTCCAGCCCCTACCATTCTTTAATGGCTTTACAGAACAATACAGTTACAATAACGGAAGTACATGGACAACAAGCAATTTTTCTCCCACCACGCCGGGCTGTTATAGCATACTGCGCAGGTATGTTACCAGTGCTGCGTGCGGTAGCACTCCGGCAGGAAATGCAGGCCCTTGCACCTTGCCAACAGTTGTAAATGCGGTGGTATTCCCAACTATTCCGGCCACACCCCCTATTACGAGTACCTGTAACAGCCAGCCGTTTACCGTACCAACCTTACCTGCAGTTGCCGGCTTCACTGCCCAATACAGTTTCGATAATGGAGTTAGCTGGGGAACAAACAATATTTCGCCGTCATCTCCGGGTACCTATAAAGTATTAAGGCGTTATGTGCTAAGTTCGGCATGTGGCAGCACTCCGGCCGGTAACGCTGGTCCTTGCACCTTACCTTCGGTTGTAAATGTAACCATTAGTGACGACCCAACCGTGGGAGTTGTTTTAGGTGGTGGAGATGGGAACCAAAAAATTGACTTTTTCACTGTTGCAATGAGTTGCAAGCCCTATTCATGGACTTATAGCATAACCGGAGGTCCGGTTACGGCTACAAAAACTACTAAAGTGTTAATAGTAAACCATAACTGCAACAACTATACGGTAACAATTAGTGCTTGTGGCTGTTCTAAAACATTTAACGGCGGTACAAGTTGTAAAGAAGATGGTGAAATTGTTAACGAATCATTCGCGGTTGAGTTATATCCTAACCCCGTTAGTCATGAACTTACCATTATGTCGAACCGTTCGTTTGTTGAAGTTAGATTGTTTAACCTTAGTGGCAAACAAGTACAGACGCAAGTTGTAGCTGAGACCTTTGTTAGCTATTTAGATGTAAGCGATTTGCCAAATGGCTTATATGCTGCGCAAATAATAACAAGTAATGGCGAAACATCTATGCAAAAAATAGTTGTAAGCAAATAGTTTATCTTATAAACTACTTCTTAGCTAAACTATGCGCAAAAAATCACCCAAACAAATGTTTGGGTGATTTTTTGTTTTATAGAACCTATAAATTAGGTCAAACGCCCCCGGTATTCTGGCTGCAATTTTTGTGGGCAGCCTATAGCGTTGTTTTCTTCGACTTTAGGGTCGGTTAAAAAAAGATGGAAAGGCTTTAAAACCCCATTCTCCGGAAATTGCTACGTATTATTTTGGTTGGCCAGGCTATTTAACAATTCAAATTATTAGTGTGGTGTTAAGTTTTATTTGGCATCTTGAATAACCGCACCAATTTTTTTCTGCACGGGTTTAACTGAATGCAGGTATTTCCATATTGCGAGTAGTTCTGTTTCGTTCATATTTTTGAACTGTCCCCATGGCATGGGTGATTGCGGTATTAATTTGCCTTTTACAAACCGATTTTTAAATTGCTCGAACGACCAATTATAAATATGTCCGGTCTGGGGGTCGGGAGTGAGGTTGGGTGCAAAAATTAATTTTGTAGGGTCGTTCTCTACCGGTTCAAAAAGCCCACCCGCTAATTCTTCACCAATATATTCGCCTGTATTTTGACTTCTTTCGGTATGGCAACCCTTACAATTACTGACATTTTCGGCAATATAATGGCCGTATTCAACGGTAGTGTCGGTCAATACTTTTACAGGTGGGGTACTTTTTGGATTAACGGGGCGAATAAGAAATGCAAGTATGGCTTTGCCCAAAAGATTAAAATCATTTTCTGGTACTTTGTGCACAACGGGGGGCAGTGTCCTTAAATAAGAAATGATTGCGATTATATCCTCATCGCTCAGATTTTGATACTCCATTGCGGGAATTAAAACACTACCATCGCGTTTTATTCCGTAGCGCAACATACGTGCAATTTCACCGTCTGTATAATTGCCTATTCCGGTTTCTTTATCACTGCTGATATTAGAAGCGTAAAATACCCCTCCGGGAAATTTAAATGGGAATCCACCGCCGGCCATGTCAACTTCTTCGCCTGATACTACTTTTAACGAATCTCCCGGCTTAAAATGGCATTCCACGCAGTGCGCAGTTGTAAAAACAAGGTGTTTCCCCTTGCTAATAACCAAACTATCTTTAGAGGCATGAAGGTCGGGAATTGGTGCGTCGTACTTTTTATTGTAAAGAATACTGCCGGCAACAAACAGACATAAAATAGCTACGACAAGCAAAAGACCTGACCATTTAAGGATGCGTACAAGTTTTCTCATAATGAGGTAAATGTTGGATTGTGATTAAAAAATTTATATGTTTTTAGGAATCAAAAGCAAGAAAAACTAAAAGTACGTGTATCGTCTATGCCTAATTTTTTTATGTGTAACTGGCATTTTTTGCGGCTATTTTAGATTGGTATTTGAATTACCGGTCAATTGATCCATTTTGGTTTTTCGGTTTTCACTAAAAGCCCGTTTGCAATAAAATTATTTCCGGATATTAATTCTATGGTGTAGGTTAGTTGTTCTGGTGCTATATTTTCGGTTTCAAGCAGTGTTAGGAATTTGTTTTCGGCAGGAACAAAAATTTTATCGCCAACAACAAGCTGTTTTATTGGTGTATTTTGGTGGTAATTTTTATTTGATTTATCCGGATTTAAGGAAGCCCAGTTTTTGCCTTCGGTCCAAAATGGGTGGTCATCTGTAGTAGATATTTCTCTATCCGGAAATTTGAGCTTTAAAAGATTGGAGTGTCGCGTCAGTATAAGTCCGGAAACCTGGGTTTTAGCTAATTTGTTTGCCTTGTCGTCAAAAGTCATAATCCAGTCATCTTTTACAATTTTTTCTATGTTTTTTGTTGTGTTATCGGCCATTGTAATTTGTGTTCCGGCACCAAAGCAGTGAACGTCTAAGCCATTAAAATTTATTTCGCTAACGGCAACATCTTCGTATTTGCTGCCTTTGTAAACTTCCAATATTTCTAAGGTTAATATCAGGTCTTTTGTGCTGTCTGTTGATTGAACTGGGTTAATTTTAAAAGTTTGGGCGTTGCTTACGTCTTTAAGTTCGAGTATTGCCGTTGGTTGGCCGTTAATAAGCAATTTAAATTTTGCCACGCGCGCGTTTGCCTTCCATAAATCGGTATTTTTTATGTAACCATTCCAAATAATTATTTCATTTATTCGTGGTGCAAATGGCTTAAAATGAAAATTTATTTTTTTACCTATTCCTTTGTTTTCATTGTCGGGCACCCAAGCAGTAAAAAGGTTAAAGTCGTGGGCATTATTGGGCAGGTAAGTTATTTTACCTTCTTCTTTTAAGTTCGATGAGGCAGTTATTTTATAAGGCCCACCGCCGCAATACCAACTGCAACCTACACCTTGCGTTATTGGACCACTGCCCACTTCTAAGGAGTCGGCCATTTTTTTGTCTGCCGCCGAAAGTCGTTCGTATTCAATTTCGCCCGAGTTGATTTTTGAATACATATCGAGTGCTTTTTGCCAGGCTAATTGCTCGTTTTTTGTATATTCGTTAGCCTTAGCAAGCGTAGGTTTGAGGGTGGGCAAATTTTGACCCGAAGCCGAAAAGGTAACTGTCAAAACTAAAATTGTCAAAATAGACATTATGCTTTTCATAATATTTTAAGCTAAAAAATAAAAAAAGATGTTTGTTGTAAGGATGTTGGCACAAAAGCAAACAATGTTGTAGGCAGAAAAAAAACGCAAGCGTTAAGGATGGCAATGAATATATATTACAAAGCTAAAAGTATTATTTTTAATAAAGCAAATAAAAGATGAAAAAAATTGTAAAAAAATCAAAATAAATAATACTTATTTGCATAGCCACCGCATTTAGATAAGGAAAGGGATAGTATAGTTTATTAATCCGGATAGATGAACTTCAAATAAATCCGGAAATGTGTTTGATGTGTCCGCGTCAAAAATTACTATTGTCAATCTTAAAGTATTTAATTCATTAAAAAAGCAAAACTCCGTACCTTTACAACATAGTATTGTTTGACCGTATTAACCTAATCCATTTACTTATATGTTTTGTAATGATATTTATCGCTCAACCTGCCTTTTGCGCTCCCCGATAGTTTGGGCTTGTTTATTGTTGCTGGCTATAAATGCGCCCCAAATATTACAAGCTACAACCTGGAACGTTGGCCCATCGTACACCTACAAAACACCATGCGCCGTAGCCAATTTGGTAAATGCTAACGATACCGTGTTAATTGAACCCGCTACTTATGTGGCCGATGTTTGCCACTGGTACGATGATAATTTGTACATTTCTGGCCATAATGGCATGGCCGTTTTAGATGCCAATTTTACCTCGGCAGGCGGAAAAGCAATATGGGTAATAAAAGGTAAAAATTGTACGGTTGAACATGTTGAGTTTACCAAATGCACTGTTCCGGATCAAAACGGGGCGGGCATACGCGCCGAAGGCGAAGACTTAACCCTTCGGTACTGCTATTTTCATCATAACGAAATGGGCATTTTAACCAGCAATGATGGCATCAGCGATTTTTTATTTGAATATTGCGAGTTTGCCAACAATGGGTATGGAGACGGTTACTCGCACAATATATATGTAGGCAAAGTAAACAGTTTAACCATGCGCTACTGCTACAGCCATGCCAGCCTAACCGGACACTGTGTAAAGTCGAGGGCAAAACATAACTATTTATACTATAACCGAGTTACCGACGAAGAGGGCGAGCCCAGCTACACTATTGACCTACCCAACGGCGGGCAATCGGTATTAATAGGCAATTTAATTCAACAAGGGCCCGACTCGCCCAACGGCGGCATTATTAGCTACGGCGCCGAGGGTTTAGAGAACCCTGTTTCCGAATTTGTAATGGTAAATAATACGGTTGTAAACCAAAAAGGCAGCGGTACCTTTGTCTATTTAAAATCCGGAACTGCCCTGTTTAAGGCATGGAACAACTTATTTTTAGGTCCCGGAACCTGGACAAACGGCACCGCCACCACCATTGACACCGCTTATAACTGGCGACTAACTGATATTAATGCCGCCGGCCTTGAAGATTACCCCAACTTTAACTATAGACTGACCCAAAATAGCTGGGCTGTTGATAAAGGTGCCGACCCCGGCACCTACGCCGATACCATTGATTTAACCCCAACCCTTGAATATTTACATCCGACAAACCACGAGCCCCGCACCCAAATAAACACCATAGATATGGGCTGCTACGAGTATTGCCAAATAGACCCCATAATTAGCCCCCAAAACAATACTGCCTGCCAAAATACTTCGGCCACTTATAGCACACAAGTAATTAATGGCGCACTTTACAACTGGACGGTTACCAATGGCAGTATTTTAAGCGGACAAGGAACGGCAACGGTAACCATTTTGTGGGGAAACTCCGGCCCAGGAGCGGTTGATGTAACTATTACCGCTTATTAAACGCTGCTTCTCCTTTTTACGATAAAGTCGCCGGGGGTTCATATTAAATTATGCCCTTACGCCCTACCCTATTACTTGTTGGTGCGCTGTTTGCTGTTTTAATTAAATAAAATTTCGCCGTACATGCCAATTTTGTAGGTGCCGTCATTTTGCAGTTTTACTTTTATTGCGTACACCATGTTTGCCCGCTCGTCTTTGGTTTGAATAGTTTTTGGCGTAAACTCTGCCTTGTCATTTATCCAAATTATTGTTCCCGTTGTTTCTTTGTAGCCGCCATTGCCGTCGTCGGTAAGTACTTTTACCTGTTGATTGAGTTTTATTTGCGGAATTTGATTGCCCGTAATATATGCCCGCAAAATAATATTCGACAAGTCGGCAATTTTGTACAGCGGTTTTCCGGATACAGCCATTTCGTTGGTTTCGGCATATTTGGTCAGTACTGTTCCATTGATGGGGTTAATGATGCTGCATTTTGCAAGCTGGTCTTTTAGTTGCTCAATTTGTATTTGCAGCGGCACAACGTCTTTGCTCAGCCCTTGGCTCGAAATGCTAAGCGTTGATTTTTGTGCGTTTATTTGCTTTTTTAGCACTTCAATTTGGGCATTAATGTCGTCTAATTGCTTTGGCGTGGCGGCATCGCCTTTAACTAAGTGTTCGGTCCTTAGTTTCTCTTTTTCGGCTGTTTTAAGTTGTTCTTCAAGGGCCGATAACTGAATTGGAATATTGGGTTTTTTTCCCAATAAAGCGGTAATTTGCGATTCTAATTGTTTTTTCTTTAAATACAACTGAACGCTGTCTATATGGCCAACAATTTGTCCGGATTTTATTGTTTGCCCTTCTTCAATACTTAAGTCTTTAATGATTCCGGTAGCTTCAGAAGAAATAATCGTCTCCGTTGCTTCAAAACTCCCCGAAGCATCAAATAAAACTTTGTTTTCGTTGCAAGCAGCAAACATAATCATTAAAAATTGAAAATTAAGCATCAATATTAGTATGCTGCCGCGCTTTTTATTGCCCATTGTTTTGTTGTTTAATTTTTTACTGTTTAGTTTCGTTGTTTATTAGTTGCCCGCTGTTGTTTGAGCGTTGTACTCAAGCATTAACAACTGTACTTCGTGTATAATTAAGTTTTGCTTTGCAAGGTCTTCGGCATTAACAGCAACGAGGTAGTCGTTTGTAGTTGCCGTACCATAGGTAAGTTGATTTTGGGTGGTGTTTTTTACACTTTCGCGCAGTGTTGTAATATTTTTATCCAATACTATCAATTCTTGCATTTTTACAATTTCGGCGTTTTGCTGCTTTAAGGTAAGATTGGTATTGAATAAAAAAGTTGCTGTTTGCACTTCTATTATATTTTGATTGAGCGCAAGCATTTCCTTTTCGTTTTTGATGGTATAAAATCCGGATAAATTCCAGCCTACCCGCAACCCGCCTATAAAATAACCCTGAAAATCGTTTTTTAACATGTTTAATCCGGGTCCGCCGAAACCACCTTGCAAAAATAAACTTACGCGGGGAAGGTTTTTATTTGTAAGGAGCTTGTTTTGTGCTTCAAACGATTTTTTCTGCAAGGCAAATAATTTTAACTCCGGACGGTTAATAAGGTTTGAAAGTATTTGCCGTCCGGGTTTTTCAAATATTGTGTTTGGGTCAAAGGGTTTGCCGGTAAACAAGGCCAGCATGTCAATATAGCCTTGTCGGGTGGCTTTCAGTTCAATGGTGCGTTGGTTTGCCTTCAGCAGTTCGGCTTTTAAATTGTCGGCAGCACTTTTTAGGGCTACGCCGTTAGCAATAGCTACCTTGGTTTTTTCAATACCATTTTGAATATCTTTTTTTAGCAGTTCGGTTTGTACAAGCTGGGCGTCTATCAAAAGTACCCCAAAGTACAGGTTGTTAATGCGTTCTCGTAGCTTATACAGTTCTACAGTCGTTTTTTGTGTTTCTATTTCCGAGTTTGCTTTTAGGTACTCTTTTTGGTCTTTAATGGTAAACAGGTCTGTAACAGACTGCGAAATTTCGGTGTATAGTTTGTATTGGTCTTTACTTGTTTGAGGAATATCGAGATTGGGCAACGAAATTGGAATTTCTGTTACATTCGATTGGTAGGTGGCTTGCCCGGCCACATTAATTTGCGGTAAATAACCTTTGTGTGCGTTGTCTAAAGTGTATTCCCTTGTTTTTTCTATGAGGGCGTATTGCTTAATTAACGGATAATTTTGTTTTGCCATTTCAAGGCAACTGTCAAGGGTTAGAGCCTGCCCGTTTGCATAAGTGATGTATAGCAGCCAGTAACTTATAATTAAAGTCAATTTTTTAATCATTTCATTTAATTTTTTGTTTCAATCATTTGATTAATTATTAGGCGAAAAAACTATTTTGTCTTCATCATCGCTTTTATCCATGCTGGGATGCGATCTTTGCGCTCCTGCATCAGTTTAACAAACTGTGCTTCATTCAAGCCACTAATACCTTGTAGCAATGGTTGCCCAATGAAAGGAAAAACTACCAAACTTATTAAATTCATCAAGAAATGTAAGGGATTGGGGTCGGTTATTTTGCCTTCTGCCACTAATTGTTGATGTTGCTTAACAAAAGCAGAATCCATTATTAAATGTTTAAGAGGTAATTTTTCCAACAAATTTTCCGGATGGTTGCGGATTTCACTCAACATAAATATCGGAATATTGGGGTCTTTGATGATAAGGTCAATATAGTTTGAGACAAAAAGTTTAACCTTTTTTTCTAAGCTGCTTTTTTCATCGCTCAGCACCATTATCATATTTTGCATAAAGCCAAACAGGGTTTCAAACATTATAATTTCAAACAATTTCTCTTTGCTCCTGAAATAATAATTTAGCAAGGCAAGGTTAATGCCTGCTTCTTCGGCAATATCCCTTGTTCTTGTTGCCGCATACCCTTTTTTATGAAACACTAACCGGGCGGTAGCTTTTATTTTTTCTTCTGTTGTTGCGTCTATTGTTTTTTTATGCTTTGCCATTTCAATTTAAAACTGTTTGGGGTGTAAAGGTAATAAGATATTTTTACTTAAACAAATTTTTAAATCAAATGATTAATTTTATTTAGCGTTTAGGCCATTACTTTTTTCCGGAAAAAAATAAGTACCCTTGTAGCAGCGTATCAACTCGCTGTATTTTCCCTGTTTTATTTCAAATGAGCAGGTAGAAATTATAAATAATTATCCACTTTAAATTCGATGCTCATTAAATCGATATGTGTTCTAAAATACAAACTATCGGCGGAATAGGAACCTTGCGAATCGAATTCTACGGTTAAATAAAAATCTATATCGCCCGGACCATCTCCAAAAGCCTGTTTTAATCCTATTTCACGACTTCCTTTATAGCCTTCTGGCCCTGGGTTAATGTTTCCGGAAACTAAAATAAGTTCATCCGAAAAAAAACTCCAATAGGCTTCGCCATAAATTTTCATGGGCAAAGGCTGAGGCGAAGTAGAGGGGAATACTGCATAGTCAACTTTTAAATGCTCTTTGGTACAAACATTAACCCGGCTGTAAGCACTAAAAAACTGTACTTTGCCGTTGCCCGCCGAATTAGAGTAATAAAATACTGCATCATTGGCAAACGGATAGCTGAACGGTTTAATTTCGCCTCCGGCAGTAGGCAAAACAGTGTGTGTAACAAATTCATGGCCAGCATCGCAGGCGCCATTTTTTTCGTCTGTGCAGGCATTAAAAATTAAGAGGGCCGTCAAACAAGAGATGGCAATAAGATTGTTGAATTTCATTTTTTGTATTTTAAGGTGAGTAAATATGATTTGAAATTAATTATTATCGCTCAAATCCGGAAAAATTTTTACCCGTATTTTGTAGCTATTTTAGTAGTATCATTTTTTAACTCCGGAGAATATTGCTCTGCATCCTTATGTCTCCTGCTGTTTAAATCACCTACAAAATTAAAAATTTTTAATAAAATTTTAATCTGAGTTAAGTGCGAAGCAAAATTTTAGCCAATAAACCTCTACGCAGAAGGCAGCCGTTTAACCGAGCATTTTACCCTTTTTTGCTACCTTTGTAATGCGTATAGTTGTACGGCCATAAATACAATTCCATTTGAAACCATGTTTAATCATTCACTACCCCAACCTTTAAACTTCAAAAAATTAGGGCAGGCGCAGGGGCAAATACCACCTTTGGTGGTGCTGCACGGCTTGTTTGGCATGTTAGATAATTGGATGAGTTTAGCCCGACTTTGGGCAAACAATTTTGAGGTTTGGCTCGTTGACCAGCGCAACCACGGCAAATCGGCGCATACCGCCGCCTTTGATTATTTTTTATTAGCCGATGATTTATTACAATTCTTCGAACAGCATCATATAACTAAGGCACATGTTTTAGGCCATTCAATGGGCGGAAAAACCGCCATGCAGTTTGCCACGTTGCACCCTAACCGGATGGCTTCGCTAATGGTTGCCGACATAGCACCCAAAGCCTACGAGGCCGGCCACCACAGCAATGTTTTGCAGGCTTTAAAACAAGTAAATTTAACCCAAATAACTACCCGCCAACAAGCAAACGAGGCGCTACAAACTTTTATACCCGACGAAGGCACACGGCAATTTTTACTTAAAAACCTGACCCACAATTCGCAAAATCAATTTGTATGGAAGTTCAATATTGATTCGCTCTTGCAAAACTACGATACTATTATTGATAACCCTTTGCCGCCGTTTGCCCATTACAACGGCCCTTGTTTGTTTATTAAAGGTGGCGCCTCTGACTACATAAATCTTCCTGATGACGAAGTTTTAATACACAGCCATTTTAGCCATGCCATTGTAAAAACTATTGAAAATGCCGGGCATTGGGTACATGCAAGCCACCCCCAAGAAGTTTACCATTTGGTTGAATCGTTTATATTAAGCGCGTAAATTTTTTATTGGCATACAACCCCGCTTACAAGCAAGCAAAACCATTATAGCGTAAGGTTCGATAATTTTAGCGTATTTTTGCGGTTTGCTATTCATAATTCAGTCCATAAACTAAGCCCAAAATATGTCGCATCGCAAACGCCGCCCCCCTGTCATTTTGCCTCAAATTACCGCCCAAACAATGGTAGCCGAGGGCAAAGCTATGGCCTTTGTTGACGGCAAAGTGCTGTTTATTGAAGGGGTCGTTCCGGGCGATGTAGTTGATGTAAGGATTACCAAAAACAAACCAGACTATGCCATTGGCGAGGCAGTAAGCATTATTACCCCATCAAAAGAAAGGCAAAACCCATTTTGTGCCCATTTTGGCAGTTGTGGCGGTTGTAAATGGCAACATATTAGTTACGAGCAGCAATTACAATACAAAAGCCAAATTGTGGCCGATGCCTTTAAACGAACCGGCAAAATACATTTTCCGGAAATACAGCCTATTATACCCGCTCATCCGGATACGTACTACCGCAATAAGCTCGACTTTAGCTTCTCGACCCGGCGCTGGCTAATCCAATCCGAAATGGATAGCGACGCTACACCGCAGCAACGTTTAGCCCTGGGTTTTCATGTACCCAAAATGTTTGACCGAGTGGTAAATATTGAACATTGTTATTTGCAAGGCGACCCCTCGAACGAGCTGCGCAATGCGGTGCGCAATTTTGCCCTGCAAAATAACCTTAGTTTTTACGATGTTAAAACCCATAGCGGCCTATTGCGCAACCTAATTATTCGCACCACCACCCTTAACGAAACGATGGTGCTGCTTAGTTTTGCCTACGACGATGTAACGGCGCGCACTGCTTTGCTCGATTATTTGACCACCACGTTTGGACAACTTATAACTTCTTTAGTGTATGCCATTAACCCCAAACACAACGAAACCCTATACGACCTGCCTATACATACCTACTATGGCCGCGACCATATTTTTGAAGCCTTAGGCGATTTGCGCTTTAAAATTAGTCCTTTATCGTTTTTTCAAACTAACTCGCGGCAGGCTTTACAATTATATGAAGTGACTAAACAAATGGCCAATTTAAACCAGAACGAACTTGTTTACGACCTTTATACCGGAACAGGTAGTATTGCTCTTTTTATAGCAAAACATTGTCAGCAAGTAGTGGGCATGGAGGAAGTTCCTGCAGCTATAGCCGATGCCAAATTAAATGCACAGTTAAATGGCATTACAAACGCGCATTTTTATTCCGGAGATGTGAAAAAACTATTAGCACAAGGGCAAATTATGGCACAACACGGCCAGCCCGATGTATTAATTACCGACCCCCCTCGCGCCGGAATGCACACCGATGTAGCCAACGCCATTGGCCAAACTCTAATGCCCAAGCGGGTGGTTTATGTTAGTTGTAACCCCGTAACACAAGCCCGCGATTTGCAACTACTCGATGCTTGGTATAGTGTTGAAAAATTGCAGCCTATTGATATGTTTCCGCATACCTGGCATATTGAAAATGTAGCTTTGTTAGTACACCGTACCGGCAGGTAGCTTTGCGTTCGGGCGGAAAATCGAAGCTCGTCTGCCGAATTTATTACTGGTGTTTAATCGAAGAACTACTGTTGAGTTTTGCAATCATCCCATCTGACGCAAAACTGTTTGTTACCGGCTGGTGTTCTATCTGCCTGTCTTGTTATTTATTAATTTTTAAAAGGCTTGCGTTTATGGCAACCACAATCGTACTCACACTCATCAAAACTGCCCCCATTGCAGGGCTCAAAATAAAATTCGGATAAAGTATTCCTGCCGCAAGCGGAATGGCAATGACGTTGTAGCCAACCGCCCAAAGCAGATTTTGAACCATTTTTTTATAAGTCCGTTTACCGAAGTCAATCATTTTTACTACATCTCTTGGGTCACTGTTAACCAGAATAATGTCGGCTGTTTCGGCTGCTACATCCGTACCTGAACCTACTGCAATACCCACATCAGCCTGTGCTAATGCAGGTGCATCGTTTACGCCATCGCCTGTCATTGCAACAATTTCACCTTTGGCTTGATATTCCTTTACTTTTTCCTGCTTTTCGTGAGGCAATACATTGGCGATAAAGCCGTCCATTCCCAACTGCTTGGATACGGCTGCCGCAATTTTTTCATTGTCGCCTGTAAGCAGAATGGATTTGATGTTCATCTTTTTTAACTCGTCAATGGCTTGTTGAGAACCCTCACGAATACTGTCAGCCAACGTGATAATGCCGATAACTTCATTGTCAATAAAAACATAGTTGACCGTTTCAATATTTTGATTGATTTCTTTGGGAGTTTCAGGCTCTGTAAGATTGTTTTGTTTGAAATAGTTAGGTCCGGCTGCTACTACTTCCTTTCCATTTACTACTGCTTTTACACCTATACCTGCCATATAGCTGAAATTCTCCGACTTCCAAAGCTCAAGGTTTCTTTCTTTTAGAGTTTTCAGAATGCCTTTTGCAATGTGGTGTTCAGAATATTGCTGAACGGCTGCTGCATATTGGATTATTTCATCGGCAGAATATTTATCCGTTAATGGAATGACCTTTTCAATAGCGTGAGAACCTTTGGTAAGTGTTCCTGTTTTGTCGAAAATAATGGTGGATAATTTTCTTGTGGTTTCAAAAGCAGTACGGTTGCGAATGAGCAGACCATTTGTTGCTGAAAGGGTAGTGGAAATAGCTACCACCAACGGAATAGCCACTCCCAAAGCGTGGGGACAAGCCGTAACCATTACCGTAACCATTCTTTCCAATGCAAACGCAATATCTTCAATACTGCCATACCAATAAATGAAAGTAGCTACCCCTACGGCAATCGCAATAAAAGTGAGCCATTTGGCTACTTTATCAGCAAGGTTTTGCGTGTTTGATTTTGCTGCTTGTGCATCTTGAACCAGATTGATAACCTTATTGAGGTAACTGTCTTTGCCCACTCCGGTTGTCGTAACTCTTAAAGCACCTTCGCCATTGATAGCGCCTGCAATCACTTTTCCATCCGCTTCTTTTTTAACAGGAACACTTTCCCCTGTAAGCATACTTTCGTTTACATAAGAAACGCCATCAATTACCAATCCATCGGCAGGAATTTTTTCACCGGGTTTGATGATAATGGTTTCTCCGTTTTTCAGTGCTTCCAGTTTTATTTTTATGGCTTCTCCATTTCGTTCTACTGTTACATCATTTGGCAATAGAGCAACCAAAGATTGCAAGGCTTTTGAGGCTGCCATTGTAGAACGCATTTCTAACCAATGCCCTAAAAGCATAATCACGATTAGTGTTGCCAGCTCCCAAAAGAAATCCATACCGGGCAGACCGAAAACTACCGCAACCGAATAGATATAGGCAACCGAAATGGCGATTCCTACAAGGGTCATCATCCCGATGGCTTTGGCTTTTATTTCGCCTGCCATTCCTTTCAAAAAAGGCATTCCGCCATAGATGTAAATGATAGTTCCTAATGACAACAATACATATTTGCCTCCCGGAAATGAAATGCTAAAGCCGAGCCATTCCTGTATCATGTGCGACAAAAGCAAAATAGGAACAGTGATAATTAAACTTACCCAAAAGCGTTTGAGAAAATCGTGGGTATGATGCCCTTCGTGCTTGTCATAATTATTTTCTGAATGATGGCTATGTTCTTTATGGTCGTGATGATGGTGGTGTCCGTGATGGTTATGAGCTTCTTTTTTTGCTCCACCCATTGGGACTAAATCCATTCCGCAAAGCGGACATTTTCCCGGTTCGTCCTTAATCACTTGTAAGTGCATCGGACAGGTATATTTCTTCATACTCTTTTTGTTCGTTAATAATTGTTCGAAGTGTCGTTTTACACTTGCCGTACCTAATATTAATGCGCCATTACATTTTTTTTAAGTTAAGTTGCCCATCAGCTAAATATTGCCATCGTTAACCGGAGTTTGCACTTTTGAAGCTTGTTGTTTAAACCACCATCCGGAAAAAACAAACAACGCCAAAGCCGGCAAAACCAACCAAACAGGCATATTGGGCAACAATTCGTCGGCCTGGCTATCGAGCGAAATAATACCCGCCCAAACCAAAAACACCTGAAGGCCATTGTTAACAAAATGAAACAAAACAGGGTACCATAAATTATTGGTGTAATAATACATATAACCCAAAACCAAACCTAATATAAAACGCGGTAAAAAACCGTAAAACTGAAAATGCAATAAACTAAATAAAAAAGCACCCATAAATATGGCCAAATGTGGTTTGTTTAGGCATTTAACAAGTAAAGTTTGAAGCCCGCCCCTAAAAAGCAACTCTTCGCCAAAGGCCGGAATAGCGGCAACTATGAGCAAATTTACAAACAAGTGTGCTACGGAATTGCCTTGCAAAAAGGCTTTGGTAACAATTTCGCCTTCTTTTTCTAAGGCTTGCATCCATTGCTCAATATGTTGCAATGCCGGCGGGAATACTATATTTTGGTTAATGCCGTTAAGCCATTGAATAATGGGTACAGAAACAATAAACAAAGCCAAACTTGCCAGTAGCAAGCCCCATTTAGGCACTTGTTGGATGCCGTAAAAGCGCCAAAAATTCCCTGTTTTTAGCCAGCTTAATACCATGCCGGTAGCTACAAAAATTAATAAGCTGCTTATGGCCTGCCCCCATTTAAGCCCCTGTAAAATGGTAGGGTCTTGTACCATTTGGGCCATGCTTAACGATTGTAAATCGCTAAGGCCAAACAACATTAAAATAAATAAACTAACCATTTGCGCCAGCAAAAAAAAGCCAGCGGCAATAAAAGCAAAATAGCCTAATTGGCTGCAAGGGCTTTTTTTATTGAGATTAATAAATTGGTGTAGTTTCATAGTTGTTTATTTGTCTTGTTCAAAAAAAAATAGTTTTAAGGCACAAAAGTACAATTTTGATGTATCAACGGGCCTAAAACTGCAGTTGCGGGCGCAATATTAGTTGTTTTTTAGTACCGCAATGCACTTATGGCAATTTTACTGCTATTGCCTTTATATTTGTTAAAATCAGCTACGGTTATACTCCCGTCCATGTTGGCATCGCATTGGTGGTAAACATTTATAAGGCTACTGCCTGCCTGGTAATCATTAAAGTCGGCAATAGTTATTTTGCCGTCGCCGTTAAAATCGCCCGACATAAAACAAAATTTAGTGCCTACTTTTTTTAGCTGGCCTATTCCATTGGCTTGGGTAGCAGCAGTTGTAAAATCGAAGGGGGGGTTATTAGGAAGCAAAATTGGCGTTTTGCTCATTGCTGCTAAATGGGCGCGTGGTTTTAGGGCTAAATAATAATTGCTGCCTGCATCGCGCACGTTAAACAGCACCCCATTATTGCCATTGGCATCGTGCAGGCTGCCATCTTTATACAATAGTGCTGCCTTTTGTGTTATTAAAATGCCTCCGGTTTCGGTGTCAGAGCTACGGCGCAATTCGGCAAGCACCCAATCGGTGGCATCGGGCAGGGCAGTAGTACGGCTTTCGTTGCCGTCATAATTCCAGGGGGTAGTATTAAACGGCTGCAACGAGGGCAATAAGTTTTTACTACTCAGCAAGGTCGTCATTTGGGTTCCGGTAAAGGGGCCTTCGGCAAAAAGTTTAGCTTGCGCTAATGCTCCGCAGGAATGGTTGTCGCTGTTGTCGTCTAAATTAATATCCTCGTCTCCGGTTTGGTAGGTTAAAAAGGTAAAAAATACCAACATCATTTCGTCTGTTGTGGCTTCGCCGGCGCTCACATCTTTTGGTGGACTGCTGGGGTTATGCGGATTATTTTCGGTATTATCGTAAACTGCTTCGGCATAAAGTATTGTTCCGGATGGAACTATCATGGGTTTTTTAAACGAATAGCCGCCTTGCCAATGAAAATCCCAGTGCGGAATATCAATAAATTTTAAGGTATCGTTGGTAGGTGTAACCGCATACGATTTTATACTGGTGCCTATTAAATGCATGTGAGGCGCAACATTTAAAATAGTAGCTTTTACGGGCACCATTTGCTCTTCGTAAAAGGTTTTAACTGTGTTTTTAGCAATAAACAGCGGCCCGTTTGTCATATTAGTAAAATGATTCAGGGCGGGCAAATTCATAGCATTGCGCATGCCTGCGGGATTGGTTAGTTTAAAATTTATAACTGTTTGATCGGTTTCGCCCTGGCTGCCATCGGGGTAGTGTAATTGCAAAACAATATGGCTATTTGCCGGCAAAGACATGCCAATTCCGGATGGAAAAAAGTACGGCGATGCACCCGGTGCCCAGCCAAATATAAAAGTAGCGTTATTACTACCCACCCCGCCAAAATTTTCGTATCCGGGGCCTGGGTCCGCGGCATCCAAGGCCGCACAATCCCCAGATGTATCGTAAAAAACCAATACATGATGTACAATAGAGGAGTTTCCGGGCAAAACTTCAATGGCTGTAATGTATTTGTCTTGCAACAAATTAGTCGGAATGTCGAAACAACGGTATATATCGCCTCCGGAGCCTGTTACGGTATAAGATGGCATCGAAACAGTTAAGTCGGGTGTACCTAACTGGCTAGTATTTGTGTAGGTTGGCGGCGTGGGTGCTTGTGCAGGGTCGCCTTCGGGGGTATCGTTATTTACCCAATCTCTTATCAGGGCAATTTCGTCATCGCAAAGTAAACGTTCATTGGCGTAGTGTTGGTAGTTGGGGTTAGGTGGCCAGGGCGGCATGTGTTTGTGCTCAATGGCGTCTAATATTTCGGCGCTAAAAGCGGCAGCATCTTCGTAGGCCACTAACGAAAAACCGGCAATACCCCCCTCATGATGGCATTTAGTACAGTTGGTATAAATAATATTGGCAATATCGCTGCTCCACGTTGGCGATTGAGCACGAATTACCGTTGTTTTACAAAGGCAAAATATAATGATTAGTAGTAGATTTTTTTGCATAGACAAAGATGTAGCAGTTAAACAAACCGAAAAAGAGAAAAGAAGAAAAGAAAAATGAAATGAGGATTTGATGCCTAAAATTATTATTTTTTTCTGTGTTGGCGTTATTGTTTTTTTCCGGATGATTTTAGAAACTTATTTTTTTGTTTCTTTAACCACCGCAATCCGGGCTAATTCGCTAAAATCGGCAAGGCTTAGTTGCTCGGCGCGTTTTTGTAATATGGTGGGTGGCAGTACCGAATCATCAAAATTAAATTGATAGGCTTTTAAACAATTTGCCAACTGCTTGCGGCGGGTGGCAAAAGCTTGTTTTACTAATGCCCTAAAAATGGGTTCGGGGGTGCCGTTAAGGGCATCGGTAGCCCTGCGAGTAAGCCTAATTACCGCGCTTTGAACCTGCGGGGGCGGGTCGAAATTGCCGCGCTCGACAGTAAACAAGTACGAAACCTCAAAAAATGCCTGTAACAATACACTTAATTGCCCATAAACCTTACTGCCCGGCTGCGCACAAACCCGCTGCGCCACCTCGCGCTGAAACATGCCTACCAACTGCCCAATTTGTTGCCTGTGTGTATAGGCCATAATTAGCAACTGAGACGAAATATTGTACGGAAAATTGCCTACCAAACTAAATCCATCCGGAAAACGTTGCGGCAAACGCATTTGTAAAACATCGCCTAACAATATTTTTTCAGAGGGTAAAACTGTTTCCGGAAATTTAGCCCGCAACACTTGGGGCAAGCGGTCGTCTAACTCGCAAACCCATAAATCAATATCCGGAATTTGAAGTAAAAATTGCGTCAACATACCCTCGCCAGGGCCTACCTCAACAACCGTTGTGCAGTTTTGGTAAGGCACCTCCACATTATTAGCTACCCGTTGCGCTATGGCGTTGCTGCGCAAAAAATGTTGCCCCAGCGATTTAATTTTTTTCATATTAACAAATAATTGTCTATCGTGGGTTAATTAACAATTTTTATAGCCTACATCCGGCTTAAAATTAGTAACTTTGCGCCCCAAAATAAAATTTTTTATTCAATTAAATTCTAATTTAGTTATCCCAATGCGTATCGAATCCGTTGCAAAAATATCGAAAAATACGCCCATTGTGTATGTGGGTTTACCAAATTCTAATTGGGCTAAAGTTTTTAATGATGCCCAGGTGGCGCAAATTGCCCAATTAAATGCCGCCAACTGCCACCAGGTAGTATTTAACGACGGCAGTACAGTGGCCATCGCTGCCTGTGTAAAAACCGATGCTAATCCCGATATTCAAACCGAAAACTACCGTTTAGCCGGTGCCGAAATAACAAAAGAACTAAACCGATTAAAAATAAACAAAGCAGGCATACATAACGTTGATGGCAACGAAACAGCAAGTTTAGCCGTAGCCGAAGGTGCTTTTTTGGCCGGATACCAGTTTACCCGCTATATTTCTGATAAAAAACGCTTCAACACGCTGCAAACCATTGAAGTGCCAACCAATATGGCCAGCGCTGCCGCCATTACCGAACTTAGCCACGTGCTTACTGCCGTTTGTAATGCCCGCGACTTAGTAAACGAGCCTGTAATTACCTTAACTGCCCCAAAACTTGCCGACGAAATTGCCCGCTTAGGCAAAGCCGCCGGTGTAAAAGTTACTATTTTTGACAAAGCGCGTATTACAAAAGAAAAAATGGGCGGCATATTGGCCGTAAACGCCGGCAGTATAGACGAGCCGCGCTTTACTATTATGGAATACAAGCCTAAAAATGCCAAAAATAAACAACCTATTGTGCTTGTGGGCAAAGGCGTAGTGTACGACACCGGCGGTCTTAGTTTAAAACCATCAGACGGGATGGAGTGGATGAAATGTGATATGGGCGGCGCTGCGGCTGTGGCTTGTGCCATTTGTGCTGCGGCACACAACCAGTTGCCTTTACATATTGTTGGCCTTATACCCTCGACCGATAACAGACCCGGCGGCAATGCCTATACTCCCGGCGATGTAATTACCCACTACGGCGGCACTACCTGCGAAGTGCTAAATACCGATGCCGAAGGTCGCCTTATTTTGGCCGATGCCCTTGCTTACGCCAAACAATATAAACCCGAACTTGTAATTGATATTGCTACCCTTACCGGCGCGGCTGTTATTGCTGTTGGCCACCAAGGTATGCTGCTAATGGGCAACGATGCCGCCACAAACTACAAACAACAAATTACAGCCTGTAGCTACGAGGTATATGAACGCTTGGCCGAACTACCGTTGTGGGGCGAATTTAAAGAACAACTAAAAAGCGATATTGCCGACCTTAAAAATATTGGTGGCCGCCCTGCTGGCTCAATTACCGCCGCTAAATTTTTAGAGCATTTTACCGACTATCCATGGATGCACGTTGATATGGCCCCAACCGGATGGGCCGAAAAAGCACACGGATATTTTACAGCGCACGGTACGGGCATGGGCGTTAGGTTGTTTTACCAATTTCTAAAACAACGGGCTAATAACTCCTAATTTTATTCTTTTTAAGATGAAGCAAAAGATAAGATAGCATACAAACTAAACGCTATTCTTCCGGAGGAAAAAAAACAATCAACCAACCAATTATCGGAGGTTTTACACGTTTATTTACGTGCCGATACTTGGTTGGTTTTGTTTATATAAGATTTAATTTTAGAAACGCGGTTATAAAAAACTCCGGATTTTATTACCTTTGTTATAGGTTTTCTTTGAAGTTGTTTAAAAATTAGTTTATTGAAACAGTTTAGAACTATGTGCCATTGAAGCAATTGCAAAACTAAGTCCTCTATAAATCTGTTTTACATTTTTGTAGCCTGTTTTTACCTCAATATTTTCTTAGTATCAAGTGTTTAAACTGTCACATCTTATTTATGCTTAAACAAATTCTATGTGTCCTATGTGGTTAATTATATGGGTTAATTCTTAAACAACTTCTTTAAAAAACTTTTAATCAAACTCAATTATTCAAACCTTAGTAAATTAAACTAAACAAACTAAAAACATAAGCAATGAAAAAGGTATTTTTGGTTTTCGCCTTATTTTGTTTTGCCACCTTAGTTTTTACCACCTCTTGTTTGGCGCAAGCAAAGGGCAAAACGCGCCCCAAAGCTACGACCTCGGTTGGTAAAACGGCGGCAAAGTCGAATCAAAAGAACAGTTATGGCTATGGTGGTAATTATAACCGCCACAACATAGCCTTATTTGGCGGGGCCACCACCGGTCTTTACGATGGCGCGAGCACCTTGCCCACATTAGGATTTGAATACGAGTACCGTGTTAATAATTTATTAGGGGTGGGGCTGTTTACCCAGGCACTTTTAGGCGATGGTTATACCAATTTTGTACTTGGCGTGCCGGTTGTAGTACACCCAATTGCTGGTTTTAAAGGATTTGCTGCCCCCTTACTTGAGTTTGCAAAAGGCTACGACTTTACAACCTTGAAAGAAAAATGGCAGAGCGAGTTTGGTTTTAGAATAGGTGCCGGCTACAATTTTAATTTTGACCGTTTTGTTGTTGCGCCAAGCCTTAGTTTTGACCGGGTAGCCAAGCACAACTCGTTAGTTTATGGCGTATCATTTGGTCTTGGATTTTAGTAACGATAAAAAGCGATGATTAACCGGCCATTTACTTAACTGTCAATTTATTTTAAGAAAGTTGTTAGGAGGTTGCTATCGCCAAAGTACTGAGCCAGCAAGCACTATGTTACACAGCAAAACAAATTAATTTAATCCGGAAAGACCAAATTTAGACTAAATAAAATATTTTTAACGAACAATATTAAACATTATCCAAACTGTGCAAAATTATCGCTCGTTGTTTATCTTAATTGCCGTTTTAGGGGTTAGTATTTTAGTGGCTTCGGTATTAGGCATTTTAAAAGCCGATTATGTTAATTTTACTTGGTTGTCGTATTTATTTTTGTCGTTAATTAGTTTGTTCGTGGTGTCGTTGGGGGGTATGGCGCGCAAGGCAAGCCCTAATAAAAGCGTTAGTATAATAATGGGTGCTATGGGACTAAAATTTTTGTTTAGTTTGTTTGTGATTGTGCTTTATGTGTGGGTTTCCAAGCCCCAGAGTGCGGCTTTTGTGCTTCCTTTTTTTGTTTTGTATGCCATATTTGCCGTTTTTGAAACAAAAGCGCTAATTAAAAATACAGATACCCGCCAAGAAACAGATGATTGAGGGCAAATATATAAACCATTAATTAATTAGTTAATGACAACATTTTGGCTTATTTATGTCTCCTGAAAATTTAGCCTCAAAATTAGCCGCCTACATGCCCCAGGCTGCAAGCCCAATTATTGCAAACTGGTTAATTAAATACAATATTAAACTTATAATTACTAATGCCCGCATAAGTAAACTTGGCGATTTTAGAGTAGAAACCAGATTTCAGCACACGTATTTATCAATTAGCGTAAATGGCAACCTCAACCAATATTCATTTTTACAAACCTTGTTGCATGAGTTTGCCCACTTTTTTACCTGGCAAAAATACAGCCATAACGTAAAACCGCACGGCCCCGAGTGGAAACAAATTTATATTGATACGATTACCCCTTTTTTAACCAACGATTTTTTTCCGGATGACCTTATTGCCGCCATCCGCTCAAACAATATAAACCCAAAGGCAAGTAGCTGCTCAAACCCACAGCTAATACAGGCACTAAGGCGTTATGACGCGCATAACACACCTGAATTATCATCAACCGAAAACGGTGTTAATTATACTACACTCGATTTACTTCCGGAAGGAGCTAAATTTATACTCAAACAATCGGGGTTAAATTTAGAGCCTGTCTAAATTTTATTTTCTAATTCTATTAAGCATCAATTTTATCATGGCAAGTTGGATCATTGTCTGGCTCGTTTCGGTTTGGAACTCAAAGTCTTTACTCAATCTTCGATAGCTTTCGAGCCATGCAAAAGTTCTTTCAACAATCCATCTTTTTGGCAATACTTCGAATTTCGAGGCTGTATTCGATCTACTTACAACCTCAACCACCCACCCAAACGTTTTGCGGGTATTTTCAATTAACTCGCCTCTATACCCGCCATCAGCTACTATCTTTACCAATCTGCAAAACCTGCCTCTGAGGTCAGCTATAACCATTGGGGCTGATTTACTGTCATGCTCATTTGCCGCATGAACCACAACCGCTAAAAGTAGTCCCATTGTATCTACAATAATATGCCGCTTTCTGCCTTTAACTTTTTACCCCCGTCAATCCCTCTGCACAAGCCTCCGACGCTTGTTGTCTTTACGCTCTGGCTATCAATTATACCAACACTTGGCGATGAAGCCCTGCCTGCTTGCTTTCGAGTCTTATCCCTGAGTATTTCATGGATGAGTTCTATCGTCCCATCCTTCTTCCACTTGGTAAAATAGTAGTAAACAAGCTTCCATGACGGAAAATGGAACGGCAGCATGCGCCATTGACAGCCAGTTTTAAGCAAATAGAACAGCGCATTAAAAATTTCTCTTAAACTGTGTTTTCGTTTCCGTTTGTCGTCTAAAATGCCTAATATTGCACTCCATTGACTATCGGTGAGACTGCTTGGGTAGGTTTTCATTTTACTTTATGTGTTTGATTTTCATAAAGCTATGAATTATTATTTAAACGTCAAACTGATAGTCTTTTATTCACATCTCTTTTAATAACTTTTTTCCTATCAATTTTTAGGACTGGCATGCCAATTTTTAATTTTTAGACAGTCTCTTAATAAAAGGCCAACTGCGCCGCACGCGCTACCTTTGTTTTGAAATCAATTCTAAACGCCGCTTTATCGTATCGGGTATCGCCGAAGTAATTCCCCTGCCTGCAACACAAACCGAGGCAAATGCCGAACTTAAACCCACCAACCCAACCCAACCTTCTACTACATCCGGATTAGTACAGGCAGCTACTTTACCGGTAAACAGTTTGTTTGTTTTGCCCTCGAAACCCAACGATGTATTTTTAAAATTATCGAACAGACGCACCCGTATTTTGTGCAGACTTGTTGTAAATAACCATCAATACACCTTGCCCGGCACAGCTTTGGTGAAGCAAATTTTTTAGTAAATTGTACAAAAAAATATGATTATTACCCCCACACCTATTGCCGATTTGTTAGTACTTGCGCCACAGGTGTTTGAAGACGAAAGAGGTTTTTTTTACGAAACTTTTAATGCTAATTTTTTTAAGAAAAACGGGTTAAATTACCATTTTGTACAAGACAATCAGGCGTGGTCGAATTATGGTGTGTTGCGCGGATTGCATTTTCAAGAAGGGGCATTTGCACAGGCAAAATTAGTGCGGGTTGTTGCCGGATGCGTTTTTGATGTGGCCGTTGATTTGCGGCCAAACTCGCCCACCTACCATCAATGGTTTGGTATTGAACTAAGCGCAAAAAACCGCAAACAACTACTAATACCGCGTGGGTTTGCTCATGGATATGTTGCACTTACAGCCGCTGCCGAGTTTTACTATAAATGCGACAATTTTTATCATAAAGCCAGCGAGGCCGGCATCCGTTACAACTGCCCTAAATTAAATATAAACTGGCCTGTTGAAGAACAAGGTCTTATAATTTCGGAAAAAGATTTGGCGCTGCCATTTTTAACTTGAACAGACCGATTTTAGTACAAGCACAAAGCTCCGGAATTATTTTAAAAAAGTATATTTGCTGGTTAATCTCAATAAACAAGTAATCGCAATTTAGTTATTTTTTACAAGCAGGGAACTTAACGCCCATTTTTACCGTTATTTCTCATTGTAATTATATTAGTACTAATATGATGTAAATCGGCATTCTAATTCTTAATTTTAAAACACAACCAAAACCTATGAACAAAAAACAAAACAAATGGCGTACCCTTGGTGGTGAAAAAATTGACGAAATTAAACAACACGTTCTCCACACTATAATTGCCGAACAAAAAGCGGGCAACAGACTTAAAGTTTGTATTGGAACTGACTCGCAAGTACACGGCGACCATACCGATTTTGCTACCGTTATTGTTTTTTTGCGCGAAAAAAAGGGCGGCTTTATGTTTATACGCAACAATGTTTCGTACATTAAAATGAGCATTAAAGAGCGCATGATAACCGAAGTGGCACAATCAATTGAGGTAGCCTACGACCTTTGCGATTTGCTTGACGAATATAAGGTTGAATTAGAAGTACACGCCGACATTAATACCGACCCTCATTTTAAATCGAATACCGCCCTGCAAGATGCAATGGGTTATATTTTGAGCATGGGCTTTGTGTTTAAAGCCAAACCAGATGCATTTGCCTCGTCAAGCTGTGCGAATAAAGTAGTACAATAACCGAGAATTTAGAAAACATATAAAAACTAAATCCTTTTTCCGGATGCTTGCAGTAATGTTTAAGTATCCGGATTTTTTTTTATTGTGAGGGTCAAGGGGCGGGTTTACCCTTCTTTTAGAAAGTTAGGGGGAGTTCTCTCATAAATCCTGCTAATCCATAAATCCCGTAAATTCAGATTCTGACAATATCCGGAATAAAAGAAAAAATCATTCCTAGTTCAAGACGAATGTGCGGCTTATCCCATCCGGAGTATTAACCCACCCCTGCACCCCTCCGAGGAGATAACCCACCCCTGCCCCTCCGAGGAGGGGAAATTGCGAAATCATACTAATCCTTTAATCATGAAAATCAAGGTTCAAGACAATATCCGGATATAAAGGAATAATGCTACCACCTTCGGGGTAGTTTTTATTTGGTTTGTTTGTATTTTATAAGCATTTCACCCCTTTGGGGTTTAGCAGTCGTTTTAAAAACCAAGCCAATTCTTAAATCTCGCTAATCCTTTAATCTTGTAAACGATGAATTGAGCCTGTCGAAATTTCAAGGTTCAGACAATTTCATGATTCAGACATTTTTTTTTGCCCAAAGGCATACAAGATAAATAAAGTGTCGTACATTTACCACACCTAACTAATACTACCTACTAATTTAATTTTTTGCGCCTCATTTAACCGCCGTTTGCTATGATTTTTAACACATTCCCCCGCACCGGCACCCTCCGCGCTTTAAGCAAGTGCTGGGGTAAATACAAAGCGTAGCTTACCTTACCGCCTTGTATTTACCCCTATCCCCCTCATCCGGAAGATTAACCCACCCCTGCCCCTCCGAGGAGGGGAAAGTGTAAGATTCTGCTAATCCTTTAATCCTGTAAACGATGAATTGAGCCTGCCGAAATTTTCATGTTTCAGACAATTTCCGGAATAAAAAGGAAAATCATAGTAAACATTAAATCAGAAAAATCCAGGTTAAACGCATTAAAAATAAAAGAAAGCCAGATAGGAATTATTTTTGCGGCATGGAAACAATTAAATTTTTCGCCGAAGTAAAGGATTTTCGTATAAACCGCAAGAAGTTGTATAGCCTGCCTGAGATATTGCTTATTAGTTTATGTGCAGTGGTAAGTGGTGCGGAGGATTTTGAGGAAATAGCCGAGTATGGTCGTCAAAAATTGTCTTTTTAAAGACATTTATGGAATTACCCAACGGCATTCCCTCTCACGACACTTTCAACCGAGTATTTCAGCACTTAGACAAAGATGCGTTTTCGTCAAGTTTATATCGTTGGTCGAAGGAACTTTTAGGTTTTTTAGCCGACAAACAGGTCTGTATTGATGGCAAGGTTTTATGCGGAACCGACCGTTCAGGGTCAAAAAAGCGGTATATGCATTGTAACTGCTTGGGCGTGTGAGCAGCGTTTGGTGTTGGGGCAGCAAAGGTGGCAGCAAAGAGCAACGAAAAGACGGCAATCCCCGAACTTTTGGATGCTCTCGAACGGCAGGCAGCATAGTTAGTATAGATGCCATTGCTTGTCAGCCCCATATAGCCGAGCAAATCCGTAATAAAAAGGCAGATTATGTACTGGCACTGAAAAAGAACCAAGGTGTTTTGTTTGAAGAAACCGTCAGCCGATTTTCATCATTAGCTGCTCAACTGCCAAGTTTCGAAAAAGTGGAGTACAACGGCGGACGCATCGAAAAACGCACCTGTACGGTGCTAAATCAATTGTTTTTGTCGATTCGGCTGCAAAATTCAAGGATTGCCAATCAATTATTCGTATTATTGCCGAGCGAACTTTGAAAAACCAACCCGAAAAACTACTCAGGAAGTTCGCTATTACCTCACCAGTCTCGATATAAGTCCACAAAACGCTTTGACAATTTGCCGAAACCACTGGGGTATTGAAAACAACCTACACTGGATGCTCGATGTTGTCTTTAATGAAGACCATAATCGTAGCAGAACCAAATATGCTGCTGAAAACTTTGCTACTCTCAGAAAAATAGCCCTACAAATCTTAACCCAAAATGACGACAAAAACAGTATTAAAAAACGAAGACACATCGCCGCTTGGAACGATATGTATCTCCTCAAATTAATCCAACCACTATTTTAATGCGTTTAACCTGAGAAAAATCATAGTTCAGACAATATCCAGAATAAAAACCACAAATCAAACCTATTTTTTAACCCAAAAAAAAACATTGTAAATGAAAAATTTTTTTCTTAATTTTGTAGGCGCTATACCTACAACAGCCCAACAGCCCAACAGCCCAACAGCCCAACAGCCATAATAATTTAAAAACTATAAAGGTAATAATTATGGTGTTATTGTTTATGTTTAGTAGTGTGGGCGCAAGGGGGCAGGAAACCGTAACCGCATCTATGTTTTACGGAGATAAACCTATAAAAATTAGTCCTATTAGCCGGGGAGAACTGTTTTTCAGTGAATTTGAATACATTACAAGTACAAATGTTTTTGCAACAGGCTTCGAAGTTACAGCGGCATCTGATAATTCAGGAGACCTTGACTTAACAAACTACCGAGTAGAATTTTACTGCGCCTGCCCAAATAGTAATCCTACCGAAATACATCCAATCCACGAAATTAGTTTAACGGGTAGTTTAGCACCTAATACTGCTAAAATGGAAAATGATTATGTAATAATTGCAAAAATATTTAACAATTGCAGAAAAAAGGCTAACGACCCAAATGAATTAGACTACAGCCAACCATTTTATATTGCGCTCATTAAAACCGAGAATAACGAAGATATTATTGTTGACATGGTAAGCCTAATTTTCCCTTCTGGTGCTTACCTAAATTGCCAAATTGGTCTCAATACAGATTTTGAACCGTCTAATACTATTGCTATGTCTGCTCAGAATTTTGGTTTGTTTCATGTAATATTAACAGACTATGGATGGCACCATGAGCCAAATGTAGATAATTTTTCAATGGGCGTTTTAAATGAAGATTTAACTACAACAAGCAATGTGTTTATTTTAAAATATTTACCAACCAACAAAACCAAGCCTATTTATACCTACCATAATTCATTAGATAATTTCAGTAAGTATAATGGTGATAATAGTTTTTTAGCAAGTCATAATTTTACTGCAAATCAACTTCAATCAAGAAAACATTACTATTTCAAACATACCGACTTGAGTGCAGATTGGAACACTTCTACTATTGCCGATGAATCAAAAATTATAGACGGGAATAAACAGTTTTATAATTATACCAATCCAAGTGATTACAATCGATATGCTATTTTAACAACACATTTCTCTGCATGCAAAACTTTTGATTATCTTATTGAAGCTTTTGATTTTAATACAGATTATTTATGTGATGCAGATAGGAATTTTTACACCTGCTTGTATAAAGATGACAAGGATTGGGGATCTTCGGGTGGTAATCTTAATAAAGTACATATAAATGGATTAGGAGCAACTAAACAAATTGTAGGGCACGAAATAGGGCATGGCATAAATAGGTATCATGGTTTAGATGGTGTCTCTTTTTATGATGAAGGCTTTGCCGATATTTGGGGTACTTTAGTTGAGTGGTATATTGATGCAGACGCAGCACCTGACTACACATCAAAAAAGATGTCTATACCCATAAACAGCCAACCCCCTTTTTCTGAAAGTGAATTTCGACCTTTTTATGAAGGCAAAAATGATGATTTTTTTAATAGCGATGAATGGTTAGCAGATAATAAAGAAGACGAGCACCTGGGGGGTACTATAATAGGCAAATGGTTTTATTTTTTGGCTGAAGGAGTAAATGATGTAAAAAGTAATATTTTATTTAATAAGGGTAACATAAAGAAAAATTTTATCCGGCAAGTTTGCGGTATTAACCCTTCGGTTGCACAATATATTGTTTACCATACTTTAAAATCGCTTAAAGACAAAACAGGTGGTTTTTTAAAAGGCGGTGACCCTATTTTTCAATGTTCACCAGACCCTTATTTAATGGAAGATTGTATGGACGCTATACGTCAAAACTCCTTAGCCGACATTACGGATATTACTAATGTGCCTTTTATTCAAGATAATATCAATTTTGTGAAAGCACAAGTTAAAAACGCTTGGGCAGCAGTTGGCGTAGGGCAAGCCGATTTTAGCCTATCATCAATTACAACCTATAATGTTTGCAAAGGACAACCGATTAAACTATATGCTAGCACCTCTACCAACGAAACTATTACATGGAAAAAAGATGGCACAACCCTAACTGGTGGCAATATTGTTAATATGGATGCAAACGGCGACCCCATATTAGACCAAGATGGCGATGCTATTACGCAATATTGGGCGTATGGCGAAAATACCAATGCCGACCCCACCCTGCATAATGGCACTTATACAGCAACCATCTCCTATTCATATACCCAAGATGGTGTTCTACAAACCTGTACTTTTGAAAAAGAAGTGGAAGTAGTAGTACACGAATTAATAGTTAAAGATGAGATTGAACCGCTTAATGATAACGAATTAATTTTTTGCGAAGGTAATTATGTCAATATTTTTTTAGAATTACACCCTGGTATTACCTCTGTAAATAGTGGTTTTTTTGCCGATAATAGCGCCGCAACTTATGATAATGTATTAAAAAGATTTTATTTCGACAATATACAGCCTGAGCAATCCGGAACATTTACCGTAACCGCAACTTGCGATGACAATGGTACACCTGTTACGGTAACCGCAACTATTAATATTGTAGTTTTAGAAAAACTAACCCTAACCCTTGTAAGCGATGAAAACGATATATGTTCGGGCGAAAATGTATATTTAACTGCTACAACCGATGGCTCAGTTACCTGGTACACCCAATTTGGCAACGACCCTATTGGTTACGATTTTAATTTTACAAGCCCTGCACTAACTCAAACAACCACTTTTAGAGCAGAAGCATTTAATAGTATGGGCTGCCCAAATACAGAGGTTGTTAAATACATTACCATCACCGTAAACCCCAACCCTACCGTAAACCTTGGTAACAACCTAAATATATGCACCAACGAACTACCCCATACCTTAGATGCTGGCAATGTGGGCAGTAGTTTTTTATGGAGCAACAACCAAACTACCCAAACCATTGAGGTTACTGCTGCCGACACCTACACCGTAACCGTTACCGATGCCAACGGCTGCACCGCCACCGATGCCATTACCATTACTACCCAACAATTACCCGCCGTAGGCATTACAGCTACCGCCGGAGGCGAGTGCGCCACCAATACTACAACCCTTTCGGCAGTAACAGATGAAGGAGGAACATTTTTATGGAACGATGCCGCCCAAACCCAAACTCCAGAATTAACACTTACCACCGACAATATTGGGCAAACCTTTACCGTAACCTTTACAAGCTCAAATACCGACTGCCAAAATACGGCAACTTATACCGTAGTTGCCACTGATTTTTTACCCATTACCACCATGCAAACACTTAGCACAAACACCATTTGGAACAACGAAACCAAGTATATTAACGGCGTTATTACCGTTCCTGCTGGTATTACCCTAACCATTAACAACAGCAGCGACATTTTATTTTTAAGTGCCACAAGCGGTATTATAGTACAAGCAGGAGGGCGTTTGGTAATAGACAACAGCACCCTGCGCGGCACCTGCGCTACTACCCCCCAAGTATGGCAGGGCATAACCGTAGAAGGCACTTGGGACCAACCCCAAGCCACCCCCACCGATATAGCCACCTACCACGGCAGCGTTGAACTTACCAATAACACCGTTATTGAAAACGCTAAAATTGGCGTTGATTTAAGCCATATTGAAGTTATAAACAATGCCTCTGTTATTAAGGGTGGCGGTATATTAACGGCCAACGACAGCTATTTTAATAATTGCTCGGCTGGTGTGGTGTTTAGTAGCTACCGCAACCATTCTAACAGCGAAATAAATAATTGTGAATTTAATTTTTTAGCAGATTTTTCCGGAACCTACTACAACAACGATACAAAATACATAGGCATTCATGTAATTCAATGCAATGATGTCGTAATTACCAACAATAAATTTATCCGGAATTTAAGTTACGTACCCACCAATTTATCGGAACACGGTTTTGGTATTCGGGTTAACGAATGTAAAGTAATGATTGGCGAATTGGGTGCCCCTAACCAAAGTGGGCAAGGCAATACCTTTACTAATTTGTATATGGGCATTGATGTGTATGGTGCACCGTCTATAGATGATATTGTACAAATATTGGCAAATAGTTTTAATAATACCCGCAGAGGCATAACCCTAAACGGCAACGGATTTGGTCTTGTAATAAACAATACTTTTAATAATATACCGAAGGTAAACAACAACACCCACCCCGAAGCTTACGGTGTTTGGGCGCAAAACGGTACGGCTTATTTGGTTACAGGTAATATTCTTAATACCAACGAAGATGTTTATGCAGGTACAAATTATACTTACGGAATTGTAAGCGTTAATACCGCCGACAACGGCGGGCAAATTTACGACAACCATTATACAGGTGTATTTGATGCTGCTAATTTGTTTGTAGGCAACAACAGCCATATAAATATAGACTGTAATGCGTATAATCCGGATAAAACAGACGTTACAATTTATAACCCCGTTTGTCTAAGCGATTGGCGCATAATAGACGACCCCAATAATACCCAAGCACTAAATGACCAAGGACATTGCGATATAAACCCAAACCTAAGCACCCCGCTGCACGAAAAATGGCATCTATACACCTCAGGCGACACCGAATACCATATAGAGAACCTAAGTGCTACTAATTCCTCTAACAGTCCACTAAAAGTGCAATGGGCAACTAACGACCCCGCTTTTGAGCCCTTTATGGTTACGACAAATGTTGATATTAGCATAGATTGCTCAGACCCAAATGCGCAGTATTGCCAAAATTTATACCCCGAAAACCCAGTTACTATTGAAGAACAATTTGAGGCAGAAATTGCAGCCACCGGAACTTATAGTGCAGCCACCCAAAACGCTTTGGCGCGTGTTTATACTATGCAAGGTGCTTCGCAAACTGCTATTAATAATTTAACAAATTATTTAAACGACCGGGCTTTGCGCATATTAACAGCTACCTATTACAGGCGCAACCAAGCCGATAGCGCATTATGGGCTTTAAACCAACTGCCCCAAACAACGGCACAAAACACAGCTTTTTACAGTTTATATACTGCCTTAATTGCCGATATGGAGGGGACTGGCAAAAAAGCAGCAGCGCAAATAACAGATTTGGCGCAGCAACCCGAAGGGCAACAAGTTACCACTTTGGCACAAAGCAAATTGGCGCTGCAACAAGGCAAGGTTTACCATAGGCATTTACCCACCTACAAAAAGCAACAAGCACTACTAAGCACCAACAACACCGTTAAACTGCTACAAATAGCCCCTAACCCTGCTGATAATACCATTGAGTTAACCCTCGATAAAAGTATTATAGCCTTAGAACTATTTGATATAACCGGAAAACGCCACGCCGTTATAGCTGTTACAGGCACCACGCTACAATACCCTACTGCTAAACTACACGCAGGGGTATATATATGGCAATATACCAATAATACAGGCAACACAGGCATTGTTAAAATGGTTGTTAATCATTAATTTTATTAACTAATAGGCTATTTTGCAGTTTGCAAAATAGCCTATTTTAAATATATCGCAATGAAAAACTCAATTATTTTACTAATGTTTTTATTGTTTTCTTTTAGTGTTAATTCGCAAATAACGGTGTTTAATAAAACTTATGATACCGATACTACAATTGAAGGAAATAACGGAATAATACCAATTAGTGGTGGATACATAACTATAGATGGCATTATATTTAACAAGAATGGACACTATGCGCATATAGCGAGAATTCTTGACGAAAAAGGTAACGAAAAAATTACATATATATTGGATGAGGGTACTAAAAAAATAGTGACAATCAACGGTGGTGAGGGGTTTATACAAAGTAGCGATGGGGCATTTTTGACTATATCGGCAATAGATGGGTCAATGTTCGATAATGGTCAAAAAGATTATTTTGTAATAAAGTTTACCGCCGAGGGTGAGGTTATTTGGAAACACCAATACGAACAAAACGGCACCCAGTTTCCAACGGCAATAATAGAAACCGCCGATAAAGGTTATTTAGTGGTGGGCAACCACCACAATAATACCTATTCTAAGTTTAACATTTTAAAAATAAACAGCGAAGGCAAAAAACAATGGCAGGTTTACTATGGTTTAGCCCCCGAAGAGGGCAATTCGGTACCGTTTAGTGCAGCACAAACAAGCGACGGCGGCTATTTGGTAAGTGGTTATGGCTTTACCGATGGGGCAAACTACCAAATGTATTTAATTAAAATAGACAGCAAAGGTTATTTGAAATGGCAAAAAGATTGGGGCGGCTGGGAGGGAAATGGCGGAGGTTTGATTTCACGAATTGATAATAAATATTATATTATCGGGTCATCGGTTTCGGATAACAAAAACTGCGAACCTATTTTTCTTGAAATAGACGAAGAAGGAAATGTTTTAGTTGAAAATATAATTCAAACCAAGAATAGTATTTTATCTCACCAACTTTCATTAAGACCTTTTACTAATAACACCCTTATAACAGCCGGGTATTATGCTAAAAGTTATTCTGAGCTACCAATAGGCTTAATAATGTGTTTTACTACTGCTGGTGACACCCTATGGACACGTACAATACCTACCGGCATTAATGATGAGAACTATTTTCGCGATGTGCGTCCTACTCCCGATGGTGGTTTTGTGGCTGCGGGTTTTTTGCTCAATAGCCCACAGCGCAGTTGGGTAGTAAAATTCGATGCAGACGGGCATACCTGCGCCGAGGTGGGCTGCGATAGTGTAACCTTTAAAAACTGTCTGGGCTACTATACCCAACCACAGCTATCTTTTACCACTATTCATATTGGCAATGGGTTGGTGGCATTTTACAATTTGTCGCAGCAGGTATATACAGACGAGCCGGGGGGTGGTTACTACCTATGGCAGTTTGGAGATGGTACCGAGCAAATAAGCAACAGCAATGAATCGGTAGTGCATACCTACCCCAGTAATACGGGCAGTTATACCGCAACCCTAAACGCCATACTTTGCGGCGATACCACCCAACTAACCCAAACAGTACAATTATGGGCGGTTGGCACCCAACAAATACCGCAACACGCAGCACAAAGCACGGCGGTACTAAGCCAAAACCCTATTAAAACGGGGCAGGCGGTAACGGTACATTATGCCTTTCCGCCGCAAATACCACAGGGGCAGTTTAATTTATACAACATCCAAGGGCGGTTAGTAGGCGCATGGGGTTTGCCCAGCCTGCAAAACCAGCGCACCCTACCCACCCTACACCTTGCAGCAGGTATTTACCCCTACGAGGTAAAACTCGGCAACCGGGTAATTATATCCGGGAAATTGGTAATAAATTAAGCAATTCATCCGGAAATTGAAAGCATGATAGACAGCAAAACATCAAAAATTTGTTAGTTTTATACTATACACTAATTTTGCGCCTATATTTACCATCATTTAGTTGAAACAGAAATTATTAGGAGTTCAAAAAAGACATGCTATAAATAAACCAATACTCTTTGTCCTGTTGGTCAAAAATCATTAATTTTGTAGCATAAATAAACGAAATAATTGATGCAAAAATGGATAATAATAAGAAAAACAACGACAATAATAACAAGAACCAAGAAAACAACACCGCCAGCACCCCAAAATTAACGGCAATAAATAGTTTAGGCGAGTTTGGCTTAATTGACCATTTAACCCGACACTTTAAACACCACAAACAACCAAGCACAATAAAAGGCGTTGGCGACGATGCCGCTGTTATGCAGCCCATTGCCAGTAGCGACGAGCTTTGCTTGTTGGCCACCGATTTGCTTATTGAGGGCATCCATTTTGATTTGCATTACACCGCGTTAAAGCATTTAGGCTACAAGGCCGTTGCCGTTAACTTATCTGATATTTATGCCATGAACGGTACGCCTACCCAAATAGTTGTATCGTTGGCCGTATCAAGTCGTATGAGCGTAGAAGCACTTGACGAGTTATACGACGGTATTTATGCCGCCTGCCGCGACTATGAGGTTGATTTAGTAGGGGGCGACACCAGCAGCTCGGTAAAAGGGATGTTTATAAATATTGCCGTCTTTGGACAAGTAAATACCTCAAAAATAACCTACCGCAGCGGGGCAAAATCCGGCGATTTATTATGCGTAACGGGATTTTTGGGGGCAGCTTATTTAGGACTTCAAATATTAGAGCGCGAAAAACAAATTTATATTGAAAACCCCAATATCCAACCCTATTTAGCGCCCTACCAATACTGTATTGGCCGGTTGCTGCGCCCCGAGCCGCGCCGCGACATAGTCGAAATTTTAAATAATATGCAAATAGTGCCTACCAGCATGATTGATGTTTCGGACGGCTTGTCTTCGGAGGTACTGCATTTATGCAAAAACTCGCAAGTAGGATGCCATATTTACGACGAAAATATTCCGTTACATCCGGAAATGTTTGAAACCGCCCGCGAACTTAACCTCGACCCGCTTACCTGTGTGTTTAATGGCGGCGAAGACTACGAACTTTTGTTTACCGTAAACCCCAGCCATTTAACACGCCTCGATGACTTGCAAGGAATTGCCATTATTGGCAAAATAACCGAGCCACAGCATGGCGCAAAAATAATAACCAAAAGTGGAATCGAGCACAATTTAATAGCACAAGGCTGGAAACACCAGTAAATATTTAATTTATTAGATTAATTAGTGCCTAATTTCCGGATAACCGACTCATTGCCTTTGTAACAGGCTTGCTTGCCATAAATTTTCTTCTGCTAAATTTATTTTTCCGGAAAAGAGCCCCGCGATGCCGTAGGTGTTTGGAATGCACCTAAATTAAATATCGAAACACAAACCAATGCTGAGTTTTCACTAATAGATGTGCCTGCCTATGCGCCAATAAAAGCAAATAGAAAGTAAAAGTAAAGTGAATAAATGATTAGCCCAATTAACTTAAACAGAATTGCTTTGTTTTGTACTAAGAACAAAATATATGGTTTTTATTTTATTATACTTTTTTTCTTGATAATGAACGAGCAAACTTGCGAAGGCAAGGTTGCGAAGTGAACCTGCGAAGCAGACGTAACAAAAAAATCAAGCGCTGCGACCTGTTGTTTAACGGTTTGCTGCACTTCAAAACCTAAAAACAAGCTATAAAATAAACTCGCTGCGCTCAAACAGTATTTTATACGCTTGTTTTTTAACGGTTTTTCCGTTTGCAAACCTACAACAGTTCGAAGGCGCGGGTAGTGGCATTGATAGCTTTGTTTTCATGTAACACCTTTTCCGGAAATTGAAAAGTATTAACTTTGGATTATTTTATAAATCACCTTGGTATAAAAATAGGCTTTTGTTTTTGGCAATTATAAAAAGACCGCTAAAAACAGATTAAGTTGTTGTTCTTAGCGGTCTTTTATTTCGTAGAATTAAATTCTAAAATGTTTTTACCTTAAATTTAGTTTGGCCTTAACAAAAGCGGTAATATCTTCGCTTGGCGAAACAAACAACAAACCCAAGGCGGCACCCGAATCGAGCACGTAGGTATAGCCTTTTTCGGTGGCTACGTCGCTTATAGCCTGGGTTACGCGGTCTTTAATTGGTTTGGTTAGCTCTTCTTCTTTTTTTGCCACGTTTTGCTCGGCTGCAGCTTTTTCTTCGGCTAATTTTTTATCTTTTTCTTGTAAGGTCATCATTTTTGCTTGGTAATCTAACTGCGAAAGTTTGCCTTCTTTCCATAGCTGTTCAACGCTGGTGGCTTCTTTAATTAGCTCTTCATCTTTGCTTTTCAACATATTACTCAGTTGCTCTAAATAGGTCTGATACTGCGTTTCGGCAGCTTTCCACTCGGGCATTGAGTTTAAAAGGTCTAAACTGTTGAGGTGGCCAATTTTGGTTTGTGCATAACTGTTAGCTTGTGTACCAATAAAAAGGCAAACGGCAACAAATAAATACTTAATAAATTTCATTACGAATTATATAATTAAAATAAAAATTAAAAATCTAACAAGATTGTTGTGTAATTTAATACGGCAGCACCAAATTATAATTGAATGTTCTTTACAAAGTAACGGTAACTGCCCATAATGCAAGCATGTAATTGTTTAGTGGTTGTAATAAACGTGTTTTAAGCAATCCGGAAGCTAATTATTTTATTGCCATTTTAAAAACAAGGATTAGATGGGCAGTAAAAAAATACATCCGGAAGTTTTAAAACATTCAGTTTATTTATTTTGTGTTTAATTCTTTAAGCACGTCGGCTGTATAGTCAAAACTTGGATTTGCATATACAATAGCAACACCTTGCCCTTTGTCGAGTACAAAATCAATTTTTTTGTTTTTAGCTACCGTTTCAATAGCTTTGGCAACTTGGTCTTGTATGGGTTTTACCAATTCAACCCGTTTTTTATATAACTCACCTTCTGGGCCAAATTTTTCGCGCTGAAAATCTTTTAGCGCTTTTTCTTTGTCAAAAATCTCTTGTTCGCGTTTAGCACGGTCTTTATCGGTTAATAATACTTGCTCGGCCTGAAACTGTTTGTATAGTTTTTCGATGTTTTGTTTTTGGGCGGTTACCTCTTTTTCCCAGCCTTCGGCAATTTGGTTTATTTGTTGTTGTGCTTGTTGGTAGGTATTCATTTTTTCGAGTATTTGCCTCGAATCAACATAGCCAAAACTTTGGGCTGCAAGGTTTGTGGGGGCTAATAAAACAGATAATACAAATAAGGACAAAGCCAAAAATAGTTGCTTCATTGTTTAAACTTAAATTTTTATTTTATAAATGTAACAAAAGCGCTGTAAAGATACGCTTAAATATGGACAAATTAGTTTAGTTTTAGTTTAGTGTGGGCATAAAAATGAGTTAAAAAATCCAAGCCTTTTTGTTTTCATGTTTATTTAACGTTATTTAGCTTGAGCAAAAAATTGGCTTAGGGCGAAAAATATAAAACAATAGAGGCCCTGCTTGCCAAAATGGAGCAAACATGCCTCTAATATGATATAAAATAAAAAACAAATTTTATTGTTTAAAACTGACTTAGGTCGGAGCGTTTAATAGTTGATTTATAGTTTTGGGCAAATATACCTATTGGCACTCGCTTTTGGTAGGCCGATGTGGTATAGTAATGCAAAATAAGGTCTAAATCGTGCGCATCTAAATACCCCGGAAAAAGGGAAAGATGGCGGTATTTTTCGTCTAAAATTACCGTAGCAGGCAATTCAACGCGATTTTTCATTAGTTCTAAGGCCAACTCATTAGCTCCGGCCTTGCCTTGTTTAACATATTTATACGTTTTCCCTTTAAAATTAAGCGTGTTTTTATCTTCGGCATCTAAACGAACAGCGTAAAATTTTTCGCCAACATATTGCACAACAGCTTCGTGCTTAAATGTGGTTTTATCCATTTTTTTGCACCAGCCGCACCAGTCGGCATAAATTTTAAATAAAACTTTTCGGGGTTCTTTTTGCATCAGCGAGTCAAGCGCATCAAGTTCAACCCATTCAATATCATTATTGTTTTGGGCTTGTGCTGCATTATTATCAGTAGTATAATTTTGGGCAGCGGGTGTAAATGCGCTAAACATTGTGGCACACAAAACAAAAGAAAAAGCAAATAAAAATGGTTTCATTAGGTAGAATTAGTAAATATTAAAGTTAAAGAAACAAATAGTTGGTTAATTAGCTAAGAAATCCGGAAGAAAAAAATAAACGTCATTTTGCACCTAAGAAGTAAGAAACAAAATAAATGCGGCGTAGTTTAGGGCTATCCGGAAAAATTTTGTCTCTATCTATGCCGGTAATTTACCCCTTAGTCTAAGCCATAAAACGCTCAAAGCCGTTTGACTTTATTTTAGGTCAAACGTTTAATATTGTGTGCTAAAAAATATTAACATTAAGTCGGCGTATCTTTGCCCGTTTTACCCAGCTTTAAAATATTTTACTTGTTAGCAGTATGTTGGAAATTAGATCTTCTTTTTTATTTTTATTGTGGTTTTGTCTTTTTTTTATATCCGGATTTTGCACCGCCCAAACCACCCAAGAAGCCCACACGTTTTTCGAAAAAGTTCCCAAACAATATTCGTTCGATATTGGTTATAGGTACTTGTTTAAATCGAATTTTGAACAAACAACAGCCCAAGGTTATGGCGCTGTTTTCGATTACGCATGGCAATTTTCCGGATTTTTAAAAAAATCTGCCGTTTATTTATCTGTTCCTTTAGGTTATACCTATTTTCCGGGCAATAAAACCGATTCGTTGCAACCATCGTACAAAATGTTACAATATGGTTGGATAATACGGCATCATTTTAAACGCAATAAACTTGCCAAAATTATGCCCTTTGCTTCGTACTCGTTAATTCTAAACCAACTTAAAATTGGCAATATTGAGGGGCGCACCTTTGGCCACCTTACCCAATTTGATTTTGGATTTAGTTTTAATAACCACAAAAAATGGAAACCTTTTGTAAAAATTGGCTACGGCATTACAAGGTTTCCGCGCCTTGGCGGCAGTGGGCAACACATGCACCATGTTGAAGCCAGAGTTGGCATGCGATTTAAATAAGTTCATATTATACACTTATACGAACATACCTAATTTGTTGTGGTTTAAGAGAAGTAAAAAGGCGTAAAAAGCAATAATTAACAGCAGCGTATAATTTTTGCCTTACAACCTAATTATAAATATAGCTTAAAACAAACTAATTTTACGCCTCAAATGGCCATATTAAAAAAAAGTGTGGCAGGGCGTTTTTATTGGTTGCTAATAAGCATAGTTTGCCTGTTAGCTGCTGCTTTATTGGCCGGTTTTGCCAACTACCATATTCATTCTTTGTTAGCTGCCAACACCCTGTATATAGTAGGTTGTGTGGCAATATTGTACTTTTTTGAACGCGACTCGCGCCAGGCACAATTACACGATTGGCAAGCCCTAATGCAACGGAGTCTTTATGTGGGGGGCGCTATTTCGGGGGTAGCCTTATTGCACAACTACCTAAAAACTGAAATTTTAGCCCCCAGTATTAAGTCCGGAGGCGAGGTAATGGTTTTTAATTGGCCATATACTTTTGAAGGGATAACCGCTGCGGCAAGTTTTGCCTTTTTTGCGCATACTCTTATTGTTTTTCGGCGGCTAATTTACCAAAAACGAAGTTCGGCCATTGTGCAACGCTGGAATTTAATACTTTTAATTATGGCCATTATAGCTGTTGCTTCGTTGCAAATACTGCCCATACCCATTTTTGTAAATATTGTATTGCTTATTACTGGCGTAATTACCGGCGCTTTTTTGGGCGTGCGCATAAATTGGATTGTACTACTAAATTACAACGAAAAACTTAAAATGGGCGGCATAATGGTGCTACTTATTTTAATGGCAGGTGTAATTTTAAACGAATGGATAGTGCTAAATTGCCCTGCTTTTATTTTGAACCCTCCTGAACAGAATAATTTTCAGGTTTTTGTAATGGCGGCAGTTGTTTTTTATGCCGTTTTTGCCACACTTGGTCTTGGCTTTAATTTGCCATTAGCATCGGCCATTGAAGCCCAACGCCAAGAAATACGCAGTTTTCAAGAAATATCCGGAGCTATTAACCGCGAAAGTATCGAGCAAATTATAACCCGCATTTTTAAACTATGTTGTAACCAACACCCCGACAATGCCGGATGGCTGCTTTGGCCCAGCCATAAACAATTATATTTGCGCCACGAAATTGATTTGATAGATGCACAAGTTTTAACGTTAAGGTGTCAAATTGAAACATGGCTCGAAAAAGCCGACAAACCCTATTTTTACGAACGCAACCTCGAAAAAGCCAAACTTAATACCGGACTTAATAACCCTTACAATTCGTTATTAGTACTACCTCTATTTACCACCGAAGGCACTTTTATTGCCGCTATATGTTTAGTACAAACTTACGCTAATGCCTTCGATTTACCCGCTATTAATGGCTTAGTCAGCTATATTGAACAAGGTCGAATTGCTTACCAAAATACCCACCTTTTGCAACAAAGTGCAGCCAACGAACGGCTAAGGCAAGAGGTAAAAATAGCCACCCAAATACAACAAGCACTACTGCCCCGCAATTTTCCTGATAGCAATTGGTTTGAAATGGCCGCCTACGCCCGTAGCGCCAGCGAAGTAGGCGGCGACTATTACGATTTTTATCAGCCAACGCCCCAACAATTAGCCGTAGTTATCGGAGACGTATCGGGCAAAGGCATTTCGGCAGCGTTTTATATGGCACAACTTAAAGGCATATTTCAAAGTATAAGTCCAACGGTGCAAAACCCCACCCAATTTTTGCAGCAGGCAAATGTAGCAGTTAGTGCTTGTTTAGGCCGCAATAGTTTTATTACCTTAACTTATATATTGTTCGATGCCGAGGCAAACAAAGCAATATGGACCAGAGCGGGGCATTGCCCAACAGCTTTCTTCCGGATGAAAACTGCTGCCAGCTATTTGCCTGGCGAGGGAGTGGGCTTGGGCATAATTCGCAATACCAGCTACAACAACTTTATTGACACCCAACAACAAACCCTACAACCCAATGATGTATTTGTGCTTTATACCGATGGGCTTATTGAAGGTCGAAACCCCCAAACAAACGAACTTTGGGGCTACGAAAACCTTAAAAATTGCCTAAGCAAAAACGCTCATTTAAACAGCGCAGACATTAAAAATGCTATTGTTGAGGCATTTATTGAGTTTACTCAAAAAACGCCCACCGATTTTTTAGACGACGATACCACCCTTGTTGTGATAAAAATTAAAGCAAACTAAAATACTTTTTTCTTGGATGCTTTATTGGAAATAAAAAACCTGTTAATAGTTTTCTCCGGAAACGAATTTGCAATATCTGGGTAAAATCTAACCTAAAAGGCGTATTCTGCAGTTTTACCGCAGCAAGGTAACATTTCCTTTTTGTACCTCTTTCGATCCGTCATAATAATACACCACAGCATAGTAAACAAATACGGCAACCTCACAAATTTGCTCCTTATATATGCCATTCCATCCGGTAGTTAGCGGTACGCTTTCTACTTTAAACACCTGTTCGCCCCAACGGTTGTAAATCATTAAATCAATTTGGGCAATATTAAATCCATCTATTTTAAAAATATCGTTCACCCCATCATTATTTGGGCTAAAAGCGTTAGGTATCACAAAACTGTTAGGATGTTTAACTGTAATTTTTACTGTATCGGCTGCTTTACAACCATATTCATCTTGTAAAGCAATATAATACCAACCTGTTGCCGATGGCGTAACTGTTGGGCTAACCTCGTTGCTGCCGGCAATACTTGTAGGCAACGGAACTAATGGGTGTGCTGGGGGTTCATAGGCATCGTCCCACAAATAGGTCAATTCGCCGTTTAGCACCGAACTACCCGTTGTTTCCAACACTACCGACTCGCCATACCAAACAGTTTGGTCGTCAATTGTTTGCACGTGCGCCGCCGAAACTCCCACCTCTTCTTTTGCCGTACTGCTACAACCATTGGCATTAATGGTCAATAAAACAGGCAACCACCCGGTTTCTTCCGGATAAATTGTATGTGGCCCAAAGCCTTCAAAAGTGGCGGTACCCACTTGCCAAAGCAGCTCAGCATTAGCAGGGGCAATTCCGGTAAATTCCAATACAAGCGCATCGCCTAAGCAAATAACGGGCGTATTAGCAAAAGCAGCAACAGGCATTTCGTAAACCGTTATTAATATATCTGTAGAATAAGGACAGCCAAACTCATTACTGTATTGATATATGATTTGGTGTGTTCCTGCGCCAGCCAAACTGGGGTCAAATAATCCGGACGCAGAAACCCCCTTGCCACTAAACGTACCTCCTTGCGGGGTTGCTATTAACTGTACGGGTGTATCGGCTTGGCAATAACTTGGCTCAAAACCGGTAATAACAGGGTCAATTGGCTCGCATGGAAGGGTGGTGCATATTACCGTTAAAGGTTCTACTAAGCCACAAACTGCCGGCAACCCAGGAGTTATAGTAACACTTACGGCAGTATTAGGCAGCAAATCGGTTACGGTATAACTATTGGTGTTAGCGGGCAAGGTGAGGGGCGAGTTGGCATCTATAATAACTTCGTAAAATAAGACACCGGTTGGCGTTGTCCATTCAACGGTTATGGTTTGGCCCGTTGCTTCACTACAATTTAAGGTAAACGCAGGCAATATACCCTCGACAATCACGTTAGCAGTAATTTGACAGCCCCAAGCATCCGTAACAGTAACAACATAATTGCCAGGTGGCAAATTAGTAGCGGTAGCCGTTGTTTGAGGCGGTGTTGTGTTCCATTCAAAACTATATGGCAGTTGCCCCCCCGTTGCCACTACTGTAGCACTACCCAAAGATTCTGCGCAGGGCGTAGGCATTGCGCTTATACTATCAAGAGCTACACCCGGCAGGTCTGGAATAACAAAGTCAATAGTAGCGGTACAGCCCATGCCGTCGGTAACGGTAACACCATAATTTCCGGATGCCAAACCCAATGCTTCCGGATTATTTAAATTTGCATCGTGGCTCCAGGTAAATGTATAATTGCCATCGCCGCCCGTTGCTGTTACGCTGGCTATGCCATTGGCTTGTGCGCAATGCGTTGGTGTTGTTTGCTCAAGCGATAAAACAGGGCTGTCGGTATTACTTATATCGAATGATACAGCGGCGGTGCAGCCATTGCCATCGGTAACGGTAACACTATAATTTCCGGATGCCAAACCCAATGCTTCCGGACTATTTAAACTTGCATCGTGGCTCCAAGAAAATGTATAATTGCCATCGCCACCAGTAGCTAACACAGTCGCTGTGCCATTTGCTTGGTTGCAGGTGGCCATTTTGGAAGCTATTACACTTAAATTTGGCCCAAGTATATTATCAACTGTTGCATTTGCAAGCGAAGTACAGCCATTGCCATCGGTAACGGTAACACTATAATTTCCGGAGGCTAAATCCATTGCTTCCGGACTATTTAAATTTGCATCGTGGCTCCAAGTAAACGTATAATTGCCATCGCCACCAGCAGGAAAACTGGTAATACTACCCAAGTTTTGGTTACAAAAATCGTTGGTAGCGTTTGCGCTAATAGATGGTCCTTCGATGAATGGAACTTCGGCATTAATAACCGCTTTACAGCCCATGCCATCGGTAACGGTAACACTATAATTTCCGGAGGTTAAAGCTAAGGCTTCCGGACTATTTAAACTTGCATCGTGGCTCCAGGTAAACGTATAATTGCCATCGCCACCGGTAGCTGTAACTAATATGCTGCCATTGTTTTGGCTACAAATTTCGGGATTAATTTGAATAATACTTAAAGTTGGTGCATTGGCATCTTTAATTTCAAAGCTAAGGTTCGCAGCGCAACCAACGGCGTCGGTAACTGTTATTTGATATAGCCCTGCAAGTAAATTTTGAGCTGTTTCGGCAGAGGCTACGTTGGGCAACCAAGCCCAAGTATAGCCGCCTGTGCCACCATCGGCAAGTAAAGTTGCCATTCCGTCGGCTTGCCCACAACTTGAATTAGTAGTGCTAACTACGGTAAGACTTGGGCCAGGAATGTCGTTGATTATAGTGTCGAGCACAACCTGGCAGCCTAAGGCATCGGTAATAGTTAGGCTATATGCGCCGGCGGCAAGGCTTAGCTGATTAGGGCCAACTAAATTTGAGTCCGACCAGTTGAAACTTAAAGGCAAAGTGCCACTTGTAGTAGTAACGGATATAGAGCCGTCGGATTGGCCGCAATGTGCATCGGTGGTGGTTAGGTTTGCCCCAGCACCTGGCGAGTCAGTCAGCAAAACAGTTAACTCGGCAATGCAGTTGTTTGCATCTATAGCCGATATGGTATAAACACCGGGAGGCAAATTATTAGCCGAGCTTTGTCCATTATTATCCACATTGGGCAGCCAAGTTATGTTTACGCCATTACTGCCTCCAATTACTTCTATCTCAATGGCACCATTATTTTGCGAACAAGTAGGGTTCGCTTGACTCAGCAAATTTATAGTTGGCCCCGCTGCTTGTGTAATATTAAAACTTGCAATGGCAGTACAATTTTTACCATCGGTTAATGTAACTGCATACGCACCTGCATCTAAATTGTTGGCAGTTGGGTTGTTTAACAAGGCATCATGGCTCCAAGTGAAGGTAAAAGGCGCAGTACCTCCCGAAAAATTAACCGTAGCTGCCCCATTTTTATTGCCACAAATGGCATTTACAATATCAATACTTGTAATAATCGGTGCTTCTAAACTCAATACGGTTAAATCAACGGTTGCCGAGCAACCTTTAGCATCGGTAACTGTTATAGTGTAATTACCTGAAGCAATATTATTAGCTGTAGTGCTGTTAAGCGCAGGGTTATGGCTCCACGCATAAGTAAGAGGTGCAGTTCCACCTTGTCCGTTAACGGTGGCACTTCCATCAGACAGGTTACATCCGGCCGGAGTAGTGCCAACAACGGTAAGTGTAGGAGCAGCTTCTTCGTCTAAATTAAAATTAATAGCGGTGCTACATCCGTTTTCATCGGTAACTGTTACGCTGTAACTCCCTACTGGTAAGCCGGTAGCATCTGGGCCAATTAATGCGGCATCATGGCTCCATGCAAACAACAAATTGCCATTACCACCAGTAGCTGTTACCGTTGCTGCACCATTAGCTTGGCCGCAGTTAGCTTTATTTATAGAAGTAAGCGCTAAAGAAGGTCCGGGCGAATCGGCAATTTCAAGAGTTGCCGAGGCTGAGCATCCATTGGCATCGGTAACGGTAACACTATAAAAACCGGGCATTTTTCCGGATAGCATACTGCCTGTTTCGCCACTCGACCAAATCAAAGCCAATGTCCCTGTGCCGCCCGAGGCATTGACTTCGGCACTACCGTTGGCTTGCCCACAGGTAGCGTTTTGTTGTTGCGTAATAGCAATTTGTGGCGCACCTAAGTCCGAAATATCCGCGCTGACAATAGTTTGGCAGCCAGCAGCATCAGTAACGGTTACAACATAGGTTCCTGCTTTTAATCCGGATAGGTTGGCTGAGTTTTGACCGTTATCCCAAGCATAGTTATAAGGTGTTAATCCGCCTGTTACCGATAAATTAGTAGTTCCGTCGGCTTGTCCGCAGCTCGAAGGTGTGGTAGCAACCGATACAGTAGGTGGCAACGAATTGTTTAAAGTAAAAGTTTTAATGTCGCTGCAACCAAAAGCATCTGTTACAGTTAGGTTATATACACCTGCACTAAGGTTAGTACGTGTGTTGGTGTTAAGTAAAATATTATCGGCCCATTGATAAGTGTAGGGTTCAAGGCCACCTGTTACTTTTACCTCTATTTGACCATTTGTTTGCCCGCAGGCTTCGTCAGTAGTTAAAACGGGTGCAATTTTGGGGCCGGCTTGGTTATTTACCTTTGCCGTAAGCGTTGCAATACAGTTGTTAGCATCAATAACGGTAACACTATATGCCCCCGCTTTTATGTTTAAGGCATCGCTGGTATTTAAGGCCAAATCGTGAGACCATGAAAACTTAAGCGGTGCTGTTCCTCCGGAAGCATTTACTTTTATTGAGCCGTCAAAACTATCGCAATGGGCGTCAACCACTTCAATTAAACTAAGATTTGGCCCAGGCGAGTCGGTTATTTCAAAACTGGCTTCGTCGGTACAGCCAGCGGCATCAGTAACGGTAACGCTATACGTACCTGCGCTGATATTGTTTAATAATCCGGAGTTATTGATTGCCGGAGACCAAGTATAAGTTAAAGCACCTGAACCGCCATTAGCAGTTACCTCAATCAAGCCGTTGCTTTTGGTGCATTTTTCGTTTATTAGATTGACCAAACTTAGCTCGGGTGGCAAAATGGGCAATATTTCAAAACTCATAGTATCTTGGCAGCCAAAATTATCGGTAACTGTTATTTGATAGTTGCCTGTGGTTAATCCGGTGGCCTGTGGGCTATTTAGCAGGGGGTCGTGCGACCATATAAATAACAACTCGCTTAAATTTGTATTTCCTAAGTGGTTTAGTTGTACGGTGGCGGTGCCATTATTTTGTTCGCAGTAGTTTGGTGTTACAACTATTTGGGCAATGATGGGCGCAGGCAAATCAGGAATAGTTAGGGTGGTATCTGTGGTACAACCCCGCTCGTCAATAACTACTAAATTGTAGGTGTTGGCGCTTAATCCGGAAATATAGGTACTATTTCCTATGTCCGGGGTCCATTGATAGGTTAGGTTGCCCGTTCCGCCTAACGCCACCACATTTAAACTGCCATCGGTTTGCCCACAGTGCGAAGGGCCAATGATGGCACTTATAATTTGTGGGGCTGGGTCGGTAGGCACTGTAATAGCTGTTGTAACAACGCAACCTATTGAGTCGGTAACTGTAACAGAATAACTACCGCCCAATACACCACTTATTGAGTCGAGGCCGTTCCATGCCGGATAAGACCAAGTAAACAGCAAAGGGCCTGTGCCACCCGATGCGCTAACTTCAATACTGCCAATGCCTTGACCGCAGGCATCGTTAATAACTGTAATAGCGTCTATTTGAGGAGGTGGTAAAGCCACAATTGTAGCCGTCATTTCTACTGTGCAGTTATGAATATCGGTAGCAGTAATTGTATAAGTGCCGGGGGCAAGACTATCAGCAAAAGCAGTTGTTTGGTTAGGCAGGCCGCCCCATATATAGACATAAGGAGGGCTGCCTTGCGTTACGAACACTTCAATAGTGCCATTGTTTTGCGCACAAATAGCAGGAGTTACAATAGGCAGGCCAGCAATTGGGCCTGCAACAGAGTCAATAACGGCCAAAGACGAGTCTTTACAGCCATTAACATCGGTAACGGTTACATAATAAGTGCCCGAGTTTAATCCGGAAACATTAGCTGTATTGTTGCCTACGTCAGGGCTCCATACGTAATTATATGGCATTGTTCCGCCGTTGGTAGATAATGAAATCTCTCCATTTGTTTGGTCGCAATAATCGGGAGTTGGGACAGCGGCAGTAATTTCTAATAGAGGAGGCTCGTTAATAGTAACCGATTTTTTGTATTTACAACCATGTGAATCGGTAATTTCGAGGGTATAAGTGCCCGCCTTTACAGTAAGCGTGTCAGTGGTTTGGCCTTGAGGCTGCCAATCGTAAACATATGGTGGTACGCCGCCAAAAATTTCGGCTTCCAAAAAGGCATCGCCACCAAAACAAAGTGGTTCAATGGCGTTAAAATTTATAAGCACAGTTGGCGGTTGATTAATAGTTATAGAAACTACTTGCACACAGCCATTCGCATCGGTAACGGTAGCTGTATAGGTGCCGGCCAGCAAGTTTATTGGACTGTAATTGTTCGGCGAAATATTTGTTGCTCCATCCCAAACAATGGTAACGGGTTGAGCGCCGCCGCTAACCACTAACTCAATACTTCCGGATGGTTCGGCAAAACAGTTGGCATCTACACCGGATATTTCAACAGTCATTACTACCGAATAGTCAATTATTTCAAGAGTAATGCTGTCGGCGCAGCCCACTGCATCGGTGGCAGTAATTCCATAAATACCCGGCTGCAAGCCAATTCCAGCGGTTTGGTTGCCAATATTAGTTGGGCCTATCCAAGTGAAATTAATGGGAGGTATTCCGCCGTTTATGGTTACATCAATACTGCCTAAATCGCCAGGGCATAAAATATCTTGTTTGGTGGCGTTTATTTTTAGGTCATCAATTGTTATGGTATGTTGGGTTGTATTAATACAGCCGTTGCCATCAGTAACTGTAACACTATAAGTGCCTGCATTGGGCGTATTAATGGTGGCGGTGGTATCGGCAGTTGACCACAAGTAAAACACCCCGCCAGAAGCAGTTAGCGTTGCTGTATCGGTAGGGCAAATAATGGTTGGGCCTATAATGGCGGGTGTAGGCAAAGGGTTTACTATTACGGAAGCAGGGGTAGTTTGGGTGCATCCGGTTAGGGCATCGGTAAACAGCAAATAGTAGGTAGTGGTGCTTGTGGGGTCAATATAGCCTGTAATTAGGTTGCCACCGGGCGGCGGAGCATCAAACCATTGATAATTGCCATTACTGTTGCCATTTAACGCAGTTATTAACAGGGAGTCGCCAATACAAATGGCAACTGTATTAGTAAATTCAGGATTAGGCGTAGGGTTAATGGTTATATTAAACAGGGTGGGCAGGCTTTGGCAACCTGCGGGCGACAAGGTAGTAACCATAAAATTATAGATGGCCGGGGTATTAGTATCGGCAAAAGGGGTTGGGTCGAAAGGGTTGCCTGTATATACTAAGGTGGTATCGGGGGGTATTAGGGTGTACCATTGGGCAGTGGTGCCATTGGGCAGCCCGGCGGCAATGGTGCCAATAGGATCGCCTTGACAATAAGTAGGCGATGGCACAGTTGGCGGGGTGGGTAGCGGCGGGTTAAGAAGGGTAACAGTAGCGGTGGTAAGGCAACCATCGGCATCTGTAACGGTAACGCTGTAAACGCCAGCAGCTAATCCGGATACATTAGTGAGATTACCCAATGAGGGGTCGCTCCAAGTAATTGTATAAGGCGGTTTGCCACCGTTTGGATTTAAAGTAATAGTGCCGTTTGTATCGTTATTACAAATTGGGTCGGTTTTACTAAGATTGGCCGTGATAACTACTGGCGTAACCTGAGCGGTATTACCTGTATTGCTACAAGGTTTTGAGTCGGTTACATTTGTAATGGTATAAGTACCCATTTCGGTAACGGTAAGGGTATAGGGCGAGCTGTTAATGGTAACAGTTAGATTTGCTCCGCTTGGTGTGCTGTATGTTAATGTCCATGGCGCGGTGCCGGTCAAACTGATGGTTAGGGTAGTAGTGCTTCCGGAATTACTGCAAAGTTGCGCGCCTCCTAAAAAATTAGCAGTGGGCAGGTCTTTAACATTGAGGGTAATTTGATCAGAGGAGTTAATGCCACAATCGTTGGTATAGTTATACGTTATGGTATAAGGTGGGTTAGCCAAAGACGGATTAAAAGCACCCGTATTAGGGTTGGTTATTCCCGACCCCGACCAAGTGCCGCCCGGCGGCGTGGCTTGTAAAAAAATGGTTGTATTGTTTTTACACAATAGTCCGGGGTCTATAATTTCAACGGGTGTAGGCGAGCCATCTTCCCAAATGGTAATATCGTCTATGGCAATATTACCGCAAAGGTCGGTAACGGTAACGCTGTAAGTAGTAGTGCCGTTTGGATTTACTGTAATGGTGTAAACATTGCCGGCACCGGTGCTCCATTCTAAGGTTTTATCTGTTGATATACCCGCCCCACCTGTAACAACAGCGGTAAGGTCAATGGTGGCGTTGGGGCAAATGGTATCATTGGGGGTCGGCATCTTTTATCAGCATAGTTTTGGTTATGGTACTATTATTACAAGGGCATCCGGTAGGGATATTAAGAATGAGCGACTCAATACCTTCTGTTTTAAAATCAATGAAAGCATTAATCCACAAGGTATCGCTAATTTGGCCGGCCGGAATGGTAAATGAGCTTGGAATAGTATTGCAATCAACACCGGGTGTAGCGGTGCTGCCGTTGTTAAGAGTAATTCCGGTAATAGTATAAGGCTGGCTAAGGTCGGTGGTGTCTTCCCTAATAAACACAAAATAACCTGTTTCACAGCCTTCGTACATCAGATTAATGCCCGAAACTCCACCTACGCCAGTATTTACGCTAAAACCATTTCCGGCATTAAAACTGCCCTCTTTTAAAAACACGCCCGAGTCTAAAATCCAATCTGAGCAATCGGCTACCGCCAATTTAATGTGGTAAGTTTCGCAGGGGGTAAGCGTGGGGGTAGTAGCAGTTAGCACAACGGTAAGACCATCGTACTCAACATTTAAGTTGGCATCAGTGGGGCACGAGCCGTTGTTGCCAATAAAATAGGTGGTATTTGTGTTCTGATTGACGTTGTTAATGGAAACAGGTGTAGAGGTTCCGGGTATAAGTGCTATATTTACTGCGCCACCCGAATAGGGTCCGGATATACCGGGTCCGGAAATAAAAAAACCAAACACATCGCTAAAATTACTGGGCGCCCACTCGCAATACTCTTCTGAGCCAAAAACGTACTCAAACGATGCTATATCTTGAGTGGGAACAAAGTCGAAAGATAGGATGGCGGCATCATGGGTGTTGCATGATCCGGGTTGAGCAAGGTCAAGGTCGTTATCGCCCGGATTGCCAAAATCACTTGTTTCGTTTTCTGCATTATTAGGCCCATTAGCATTTGAAACACGCCCCGAGGCCAAAATTACTCCCGACTCGAAACCAACAGTGTTTTGACCTCCGGTAAAATAGCCTCGTGCCTGGTTGTGTCCGGTATAGGTAATGCCAGAAACCTCAACACATTCGCCCCCGTTAATTAAAACATCTTCTACTAATTGGGTAGGGTTGTAAGTAGTATGATTGGCATTAAGCTGGGCTAAAGCAGTTTGACTGACACTTATTAACAAGGTAAAAGCACCTGTTGCCACAAAAAAAACAGACGAACACAATGGGGCTAAAGCTAAAAACTTGGGCATAATAGCTGGCGTTGGGTTTATACTTACCTAAACCCCACCTAATATAAGCATTAGCATAGTACTTTTTTAATTAACCAATTAAAAAAAATTATCAGGAATTGTAGTTGTAAATTAGTTGATGGCGAAAAACTAATACTTACAAGCTAAAAATATAATAACCCGCATACCATCATTACACTTTAGCATGGGGGATAGTGTTTGTAATATAATATTTAAATAATTGATTAATTATTTATTTGTTTGTTTATAAAAGTACCATTATGCCATAAAATAGGGTTAAAAGGTGTTGTTAAAACAAGGATTAAATGATAGCGTTTAAAAAAGAATAGTATAGCAGCAAGCAAACCATAAATGAAATAGTTTGATGCCATCAAGGTACAACTTTTTAGTATTGGTTGCATTTTATTGTTAGAAAATAAGGGTATGTTTTGGACATTTAAAAGACTTGCCTTGGCGCAGTTGGCTAAACCCCAAAAAAATGGTATCTTTGCACAAAATTTTTTGCTTTTTACTTACTAATAAAACACGAAACAAACGGCTAACGACTACAAACTGCATATATTTAAAACAGTTGCGTATTATTAATTTTAGCGTTACTTTACTATGGAACTGCTCTCATTTATGGTTGATTTTACCCTGCCCGAAGAAATTGACGAAGAGTTTTTGGATTTAATTCGAGCAACGCACTAGGGGGGCCGAACTTTTTAAGCAAAACCGCTTAACTAGCTATACCCTTTCGGCTGACAGGTCAAAACTTTGGGCTACATTTTTAGCCAAATCAAAACGCGAGTTAGTTTATTTACTCGATACGTTTCCTTTAACGCCATATATGCAATACACCATATATACGTTGGCTTTTAACGAGCAAAATAGTAGCGCCTCTATACCGGTTATTTCGCTCAATTAGTTTGTTTAAATACCAATTTATTTATTTTCAAGCAAGCAAGTTGGTATTTTGTGTCATGTTTTTTTGTGGTACCTTTTTGTTTATGGTACTCAATTTGTAAACTTTGACCTTATACTTCCTGCTTAATTAATTTATGTTACTCGAACAAGAAGCCCCCGATACCGCCGCCTACCTTAATATGGATTTGCTGCGCATTAGCACCGCCGGCAGTGTTGATGATGGCAAAAGTACCCTCATTGGCCGACTTTTATACGATAGCAAATCTATTTTTGAAGACCAATTAGAAGAATTACAACGAACCACCGAACGGCGCGGCGAAGATGGAATTAACTTAGCGCTACTTACCGACGGCTTGCGAGCCGAGCGCGAACAAGGTATTACCATTGATGTTGCCTACCGCTATTTTGCCACCCCAAAACGAAAATTTATCATAGCCGACACACCCGGACATATACAATACACACGCAATATGGTAACAGGTGCTTCGACTACTAATTTGGCCATTATTTTGGTTGATGCACGCAACGGCATGGTTGAGCAAAGCCGCCGGCACTTGTTTATTGCCTCGTTATTGCGCATACCACACATAATTGTTTGCGTTAATAAAATGGATTTGGTGGATTATGACGAGCAGGTATTTACCCAAATTAAGCGTGAATTTGAAGACTTTTCGTCGAAATTAACAACTATTGACGTTGAATACATCCCTGTTAGTGCTTTGCAGGGCGACAATATTGTTAGCCGAAGCCAAAACATGCCTTGGTATCAAGGAGCAACTTTACTATACCTGCTCGAAAACATTCATATTGCCAGCGACGAAAACCGCGTAGATTGCCGGTTTCCGGTACAATATGTAATACGCCCTCAAACCGAAGCCTATCATGACTATAGGGGCTATGCCGGACGTATTGCAGGCGGCGTATTTAAACCCGGCGACGAAGTGGTAGTATTGCCATCGGGGTTTAGTACCACTATTACCCGTATTGATGCCGCCGAAGATAGCCTACAAGAAGCATTTTCGCCCATGTCGGTAACATTGTGCCTTGCCGACGATATTGATATAAGCCGCGGCGACATGTTGGTGCGCCCTAATAATATGCCCAAAACAGGGCAAGATATTGACCTAATGATTTGCTGGTTAGGCCGGCAGCCCATGCAGTTAAACGGCAAATATGCTGTTAAACACACCACCCGCGATGCCCGCTGCCTAATTAAACAACTACAATACAAATTAGACATAAACACGCTTCACCGCATTGAAAACGCAACAGAAATTGGCATGAACGATATTGCCCGGATAAGCATCCGCACTACGCAACCACTTATGTACGATGCCTACCGCCGCAACCGCATTACCGGAAGCCTTATTTTAATAGACGAAGGTACAAACGAAACCGTAGCAGCCGGAATGATTATTTAAACCCTTGAAAACTACTTTTTTTTGCCGTTAGGTTGTAATTTTATCAAATAAGCCGCCTTACTTTTTGTTTGTAGGCAATATATGTTTGCCCGTGTTGCTTAGTTAAAAAATCTTCTTCAAGCCGTATTTGAATTTGTATCAGCACATAACCTAAAATCAAAAAAAGTACAGTTATTGCGTTTGGGGTTGTAAAAAAAAGTCCAAGCAAACTTATTAGCATACCCAAAAAAATTGGGTTTCTTGAAAATTGAAAAAGCCCTGTTGTTATTAGTTCGGTTTTAGTTTCGGTGTCAATGCCAATACGCCACGAGTTTTTCATGTTTTGCTGTGCTATAATAGTCCAAACAAGCGAAAAAGCGAAAAATCCAAGCCCAATATATTTTGCAATCAAATTGTTAAGTTGTAAAATTGGCTGGAATTGCCCAAAAATATCCGGAAAAAAGGCAAAGGCTAAAACATAGATAAATATCAAAATTATTATCAGTTTAAAATAAAGCCCAACAAGCCCGTAGGCACTGTCGTCTTTTGGCAAAACAAGGGGACTTTTGCCAATTCGCTTTGCCACAATAATACTTTTAGCCACAAAAGCAATTGCAAAATAAATTGTAAAGTACAACGGCAAAAATATTCTTAAAAACTCTTGCATTTGTGTTTGGTTGGGTTTGTGTCAGTCAAAAAGTGTTGTTTGTCCTTCTCGTTTTAGTCGCCAGCTATCTTCTCCTACCCGTTCGGCAATATCTTTCAAAACATTTAGTACGGTTTGATTTTCGGGGGTTGTTCCGTTTTTAAGCAAGGGCAGAATTTCCAAAATAATTTGGTCAAAGTGTGGTTGTTTATTTTCTCTTTCCATTCTACGCAAAAAACTAATCAAATAATATTTGATACGAAGACGCACATCAACGTGTGTTCTAAATTTTGTGTTTTTTTTGAGGGTAAATTCTTCGGTTTTTTCGTTGTAATCAAAATTGTCGAGCAAAATTGGGGTCAAGTCGGTATATTCTTTTTTAAGTAAATCAAGAAAGCCCAATTCCAACCCTTTGATGATAAGTTCGTCATTAATTTGCTCTAATGTTGCTCCGTTGTTTTTTGCAATAATTCCCTCAATGGTTTGCATGACAATTTCGGCAATGTCCATTCCGAGATTGGCTTTGAGTATAGCTTTGGGGTTGCGAACCTTCCGGAAGTTGATAATGAGTTGCCCGCTCAAAACTGTAAACGGATTTTGTCGTTTTTTGAAACTGGTTTGCCCGTTTTTTTGCGGAACCGCTCCAATATATTCAAAACCACAACGCTCGGCAGTGTCAATAATTAAATGCCAAAATTCGGGGTCTTTGTGGGCAAACACAAACGACAGCCAACGGTCGTATTTTAGCACTCGGTACATTTCTTTTATGCTTTGTGCGATAAGTTCGTTGTATTCGTCTTTACTCTTTTTTTGCTCGCCGCCTTCAATGGCTTCTTGCTTGTAATCTTCTTCGGTTACTTCAAGGTCAAGCCAAGCGTTCCACATGACGGACAAATCTAAGTAAGGAATTTTTTTACCATAAGGCGGGTCGGTATAAATATAGTCCACGCTCTCTTTGGGTATAAATTTTAAATTAGTAGCCGAACCCTTTACAATTTGCGCATTCGAAATGGTTTTTTCGTTGATAAAATATGCCATCTCTTTTTTTGCATCGGATATTTTTTGGAAACGAAGTTCAAAGTATTTGATTACTTCAACATCTTTAGGCTCGGGGGCAATTCTATACCTGTAATATCTAAATGCGCTTGCGTCACCTTGTCCGTCTTTTGTAGCAATTTTTGAAGTGTGATAGGTCAAATTTACTTTTGTTACAAGTCCTGAAAACATAAGCAATAAAGAATTTCTTATATTTTCGTTTTCTTGTTTCAAAATGAGTGATTTTAGAAAACCCAATTGCGCCAATTGTTTATCGCTAAAAAGTTGGTCGGCGGTTTCTACGTCCGAGCCTTTGGGGAGGGGCAGGGGCTTAGGTTGGGGATATTTTTTAATCGCTTTTTTTATTTCCGCTTCTGTTTTGGGTTCGTGTTGAATGTATTCTTCTTTTATTTGGTTAAACGCTTCCGTTAATTCCGATTGTTTTACGGGTGCAATTAAGGAACTAACTAAAAAAACAGCCATTGGGTTGATGTCAATATTTATGCCTTTACGACTATTCATCAATGCTTCAATGGCGGTTACGCCGCTGCCGCCAAAAGGGTCAAGCACTAAATCTCCGGGCTTACTGAAGTTTTTAATGTATTCGGCAACTACATTCCAAGTTTGTTTGGTAAAATACCCATGAACGCCAAAATGTCGTTTTACAGCACGTTTTTTTACCTCAATTTCTTCTAATAAAGGTCTTGTTGCGTAATCAAAGCCTACCGGTTTTGCGGTTGCGTTTGTGGTGTCGTAAGTAAAGTTTTTGCCAATTTGAAAACTGTTTGGCGAAAGAAACAGTTTTAGGTCTTTCCAATGATGTTCAATTTCGTCAATCTGAAAAAATAAAACGGGTTGTTCGGTGTCGTTTGTTCTAAAAACCGAAAATTCCAAGCCGTTGCAAAGCGCGAAATAATTGCTTCTAATTTCGGGGTGTGTGGCGTAGCTATATACTTGCGCTACATTGTCGTTATTAATAATTTTTTGGTCGGGAGCTTTTGCGTCTAAAACCCAAGCAAAATTATTTTCCACTTTTAATATATAATCCGGAACAAGGGTTATGGGTCGTTTTTTACTGCCAATTTTCAAAAAAGGGTGTTGTAATGTTTTGCTCCGGACAATATTTTCTTGCACGTAGCCAAGCTCTTTCAAAATAGGCAGAATAATCACCTCTCTCACACTATCTTCCTTAAAATCCGGATTTTGTGTTAAGGTCCGGAAGTCTAATTGCCCAAAAAGTTGTTGTTTAATTATCGCCATATATGTTCCGTTTAAAGCAACAGAGTCAAGCTGCCAATGTTTTAATAGTTACGCCTATTTGCTACCTGCAAAGTACAAAGATACAATTTAATGTCAATCTTTATATATGCTTGTTTAATTTTAGAGGGGCAATTTAATATAGTACATTTTTCCGGGTTTTGTGCGCAAATAGGGTTCGCGCATCCAGGGGTTTAAAATGCGCAGTTGTCGGTAGGTTGTGCCAAACGAGGTGGCAAAGGTAAAACCATCGTCAATTTTATCAACGCTAATAACCCGCGTAGCCAAAGGAGGGTATAAGTCGGTTTGGTCAAAAACATAACCATAATTGGCGGCGTTTTCAATAAACTGCTTGTAGGCGGCAATCCGGAAAACATATCTGGCGGTTTCCAAATTTAAGTATAATTTGTAAAAATCGTATTGAAACTGCTCGTTCATATTTTTTTGAACACCTTCTACGCCTCTGTTATAAGCGGCTGCGGCTATGGTCCAGTTGCCAAATTTATTAAAAGCACCTTGCAAATATTGGCAAGCCGCTTGCGTTGATTTTTCGAGGTGTAGTCGCTCGTCCACTTCGGCATTTACCTCAAGGCCATAACTTCGTGCTGTGGCGGGCAAAAACTGCCAAAACCCTTTCGCATCTGAGGGCGAGGTTACATTTTCGAGGCCACTTTCGGCAACGGCTAAATATTTAAAATCGTCGGGGATGCCATTGGCGCGCAGGGTGCTTTCAATTTCGGGAAACCACCGGTTGGCCAATTTTAATATCCGGATGGTAGTGCTGTGTTGGTGCACAATAAGGGTCAATTCGCGGTCAAAGCGTTCTTTTACTTCGGGGTCTTCAAGGGGTATGCGCTCGCCGGCAAAGGTTAGGGTTTGGGGCAATGGCACTTGTGTTATGGTTTGTAGGGGGGCAACTGTGGGGTCTAAAATTTTACCTACAAACTGTGGCTGTGGTTGTTTAGCAATTTCGCTGCCCAATATATAGGTTGCGGTAAGGGTAAATATGCCCGCCAAGAGCAAAACAAAACGAAATTTTTGTTGTTTAAAAGAAAAATTCATATAATATAATTACCTTATTTATTTGTCAGTTAAAAATAGGCCAACAGCTACAAAATATAATGCCTTTGCTCTTATTTTTTTTATCGTTTAGGCAAAGATTTACAATTAACAAAGGGGGGCGTTGTGCTGCAAAGATACAGAAGTTGTTTAAGAATTAAACCATATAATTAACCACATAGACACATAGAATTTGTTTAAGAATTAAAAGGTGTAGCAGTTTTAAACACTTGATGCTAAAAAACTATTGCCATAAAAACAGGCTGCAAAAATATAAAACAGATTTTTTGAAGACCAGATTTATAGATGACTTAATTTCGCAATTGCTTCAATGGCACATAGTTCCAAACTGGTTCAATAAACTATTTTTTAAATTACTTGGCATTTATTTGCACTTACAAATTACGCTTCTATCCGGAAAAAATAATTGCCGTCCTTATTACAAAATGCAAATGTGATCCAAGCAAAAAATAGAGATCTTACTTTATTTGTGGCGAACTCGAATTATTTTCCGCGCAATAAATGAATATAGCCGCTAAGGTTTAGGCTAATAATTTCGCTGCCGTCGCTTTTGCGTTCAAAAACCTGACAAGTGTAATAATAGACCCCGTCGTTTAAAACGGCCTTAGTTTTTTGGTGGGTGCCATCCCAATTAATGGCCGGATCGTTAGTTTGCCAAACCCTGTTGCCCCAGCGGTCAAAAATTTCCATGTTTACCTTGTTTACAAAAGCCAATTTGCGCGGTTTGTACACATCGTTAAACGAGTCGTTATTGGGTGTAAAAGTGTTGGGCAGCTCGTAACTTAGGCAGTTTTCGGCACAAACAATATTGCTTTTAATGCTTTCGTTATCAAACGAGTCAATAGCAGCAACGGCGTAGCATCCGGCCAGAGAATTACCTAATTCATGCACAAAACTAAGCGTATTGGGGTCGGCTACGGTATATATCAAGTTAAGTTGGTCATCATCGGGCGATTGAAAATAAATTTTATACCCTACCACATCGTCAGCACAAAACAGGTTGGGGTTGTTCCAGTTTAACACATTGGCCAAATTAGGCTGGCCGGGTTCGGGGTCGTTGCAGTTTTTAACACTAAGTACGGGTGCGCACGGTGGCGTTAAGTCTTTTGGTTTTTGGCAATTAACCTGCGACCAGTTTAGCAGCGGCTCGGGCAAATCGGGTGCACCGTAAGCGCCCAAAGCTAAAATTTGATAACAATACTCGTTTCCATTTATTAGTCCAACATCGGTGTATTCGGTATTAGTGGTAGTGGCAATGGCTTCAAAATTGCCTTGTTGGTTTTTGCGGTAAATTTGGTATTCATAATTATTCCAAGGCACCACGCTTTGCCAGCTTAAGTTAAGTTGGTCGTCATTGGGGGTAATGGTTAAAAATACCGACGAGGCAGGAACAGCGTTATCAACTAATACATTATTAGCATAAAAATCTATTCGGTAGCTGTAGGCATTGTTTAGCGTATTTAAATTTGTTGCGAGGTCGGTAAATTGGGTCTCGTGATTTTGTGCAAAGCTTGGGTAATTAAACGTTTTAACTAATTCGAAAGTAGTGGTTTCATTGGCAAATCCGGTGGCGCGCAATAGTTCGTAGCGGTAAGGGCCTGGGTGGGCAATGGTATCTAAGGCTGCTACACTGGGTTTTGTCCATGCCACATAAATACTGCCATCGGTGGTGGCGGTGTTTACAATACTAACGTTAATAATTACCGGAATATCGCGGGGTAAGCCAGCGCATACGGGCAAAGAGGGGGCGCTTGAAAATTTATTGAGTGGGGTTGGCGGTTTTGAGGTAGTAAACGCATCGGCAAACTCGGCTACTACCCAGTAGGTGTAGGTAAGGCCTTTTACAACGTTTTTATCAAGGTAAGAAGCCGTGGTTAGTTTATCGGCTAATTTTGTGTAACCAGTTCCGGAAAGCCCTTGTTGGCAGGGTTCAAACTCGATTGTATCGCATCCGGATTTGCGCCACACCGAAAACCCTCTGAATTTCTCGCTATTGGCGCATAAATAACTGGCGGCATCCCAACTAATTTCAATGTTTTTGCCTACAATTGCTGCCTGCACCTTATTTGGCGGGGGCGGCACTAAGGTAATTTGCCAGGTTTCAAGGTCGGCGAGTGGCAAATTATTTGCGCCTTCTTTATAGTTGTCTTCGGCTTTAAAAACTACGGTATAAGGTGCGCTGTATAAATGGCTGCAATTAGTTGGCCAAACGAAGTTGCCCGTTATTGGGCTTGCCCCTGTTTTTTTGCTGAACATGGCGGGGCTATCGGCCATTTCAAGTGGTTTGCCGTAAGCTGTAAGGGTTAATATTTGGCTTGCATCGAGGTCGGTAGCGGTTACGTCAATGGTTAAGGTTTGCCCTAAAATAAGGCAGGTATCTTTTACTTCTACTATTTCGGGGGGGCTATTTTTGTTGTTGTTTACAATAATTTGCATGTCGCGCATCATATTGCCAATTTGTTTGCCGTTTCGGTACTCGTGTATTAAAATGGCAATATTGTAAATACCCGCAGTAGCGGGGGCGTTCCAAATTAGTTCGCCGGTTGTTGGGTTTAGCGTTAGCTGGTTGTTGCCCGATGGTTTTGGAACCTGGCTCGGAAGCTGGTAAAGTGGAACGGGGTTGTTAAGGCCGGCAAGTGGGGTGGTAAGTTCAAAATAAAGGCTGTCGCCGTCTGGGTCCCAAGCGTTGGGGTTATGAATAAAGATTTCGCCTACGTTGCCGTAATCAATAGGAGGCTGGTATAAAATGGGCGAGTTGTTGTAACCGTAAAACTGCGTTTCGGGGAAAAACAGGGTATCTTGTAAAAAAAATGCTATATCTACCGAGGCACCGTAATTGATATTGATAATTTTATCTATCCGGTTGGGGTCTTCGACCGAGACAATATAAGTAGCAGATCCCGGATAAGAGTGTTCTACGTAATAAACATTGTACTTTATGTTATTGCCCAAGTCTTGCCCTTTGTTGCCCGGGCCATTAATACGCGGAGCCAAGCCAATAGGGCTGCCGTCTCCAAAATCAATATCTAACGAGTCGCGGTCGGCGGCATTGCTGTCGCCACCTGTTTTGGTGTAAGTATAAATAGTAAACGCCATTCTAAACTCGTCGCCATTGCCTACGTTGAGGCGTTGGTAAGTAATTTCGCCGGCGCGGTTATGGGTAGCAAACGCATTAGTAGCGGCAAAAACGCTGGCCAAAAACAAAATAATAAAAGTATAAATTATCGGTAAAACTACCCATTTGGTCAATAAACTATATTTCCGGAAATAAACCATTAGCAGCGAGTTGTACAACATATATCAATAAATAATCTTAAAAAAGTAGTACCAATAAACAAGGTACAAAGTGCAATATTAACGAAATCCCCGCGTTTGAAGTTGCATTTAACACAAACTTATGCCTTGTTTAGACAAATTTTTTACAAAATAGACCTTTTACTTGCCTTACATTATCCGGATAATTGCCCAATTTAAGCGAGTGTTTTCTTAATTAGGAACGAATATTTTCAGCGTTAGTCCTTAGTTTTTAATAATTTTTGCTTTTATCCGGAATAAAAACCGGCTAACCTTTGTCTTAAAGAGTAGCAATAGCTGAAAAAAACATCTTACCTATCACCTTAAAAATGTAATTGAACTAAAAATTGTTATGTTTAAAAGAATCAAATTAACAGCACCCATTTTTATCGCGTTTTTTATGATAATGATACTGACAGCAGCAAATTTTGCCCTGTCGGCACAGCCAGTAAACGAACAACAACAGCAACGAGCCCGAAAATTTGACGGAAGAAGACTAACCGAAAAAATGCGCCACGAGTTAAACTTAACCGAGGAACAAACCGAACAGGTGGCCAAAATTAACGCCGAGTTTGCTCAAAAACGCCAGGCAATGCGGCAAGCCGCGAAAGACCCCGAACAGCCCCTACCCGACCGCAAAGCCCTGCGCGATGCGTACATTGCCAGCCTAAAACAAGTTTTAACGCCGCAACAATTTGAATTATTAGCCAAAAAATGGGAACAAAAACGCCAAGAAAGGCAGCAAAATTTTCAAAAAAATAGTGCCATTCGACAAGAAACCCGACAAGAAATTAAGGCTTACGTTGATAAAAACGTATTGCCCACCGCTAAAGTACAACGCACTAAATTAGATAGGTATATTGAACCAACTGACAAACAAAAAATAGACGAGTTGCGCAATAAACTAAATACGCTTAAACCCAAAATACAAGCCGAGCGTGAAAAAATAAAAACGATGCGTCAAAATGGCCAAAAACCCACTGACGAACAACACCAAAATTTACGTGCCTTGCAAACCGAAATGCGCAGTATAAGGGCGGCAGCCAAACCCTTAGCCGAAAAATATAAAGACCAAATTCAAACCCTTCACAACGAAATTAAACCGGATATTGAACGCTGGAAAGCCGATATTAAAGTTATAGCCAAAGATGGCCTTAAAAACAGCCAGTTCGAGGGTAAATTTAAAGAACGGAAACAAAAACTTGCCCAAAAGCGCAAAGAATTTGGCGAGCGCGGTATGCACTACCTTAAAGGGGTTGGGTTTATACTGCTCGACCCGCAAAGCCGAACCCAAACTCCCGGAAGATAAACATAATATTGGATAACAAAAAGCCATAAAAAAAATGCAGTGCCAATTAAAAAGCACTGCATTTTTTGTTTGTTTTTTTTGAAGTTTCGTATTGTTTGTTCTAAACCAACAAACCTAATTTACCGACCTTCGGGCATATCGCATTTACTACCTTTTTTACAGCAAGGATGTAAAGCCGCGTAGGCAACAGGGTCGGCAACTATTTCGTCGGCATCGTACCCAACCGCAGCTATTGCCTGTTTAAGATTTTCAATATTGTTCTTTTTGGTATTGAACTTTACGCTTACAATTTTAGTCTCAACGTTTAGGTCGGCCCAGCGCACTCCTTTTTGGTGGATTAAGGTATTTTCAATAGTGGTTTTGCACATGTCGCAAATGGCTGATGTTTTAATGTCAACGATTTGCCATGCTTTTGAGGCCGAAAAACTTTGCAAACCAATAAAAAGGGCAAAACCCAAAAATAAAGTTAATAAAAATGACTTGTTCATAATAATAATAATAAAATTTGTGTTTATTTAATGTTTGTTTTTAGTTTATTAGGTATAACGGCAAAAAGCAATCCATAGTTTTGTTTGTACCTTATAATATTAGTGTAATTTTTGTGCATTTTTTGGCAATGGCAACTATCAACGGTTAATAAACTGATAAATTACAATAAACAAGGCTATTTGATTTTACTAAAGCTATTGGTAAAGCCATATAATCCAATATTAATTTAGTTTGATTTTTTTGACTAAAAAAAGGCAAAATTGTTAAAACTTGATTTAAGATTTTAGAAGTAAAAAGTAATTATTATATCCGGATAATTCGCTTATAAATAGGATTTACTTGTTTTCAAGAATCAAGTAAAACTAATCCGGATTTTAACATCATGTTATTTTGAATATATAATTAACGTTATGTCTAAATTTGAGCCATCTTTTTGCTTATCTTTGTGCAAAATTAGCCCTTAGTACAATAATTTGTAATTAACTTGCAGATGGTTAACATAAAAATCCTGTTTTTTTCCTCCGGATAAAACCCTGACTACGGCAATTCGTTTTTTTATTAATTATTTACTTCTGTTTTAACTCAAAGATATCGCATCAAACAATTAAACAATCAATTTAACCGCAAAAACAAACAAATTTATGACACTTAAAAATATAAAGGAATAATTTGGCTAAGCATTAATGTAGTTCCATTTTTGTTGATTTTTTTTATCCGGAATTTGAATGGACACTGCTGCATTAAGCCTCCAAAATTTGCCCCAAATCATGTCGAAACCTCGTAACATTATTTTAATTGTTGCCGATAGTTTGCGCTACGACTCGGTATATGGTGCTGGCGAAACCCAATCGGTTTACACACCTTACTTAAACAACAACGCTGTACAGTTTGCACAAGCCCGCTCAAGCGGCTGCTGGACTTTGCCCGCAACGGCCTCACTATTTACAGGTTTAATGCCACATCAGCACGGCGCAACCAGCCAAACGCGCAACGTAAATCCAAACGTGCCAACACTTGCCCAGCGTTTAAAAGCTGCTGGCTACAATACCTTACAAATTACCGCCAACGTAGCTACCACCGATATTTTTGGCTTGCACAGAGGTTTTGACGAAATACGCCGAATTTGGCAATTAGTGCCGGCAAAATTTAATCGCTTGCAACAATTATTAGTAATGGTGGGCAAGCCGCGAATGCGAAAAATGCTTTTATCTAAAGATGCCATTGCCAATAAACTTACCGAAGACTTAAAGGTTAGTACCACCTGGCTACAAAATACCCACGAAGACGTATTTAACGAAGCAAGACGCACCTTAGCCGAAAACGAAAAAAAGGGGCAAAATACCTTTTTATTTTTAAACCTCATGGAAACACATTTTCCATATCATGTAGCGCCAACTTTTGAAACCACCGCCGACTCGATATTAGGCCGCCTTCGCGAGATCTATTCCTTATTTCATGTAGTAAACCAAAGCTTTTTAAAAACCGGAAAAATAGGTATTAGCTCCAATATGCTGTCGCTTATAAAGCAACGGCAACGCCTCAGTTGGGAAATAATTGCCCCCGCCCTCGATAGTTTTGTGCAGGAATTACACCAAGATAAAGATAATTTAGTAATATTTGCCGCTGACCATGGCGATAATTTTGGCGAGCAAAACTGGCTCTATCATTTTTCGAACGTAAACGATGCAGGTAATAAGGTTCCAGTTTTTTGGCTTTCGCACAACCGCACCCATAGCCCGCAAACGGTGAACCTGCCTGTAAACTCAAAAGATTTATATCATGCCATTTTACAGGCCTGCCACTTGCCCGCCGAAGGCGACGGCATATCTATAACCGATGCCCCCGAAGCCTCTTGCTCGGTAATGCAAAGTTTTTGGTACAATAATCATGGTAAAACCCTGCCACAATTCAAATACAATCAAATTTGTTTTGTAGAAGGTAATCAACGTTATTTACACCGGCATGGGCAGTGGTTTACCGCCCCAATTACCGAATTAGGGCAAGCCGAGCCGCTATTTATACCTATACCGCGCAATATACACCCTGTTTACGAACACGTTGAAGACCCGCGCCGCCGGCAATATTTTTTACAAACCTTAGCCGATTTTAATGTTTTTTCAGATAAAATTGGCACCGGACGTTAAACTGTTTTCACACATCCTTAAATGAAAATAGTTAGAGTGCATGCTTTAGCTTTCCAACAACAAGCAGTATCCGGATATAAGGAGCGGTGCAACATGTGTTCAAACAAAAGCGTAATTCAAAAAAATAAACTTAAATAACTGTATATCATATTATAAATTCAAATTTTATACCTAAGTTTGTTGTCAATAATTTATTGAGGTAATGGGTTTCAAACAAAAAATAGACAGTTTATTTGTACACGCTAGCCGTGCCGACCGCAGGGTAATTATTTTTTTATTATGCCTTTGCGTCGTTTTAATGGCTGCCCCTACAATTATGTACTATGTTTATAAGCCCCAAAATTTTAACACCGAACAACTTGCCCAATTAAGCCAATTACACCAAAACTTAACCACCACTGCCGATTCGCCAAACACCAATAACCATGTATCCACAGTTGCGGCTATAACCGACTTGGCGCAGTTTAACCCTAACGAACTTAACTATTCGGCTGCTTTGGCACTTGGCCTGCCTCCGAATGTAGCAAGTAATTTAGCTAAATATTTGGCCACAGGGGCGCGTTTTAAAAAGCCCGAAGATGTTAAACGCATTTATGGGCTAAGCAATGCCGACTATGAGCGATTATTGCCGTATATGGTTTTTCCGGAGGAAGATATAGCCGAAAATGAAGCGACAATATCCGGATTAAGAGATAAAAACAAACCCAATGACAGCCGTTTTTATCCGGATAAAACCGAAAATTCAAACGGTAAAAACTATAAAATACAAGCTCGCCCCTTCGACCCCAATAACCTTACCTATAACGAAGCCCTTGCTTTAGGGCTGCCTTCAACGGTAGCTAACAATATGCTTAAATACCGCAGCAAAGGAGGTGTTTTTAGATACAAAACCGATTTGAAAAAAATTTACGGTATGACCGAGCAGATTTTTGAGCAGCTACAACCTTATATTACCCTGCCCTCTAAACCTGCTACTACCGACACAACAACCAAGTCTAAAATTTCACCTGCCAACCCAGTTGAATCATCCACCGAAGCGATTGCACAAAACAATGCCGGCAACAACATGGCCAACACGAACGAGCAGCGCTACAGCCCAACTACATTTAGCGGCAGCAAAAAAAACATTGAAAACAAACAAGCGCCCAACACAGTGCTACAAATTAATTACGCCACCAAAAGCCAATGGGCTGCTTTACCGGGTTTAACCCCACAGTTGGCCGGACAAATTATGGCATTTAAGACGGCATTAGGTGGCTTTTCAAGCATTGAGCAGGTGGCTGAAACCAAAAATATGCCTACCGATGTTTGGCAAAAAATTGCCCCCTTGCTTGCCAATACCAACCCACCTGCGCTGCAGCAACTAAACCTTAATACCGCCACTACCACCGATTTAGAAAAGCACCCCTACATAAATGGCAAAACTGCCCGCGCCATAGTTGCCCTCCGCGAAAAATACGGCCCGTACACCTCGCCTAAAAGCCTGCTCGATTTTGAAATTATGCCCCCCGAAAATTACCAAAAATTATTGCCGTATTTAACAGTCAAATAATTTGAGGTTTGCAAACAAAAAACAATTTATTTGATTTTTTTTATTTTTTCAACCCAATTTCACGCAGGCGCTCATCAAGGTATTCGCCGGCGGTAGTGGGTGGAAATTTTGCGCTGCTGCCAGGTTCAATGCACGATGCTAAACAAGTTAAATCCATTTCGGAGCGGGGATGTAAAAAAAATGGCACCGAAAATCGGGGGGTATGCCACAGTTCACGGGGTGGATTTACAACCCGGTGTGTTGTTGATTTAAGGCGGTTATTGGTAAGACGTTGCAACATATCGCCTACATTGACTACAATTTCGCCGGGCGCAGCATTAATTGGCAGCCATTTGTTATCGGTGGTAAGCACTTCAAGCCCGTCGGCGCTTGCCCCTACTAACAAGGTTATCAAGTCAATATCTTCGTGCTGTTCGGCGCGAATGGCCGATTTAGGTTCTTGGGTTATGGGTGGGTAGTAAATAGCGCGTAAAATACTATTTCCGTTATAAATTTTTTCGTCGAAATAATTTTCAGGAAGGTCAATAAATAAGGCCAAAGCACGCAACAATTGTCGTCCTGCTATTTCAAACTTGCGATAGGCATTTTGCAAAGCAACATTAAATTCTGGGAGTTCTTTTACCAACAAATTATCCGGATATTCGTTGCGGATGGGGTCGTCTTCGTCCTCAACGGATTGCCCCCATTGGTAAAACTCTTTTAAATCCGGATTTTGGCTGTGTTTAGCGTGTTCGCGTCCAAACGAAGTATAGCCGCGTTGGCCGGCAAGTTCTTTAATTTCGTACCGTTCTTTTAGGGCTAATGGTTGGTTAAAAAAGTTTTCTATCTGTTTATAAAGGTCGGCAATTTCAGCTTCAGTGAGGCCGTGATTGCTAACGGTAACAAAACCAACTTCTTCGTAGGCTTTGCCTAATTTTTGAACAAAGTTGGCACGGCGTTGGGCATCGCCCGAAGTAAAATCGGCCAAATCAACTTGTGGGATGGTGCGCATGGCAAATAAAATATATACGTTATTAAAATTTTATTTATTGTTATTGTGGCACAAAATAAACATCGCGGAACAGCCTATACTCCATTGCGTTTTGTGGGTAGTTGCGTAAATTTGGCTGCAATAATCGTTGGTCTTTCGAGTAGGTTAGCAGCAGGCAAGGCGCGTCGTTTACAATAATTTGGTCGGCCTGTTCGTACAAAGCGTTTCGCTGTGCGTTGTCAGTGGTGTGGATGGCTTGTTCAAAAATGCGGTCAAATTCGGCATTTTTCCATCTAAAAGTATTTAGGTACGTGGGTTTGCTGGGGTCGGCGGGTAAATGAGCGCCCCATAAAAAGGTTAAAAAGTTTTCGGGGTCGGGGTAATCGGCCACCCATCCGGCGCGCCAAAAATCAACTTTTCCGGCTTCGTGAGTTTCTAAATGTTGTGCAAAGGGCAGTTGCGTAATTTTTGTTTTAACGCCTAAGTTTTCTTCTAGCATTTTTACAACTGCTTCGGCTAATTGCTCGTTGCGTTTACCGCCGCTGTTAATTTGCAGGGTAATTTCGGGAAAACCTTTCCCCTCGGGGTAGCCTGCCTCGCTTAGCAATTTGCGGGCCAGGGCTGCATCGAAAGTATAACCTTTAATTGTTTTGTGGTTATAGCCGGCAAATACAGGCGGTACAAAGCCATAGGAAGCGGGCATAGCTGCTCCTTTCATGGTGTTGTCGGCAAGACTTTGGCGGTCAACGGCATAGTTAAATGCCAGACGTATTTTTTTATTGTTAAATATTTTTCCGGATGTTAAAAACCCATAGTAATTAATTTGCATCGAGGGGGCTTCTTGCAGTTGGTATTTTTTGTATTCGGATAATAAACTGCCTTTGCGGTCGGTAACTTCGTCGGCAATTTCTAAGGGAATCCGGTACATGAAGTCGAATTTTCCTTGCGTAAACTCTCTAAACTCGGCCATGTGTTCTTTAACAAACGATACACGTATGCCATCTAAATAGGGTAATTGGTTGCCATTGGCATCTTTATCCCAGTAGTTTGGATTTTTGAGCAGCAAAACGGCGTCGTTTTCTTTAACGGTTTTAAGGGTAAAAGCGCCGGTGCCTACGGCTTGAATACGCATATTTTCACCATACTTTTGGCGGGCTTCTTCCGGAAAAATATAGGCATAAGGCATCGTTAACAATACATTAAAAAAGCCCAATGGCTCGGTTAATTCAATTTTAACGGTGTATTCATCTACAGCAGTTACCCCCGAGACACCTTGGGGTAATTTACCTCCGGACTTATAGAACTCATCGCCGCCTACAATACGGCCTTTAAAATAATCGTAACCTTTATTATCGGGGGCGGGTGTGTGCAGTATTTTAGCCCAGTTTACTACATCGGCGGCTTTAAGTTCGCGGCCCTTACCATCGGCAAAACAGGGGTCGTCATGAAATTTCACCCCTTTGCGAAGCGTAAATGTATAAGTTTTGCCATCGGCACTAATATCGGGCATTTTTTCAGCCAAACAAGGCACTACACTTAGGTCGGTTTGGTTTAGGCGCAATAATCCTTCGTAAATTTGGTTGCCTATCCGGTGGCCTACTACCTCGCCGGTATTCAAAGGGTATATCGATCTAAAATACTCTAACTCATTAAATTTAAGTACGCCGCCGTAATAAACTTCTCCGCCATTGGCTGGTTTAAGTTCTGTTTTAGTTGAGCCTGATGAAGGGGAGGAATTACCTCCGCCACACGCTGTAAATAGTAATAGTAAAAAAGCCGATGACAGCAAAGCGGGAACAAACAAAAGTTTTTGCCGATATGTTTTCATAAATAAAAATTGTACTTACTTATTTGGTATGGATTAGCGAAGTATCCGGATAAATTAAATAAGTACAAAGATACGGCTTTTGTTCAATAGAAGTAGCAGGTTATTTAACGGCAGTTTTTTCTATCTCCTTTATATTTTCAAGGTATTTGGGCATATAAGTGTGTTAAAATATTACTATTTTTATTGTTTTACTTGTTCTGCCGCTTCAAAGCACTTACTATTCCATTTTTGTTGGTCTTCGTAGGCATCTCGGGCGTAAATGGGTGGGTAAAAATATTGTATTTTGCTTAAAAAGCAGGTGCAAAATGTATTGGCATCGAGGTTTTGTACACTTGCCATCATTTGCATACAGTAGTCTAACTGAAAGGTCATATCTTGTTCGTTCCAGCCATTTTCGTTTACAATAGTGATATTGTTTTCGGGTTTTGGCAGTTTTTTCCCTGATTTTGACAAGATAAATTCGGAATCGGTTGCCGGAATGGTGGTATCTTTTGAGCTTTGGGCAGATGTTGGTGGTGCGGTTGAATTGGTTTCGGTGGTAGTTTGTTGGTTTCCGGAATTGTTGGTGCTGCTGCTGTTTTGGCATCCGGAAGAGATAAACAGGTTGCAGAAGATAATCATTGTAATTAAAAAGGCAATTCTGTTTCCGGATTTATTGTATGGATATAGATTTAAATAATCTGGTTGTTTGCACATATATTTGTTCCTATTTACTTTTTATCCATTATTTTGCGCAAGTGCGACACTTCGTTTTGCAGTGTTAAAATACTGTTCATTACCGTTTCCATTTGGTTTTCGGTGCGGTTTGTTTCAATTTCTTCGTTTAAGATAAAACTTTTTGCCTTCCAAATTTGCTGCACCTCGGCAGATTTTATGCGGTAAGGCGCAAATTCGCGGTTATCGCTTACTAATTGCAGGTGGGTTACCTCGCCGTTGGGGCCAATTTGTTTGGTTACCCGTTTATATACAATACCTTCTTCAAGCGAAACTACTATATAGGTTGTATTGTCTTTAATATCTATAAGCTGCTCGACCCACTCACCAACAACGATAGAGCCGCTTGGCAAGGGCAGCATTGACTCACCTTTTATTTGAAAAGCCCGATAGGTGCCTGTTTTTAAAAATGGCAGGGCAAAACGGGGCAGCGATTTAATAAACTCAACACTTTGGTATTGTTGCAAGTAGCCGGCATGGGCAGGTGTTTCAACCAGCTCTATATTTTGTTTATTTTTTTCATCAACGGTTACCACCATAACCTCAACGCCGGAGTTTGTTTTTAGTTTGGTGTGTTGTTCGGCAGGATTGACAGCTAACGGCGTTACAGATGCCGAGCTTGGTGGGGTGGAAGCCATAAGTCCGGTAAAAAATTCGTTGGCGGTTTGGCTAAGGTCTTCTTTTAATAATTTATCAACCGAAATACCTACCAATTTTTCAATATTTAGGAGTACTTCGTAGGGTGGATTTGCGCGCCCTTCTTCGTAAGCGCCTAAAGATGACCGTTTGATACCAATAAAGTCGGCAAACTCTTGTTGGGTTTGACCTTTGTATTTGCGAATAAATTTAATGTTTTTACTAATCATTGTCAGTAGTTTATAAATTTAATAATTAATAATGTGTATTGTGGATAAAAACTTAGTTTTTTTACTAAAAATAATTGCATTTTGAGCATCAAATACTAATAATTGTAGTAATTTTGCCAAAAATTATAGCATTTGTACGTTTATTACTTGCAAAATTAGCAAATAATTTGTTATTTACCAAATTATTCTAATTTTTTTATTTTTTTATCAAACTTAATAGTAAAATTAAATTAAAAACAACAACTACTTATTATGAGTCAAGTACTTCAACCCAGCAATCCTTTACATCCCGCCGTTTTAGGTTATAAAGGCATTTTTTTTGTTATCAGCATGGTTATTACCACTAATTTGTTTTCGTATTGGTTATTTGGCGGCTCGGCCAGCGACTACCCAACACACTATAACCCAAGCGATAAACTATATTTGTTAAGCGAAGCCAGTATATACGTTGATAATGTAAACCACTTTGAAAACAAAATACGCGATGTTGCCGACCAATTAGAAATCCCAGCCGAATGGTTAATGGCCGTAATTTATACCGAAAGCCGTTTTAATGCAAAAGCAGTTAATTTAAAAGGTAGTGGGGCAACAGGGCTTATACAATTTATGCCTACTACCGCCCGCGATTTTGGCACCTCTACAAAAGAACTGAAAGATTTAGACCACATTGACCAACTTGATTATGTGTATAAATATTTGCAAAATGTGCGCAATAAATACGGCAATTTTAAAAGTCTCACCCAATTATATTTAGGAATTTTATATCCTAAAGCTTTAGAAGAAGACAATTCGTGCCTAACCCTTTTTGCCAAACCTGCCGAAGCCTACCGCATGAACTCAGGCTTAGACGAGGATAAAGACGGAGTTATTACCGTTAAAGATATAGACCGCCGGATGAAACGCATTTTTCCTACGGCGTACATGACCGAAAAAGATGGCTAATGATTGAACCTAAAAATCTGTTTCAATCAAATTACAACAAAATAATCAGTGATAGAACTTTTCCGGATGGATATTTAAACTACTTCTGGTTTTAATAAATACAAGCGATTTAAATATTAGTTATAGCATCAATGTATCCGGGCATCCGTTGGCGAGTTGTTACATTGAAAATATTTTCATTTCTAATGTATAAGCTCAAAGATAATATAAATCAACAAGCCTACAAGTCCACCCACTAAAGTACCATTAATACGAATAAACTGTAAATCTTTGCCTACTTCCATTTCTAATTTGTCTGCTACTTCGCGTTTATCCCAGTTTTTTACGGTAAGGCTTATATGTTGCGCAATCCAATTGCGATTCGTACGCAACAGGTGGTGTATTTCTTCCCTAACCCAATCGTCAATACGGTTTTGGAGTAGCGTATTTTCATACAAGTCATGGCTATAATCAAGCAACCATCCGGATAATTTGATTTCAAACTCGGCGGCTCGAGAGGTCAAATTTTCATTAAATTGTTTTTTAAGAGCCGACCAAATATCGTCTGTATAATCGGTAAAGGCATCGCTATCAATAATTCGTTGTTTAAATACTTCCATTTTCTCTCTTAGCTCATCACTTTTGCGCAAATTAATAACTAAATTGTCAATTGCCTCGTCAAATTCCAACCTCAAATCGTGCCCTTTATCTTTTTCAACGTTTGTTAACAATGCTGTTACTGAGTTTATAAATTGTTCTGCAATCATTGCATCAACAAATTTAGGAATATATTTTGGAGCATATTTTTGAAAAATTTCGGTAATTTTGTCTTGATTTTCAGGGTCATTCAAGTAATTTTTTAGCGTTTTTGTTATTGTATTAATTAAAACATGTTTATGTTCTGTGTTTGTGGTCAAATCTTCAAGCAGTTCGGCAGTTATAGTAGAAAAATCAGCTTGGTTTATTAATTTTTTGATTTTCCCTTGAAGGTAGTCGTTAATTTGAACTTCGTCGAATGCATTTAATAAACTCGGCGTAATACGCAATAACTCGTTTGCTAAACGTTGCCTGTTTGTGTCGTTGCTAACCCATTCGATGAGGTTTTTGCTAAGGCTAAAATTAGCCATCCGGCTATCAATTGTTTCGTCTGATAAAAAGTTTGAGGTTACAAAATGTCCTAAATTTTGCCCAATACTTTTTTGATTACTTGCTATTAAATCGGTATGTGGTATGGGCAAACCCAAGGGGTGCCTAAACAATGCTACTACGGCAAACCAGTCGGCTAAAGCACCTATCATGGCTGCTTCGGCAAACGCAGCAATATAGCCCAACCACGGGTACTGCGGTTTATAAAAACGAGCTACCGCAAATATTATGGTCATTGCAATTAATAATCCGGTAGCTATGAATTTAATCCGTTGCAACTTTTTTTGCTTTTCGGCAAGGCGGTTTTGATTTTCGGTAATGGTAGTATCTGAATCTATATTTGTCATTAAAATAGATAAAATTCGTTTTTAAACTTAAGGTGAGTGGTTTTGATTATTTAATTTCTATCCGGAGTCGGAAAAGTTAAAGTTTCTTCTTAATATTTTGAATAAATTTTTCAAACTTTATTGGTCAAAATGCAAATGATGCACACCAACGGGATATGTTTGCGTAATCCAATATTTAATTTGTTCGTAATGTTTAGAGTTTTTGACAAAATCGAGCGGGTCGGCATGTAAAATTAGGGTAGTTAGTTGTGGATTAGTATTAAAGTACGAAAAATAAACGTCTTCAACCTTCTTTAAATATTCGGGGTCAATAATTTGTTCAAAATCGCGCCCTCTTTCTTTAATATTTTTAAGCAAACGCGGTATAGACGCATGGACATAAATTACTAAATCGGCATTAGGCAAATTAGGCAATAAGCTGTAAAAAAGCCGTTCTAAAAGTTTATACTCGCTAAATTTAAGGTTTACTTTAGCGTACAGCAATGTTTTTTGTAGCAAATAGTCGGTAATGGTTAGCCCTTTGTTAAAATTATCGGTTTGCGCTATTATACTTGATAGCTGTTCAAACCTATCTAACAAAAAATAGGTTTCGGTAGTAAAAGCATAACGTTCGCGGTTGGCATAAAAATCGGCCAAAAATGGGTTGTCGGCAAAGGTTTCAAGCACTAACGATGCCCTGAAATCATTTGCCAATAACCTTGCCAGCGATGTTTTTCCGGCACCTGTATTGCCTTCTACTGTTATGAAATGATGATGTAGCATAGAGGGATTATTTCACTCGGAAACGTGGTACAAATTTAAGTCATTTATTTTTTAGCAAGGCCGGCTGCTAAGTTTTTATCCGGATACCTTGAAAACACAGTAAAAGGCAATTTGTTTTATGTTTACTTTGCCGAAACAAAGCTTCAATTGTTTTTGTATTCTTATTATTGGAAGAATGCTACGAGATTCTATTTAAAATTGACCCAAATTGGGCAATGGTCGCTATGGACGGCATCGGGCTCAATACCTGCGCCCAGCAAGTTTTCATTTAAAAGCGGAGTTGTTATAGTTAAGTAATCAATACGCCAGCCTTTATTTTTTGCCCGCGAGTTAAAACGTTGGCTCCACCACGAGTATTGGTGCGCTAAATCCGGATAAAAATGCCTGAAAGTATCTGTAAATCCGGAATTAAAAAATGAACTTAGCCAGTCGCGCTCTTCGGGCAAAAATCCGGATGTTTTTTTATTTCCTTTAGGGTCGTGGATATCAATTTCGCGATGGCATATATTAAAATCGCCGCCAATAATTAGTTTGGGGCGTTCTTTTCTTAAGTTCTCGCACCAGGGCAAAAAATCGGATAGAAATTGCATTTTTACTGCTTGCCTGTCTTCGCCCGAGCTACCCGAAGGGATATACGCGCTAATTACTGATAAATCGCCAAAATCGGCGCGCAAAATACGGCCCTCCTCATCGTATTGCGGCATACCGCACCCTACAACAATGGCATTGGGCTTAGTTTTGCTTAATATTGCTACCCCACTATAACCCTTTTTTTGAGCGCTGTGGTAATAACAATGAGGCAACCCAATTGCTTCAAAAGCAGCAGTATCAATTTGTTCGGGCTGGGCTTTTGTTTCTTGCAGCAGCACTACGTCGGCGTTTTGGGTTGCCAACCAATTGGTTAGCCCTTTTTGCAAGGCTGCTCTGACCCCGTTCACATTGTAAGATATTATACGCATTTTTGTATTATTTTTAATTTTTTACTACATGAAATCTTATAAACAAAATGGCACTCAACAAAATTAAACCACCCGCTTGGTGGGCAACACCCCAAAAAACGGGTACCTCGTTAACCGAAAGCAACAGCGTTGTTACCCCTAACAATACTTGTAAAATAACCAACCAAGGCAAGGCTTTAACGGCTATTTTGGCAGTAGTATTTGGCATTATATTTTTGGCTGCCGCTTGCCAAACCCAAAACACTAAAACAAGTACCACCAAAGCTAAACTGCGGTGTATAAACTGAATTGTGGTAATATTTTCGGTAAAATTGTTAAAAAAAGGGCTAAGTTTAAACAAACCATCCGGAATTATTTGGCCGTTCATTAACGGATAAGTTGGGTAATGTGTAGCTGCCCTCAAACCCGACATAAAAGCTCCGTACAAAATTTGGATAACCGTAAAAACGATTAAAATATTTGTATTTTGAGCTAACTTGTGGTTTATAATTTTTTTTCCGGATGGGGTAAGCAAATCGGCTATCCACCAAAGTAAATACGAAAACAAAAACAAAGCCAGTAGTAAATGGGCTGCCAAACGGTAATGGCTAACACGCGGAACATCAACCAAACCACTTTGAACCATTACCCAGCCTAATAAGCCTTGTGCCGCGTATAACAACAACAAAATAACAAAGCGGTTTCTTTGTAGGGCATTAAGTTGCTTTTTAAGCCAAAACCAAGTCATTATACCCAAAAGAGCTACAAAACCCCATCGTCCCCAAAAGCGGTGCAGCCACTCCCAAAAATAAATATATTTAAAGTCTTGTAAACTCATACCTTCGTTTACATTGCGGTATTGTGGCGATGTTTTATAGTGTTCAAATGCATGTTGCCAGGCCGTTTCGCTGAGTGGCGGTAATGAGCCGCTAACCACCTCCCATCGGGTAATTGAAAGCCCCGATTCGGTAAGGCGGGTAATGCCCCCGATAACTACCTGAATAAACACCATTATTAACACAACCAATAAAGCTTGTGCTAACCTGCGGTTTGCCAAAATATCCATACTAAAAAAACCTCAAATAATAAACTCAATAAACCGCAAAGATAGTGCTTAGTGGCCAAACAAACATAGCCTGCGCTTAAAATCGTGGCATAAGCCGCCGCCCTCACCCATACAAAGGATTAACCACCCCTGCCCCTCCGAAGGAGGAGAATTTTCGAGGCCAACGGGCCATAAGCCATCGGCGATAATAAAGCACTAAAATAAAATGCAATTACAAGTAATTAATTGCTTTGTTATCGCAGCAAGGTAACGTTGCCTTTGCCAGTTTTAAGTTGTGTTTGGTCGCCGTTCACAAATGTAGCGGTAACATAATATACATACACGCCCACCAAAGCAGGGTTGCCGTTTTTGGCTTGTCCGGCCCAACGGGGGTCGGCGGCTGTTTCGTTAAATACTATATTACCCCACCTGTCAGCAATAGTTAGGGTTATACTTTGGGCACCATCGGCAATTACGCCAAAATTGTCGTTTACGCCATCATTGTTTGGACTAAACGCATTTGGTACAATAATATTTGGCGTAATTGAAACAGTAACCGTTGTTTCGGCATCGTCTTTACAGCCATTTGCAGTTGTAGCACTTACAGTATAAATAGTACTTTGCAGGGGTTTAGCATACGGGCTATCGCAATTATTACACGACAAAGTAGTAGCAGGCGCCCAAACAATACTGCCATCTAAAGGCAAGTTTGCTGTAAGTGGCAACATAACACTATCGCCTTTGGTAATAGTAAAGCTGGGTTCTAACAACAGTTCAAGCGCTTCAATATCAATTGTTTGTGTTACAGGCAAGCCTGTGCAGCCATTTTCGGTAGCGGTTACGGTAATGGTTTTAGAACCCTGAGCCGACCAAGATACTACATAAGGGCCAGCCCCAGCGCCCGATATAATTTGCCCACCATCAAAATCCCACACATAAGTAGCGTTAGGCGCGGGGGTTTCTATCAATATGGTTGCTTCGGCATCAACACAGCCCAATTTTGGCAATGTAATTGTAGCTGTTGGCAGTGCATTAACGGTAATTGTAAACGTAGTATCGTACAAACATTTTGTAGCTGCATCGGTATAAGTATAGGTAATTGAATGAAGGCCAACACCTGCCTGCTTAGGGTCGAAACTATTGCCGGTTAAGCCATTTCCGGAGGCAGCCCAACTGCCACCTGCTGGCAAAGCAGCAAAATTTATGGGCAGGGCATCTTCGCAAAGTTCAGTACTTGTAATTGCACTCAAATCAAAGTTTAAGGGCGTACAGGGAACGGTTTGGCAGTCGGCTTGCCCCAATTCACTTGCGCAAAGTATTGCACTTTGAGCTACAACAATTATGGTAATATTGTCGCCTAATTTTAAATTGTCGACGGGGTAGGTGGTATTGGTTGTTACATCAACGGTTGTATCGCTTCCATTAACAATTATTGTAACCTGATAGTCATTAGCACCAGGTACAGGATCCCAACCAAATACAACGCTGTTTTCGTTTGCATAAGTACAATCCGGATTTGGCGTAGCCAATTGGTCAATTACCGTTAATGTTTCTGAGGCTGTGTTCGATACGCATCCGTTTTCGGTAACAACTAAGGTAATATTTTTATTTCCGGCTGTATTATATGTTACTGTATGAGGCCCAACGGTATTTGCGTTCAATGGGTTTGCGCCAGCATCAAATTGCCAGTTAAAACTAGCTGTTGGCCCATTGCTTCCGGTGGAAAAAGCCTCTATACTTTCATTGACACAAATACTTGTAACCGACAAGTTTATATCGGCCACCGGCGTAGCAGCAATGGTAATGATTTCGGTATCGGTATAGCTGCATGGCCCGTTGGTATAGGTGGCTACTATGGTATGGCTACCTGCGCCTAAACTCGCCGGATTAAAATTAACCGCCGAAACGCCATTTACGGTAAACGTAGCAGTCGGTTCAGTAGCGCTCAGCGTTATAATTGCCTCGCCAGTACAATAATTTGTTTTAGCAAAGCAGTTAATTTGTAAATCTACCGCAGCACAATCGCTGGCTACACAATTTGCCGAAGCCGATGCGCTATTGCCGCAAGCACCTGTACCAATGGCTACAACACTAATGGTAACGGTATATCCGGGTTGTAAGCCAGTTTCATTGTAGGTTGTTCCAGCTTGATTTTTAGTTGTGGGGCCACTAATTACGTTTCCTAAATCGTCTGTAATGGTAACGGTAACATCATAACTTGCAGCGCCGGCAACAGCACCCCAGCCAAAATCAACGGTGGTGGTGGTTTGTCCATTACAAGCAACAACAGGTGTGGCCAAAGGTGCTTCAACTGTTAAATTTATACTCTCCGAGTCGGTGCAGCCATTTTCGGTAACCGTTAAATTAATGGTTTTGCTGCCTGCCGTTGCGTAGCTAATACTGTGTGGTCCGGCGGTATTGGCAGTTGCTATACTTGCGTCGGCGCCAAAACTCCAATTATAAGATGCAGAGCCGCCCGCGCTGCCGGTAAAACTTATGGTAGTTGCAATATTTACGCAAACCGGGTTTGGTGTTGCTGTCATTGCAGCCACCGGAAGACTGTAAACAGTGGCCGTTTCAGTATCGGTATAGGTACAAGGGCCATTTATATAAGTAGCTTCAATAGTATAGATACCTGCGCCTAAGGCATTGGGGTCAAAAATGGTAGCAGGACTGCCGTTTATGGTAAAGGTTGCTGCGGGTTCGTTAGCCGTTAAAGTAATAGCGGCATCGCCAACACAAAACTGGGTATCGGCAAAATTGGTTATTTGCAAATCAACGGTTGGGCAATCGTTGGCAAAGCAAGTAGCTGTTGCTGCTGGGCCATTGCCGCAAGCCCCTCCACCTAAGGGAACAACAATAATTTCGACACTATAATTAGGTTGTAAGCCCCCTTCGCTGTAATTAGTTCCGGGCTGATTATTTAAAGTTGTAGGACCGCTTACAATATTTCCTAAATCATCTTTTATTGTAATTGTAATATCATATCCGGATGCCCCCGGAACAGCACTCCAATTAAAATCAACATTGGTAGTAGTGCTATTGCAACTGATTAAAGTCGTTCCTATGGGTTCATCAACGGCAAGGTTGCTCGTTTGGCTATCAATGCAGCCATTGTTATTTACAACCAAAGTTATGGTTTTACTGCCTACAGTGCTGTAGTTAATCAAATGAGGGCCTACAGTTGTTGCCGTTGCCGGTGTTGCCCCCACTCCAAAATCCCAGGTATAATTTGCGGCAGCATCGGCGGTGCCAGTAAAGGTAAAGGTTGCTGGATTAGTATTACATAACGGATTGGCATCCATAATAAAATTGGCTACTGGTGTCAAATAGATTGTAGCAGTAACTGAGGCGGTATAAATACAAGGTGGGTTGTTTAATGTGGCTTCAATGGTATAAGTGCCTGCGGGTAAGCTACTAGGGTCAAAAGTGGTATCGGGTTTACCGTTTACGGTGAAAGTGGCTCCGGGTTCGTTGGCCGTTAGTGTAACAGCAGGGTCACCGGTACAAAAATTGGTGGATGCAAAACTTGTAATTTGCAAATCAACAGTTGGGCAATCGTTGGCTATGCAGGTGGCGGTACCAGCAGGGCTATCGCCGCAGGCACCATTGCCATTTGCAATTACACTAATGGTAACCGTATAGCCGGGTTGCAGCCCATTTTCGGTGTAGGTGGTGCCGGGTTGTGTTATATTGGTGGTGCCAAGTGGGTTTCCGAGGTCATCGGTAATTGTTATAGACAGGTCGTAATCGGTAGCGCCGGCAATAGCCCCCCAATTAAAAGATACGCTGTTAGTAGTACTAGTACAAGTAACTATTGGGGTGGGCAGCGGTGTTTCAACATTTACGCTGTTGCTACCCGAAGCTGAGCATCCGTTGGCGGTAACAGTCAGGTTTATAGTTTTATTGCCCGCAGTTGACCATTGTACATTGTGCGGCCCAATGGTATTGGCAGTCGCTGGCGCGGCATTTGCGCCAAAATTCCAAGCATAGGTATCGCCTGGCAAAGCATTTCCGGTATAAGTTATAGCACTGTTATTGCCTACACAAACCGTATTGGGATTAACCGATAAACTTACTGTTGGAGGGTCGTAAATTGTAGTAACGACAGTTGTTTGGTCAACGCAGCCAGTAAGAATATCGGTAACTGTATAAGTAATTGTATGTGTGCCGGCGCCGGCAGCATCAATGTCTAAGGTGTTGCCGGATAATCCGGATCCGGTTTTTGAAAAGACTCCGCCAGCAGGATTTCCGGATAGATTAACAATGGTTCCCGCGCCGGTGCAATAGCTGGCATTTAGTCCGGATATTGAAACGGCGATGGGCGTGCATCCGGATGTTTTGCAAGTTACCGCATTCGATTGGGCATCAGAACAAGGCGGTGTTGCCTTAGCCGTTACTATAATGGTTACATTTGTGTTTGGGCTTAATCCACTAACGGTATAGTTGCTATTGGTAGTAGTTTGCGGTGCTTGTGGTATGCCGTTTATTATTATGTCTAATTCGTACTCGGTAGCGCCGGGCACATCGTTCCAGTCATAGTCAATACTGTTGTCGGTAATATTTACACAATCGACAATGGGCTTGGTAGGAGCTTGCAAAACGGTAATAGTTTGGCTCACGGGTAGCGAAGGGCAGCCCTGACTTTCGGTACTTAGGGTAATAGTATAATTGCCGGCTGCCGGAAAAGTAAGTAAAATTGGCCCGGTGCCGCTATTGGGGTTGGCAATTGCGCCGCCAAAATTCCAGTTATAAGCTGCGCCAGCACCTAACGGGGCACCGTTATAATTTAAGGTTACGGCTTCGCCGGTACATACTTGGGTGCTGCTTAGGCTAAAACTTGCAACCGGCGGCAAGTATATTTGTGGCGAATAAGTAATGGTAAAATCGCAGCCATTAGCATCGGTATAAGTATAGGTAAGGGTATAAATGCCGGCGCTGACAAATTTATCGGGTTCAAACCATCCGGATGGGCTTATATTGGGGCCGGCAAATACGCCTCCGCCAAAGCCCGCCGCTACTTGCACCTGAAAATCGGGGTCGCTGGTACAATATGGGTTTACGAGGTTGGTAAATTGTAATCCTGGCGGGTTTGTGTTGGGGCAACTTGGCACTACGCAACTAATAAATGCTGGTTCGCTGCCGCAGTAAACGCCATTGCTGTCTAAGGCAATTACTTCTATGGCAATTTCGTCGCCGGGCAGCGCGCCGGTAACAGTATATTGAGTTTGTGTATTTGAGCCATCGGTATATTGATAAACTCCATTTAAATAAACCGTTACTTGGTAAATTTCGGCATTGGGTATGGCGCTCCAATCGAAAGTAATACCATCTGATAGATAATTTGCGCAAATGAGGTCGGCAATATTGGCTAAGGGTGCTTGTACTACAATATTAAAACTGGCAGTGCTTTGGCAGTTGCCGTCATCTACGGTAAAGGTTACGGTTTTGGTGCCGGCGGTAGCCCAAGAAATTTCGTAGGGGCCTTCGGTATTATTGCTGTTGGGTGTTGGCGTGCCGCCGCCAAAATTCCAGTTAAATGTTGAGCCGGGCGGCGAAAGCCCTTGGTATTCAAAATAAGTTAGTTCATCTATACATACTTGGCTATCCGGAATAAACATGTCGCTGGCAACGGGTCCTACTAAAAAAGTAAGGGTAAGAACATCGCTAATTTCGCATTTTTCGTTGTTTACATCACTTTGATTAATATCTTCAACGGTAACTTTAATATCAACAGTTCCAATAAATCCGGGTGGTGGGGTAAGGTCGGTTACGGTTGCGTTGGGGTTTGAAAACGAAAATCCGGGTAAATTACCTACCACTTCCCAATTGTATTGATAAAAAGAAGTTCCTTTTGAAGCGAAGGCCGAAAGCGAGGCTGTTTCGCCCTGGCATAACGAAGCATCGGGGCCGGCATCAACGGCAAGGCTGCAAAATACGCAGTTAAGGCCTCCGGTAGTAGCTACGCCTCCCCAGGTAAGGTCAAAACCAAGGTTGTCAACTGTAAAATTGTTTACTAGGATATAATACACTTCGCCCGGATTTACAATTAGCTCATCTACAAATCCGTTGCCTCCGCTCGATGGCTCGCTGGTGTCTGACTCTGTAGCTTTAAGGCCGGTAGTGCCATTAGGCGATTTGTCGTAAGTAGCTGCCGAACAGCGCACAGGTTGGCCTAAATTGCCGCAGTCGGGGTTGGGGCCATAAATGGCAAAATCGTAGTCGCTGGTTGGATTTGCGGGGGTGATGGTAAAGGTAATAGACGAATTGGCAGGTATATTGTTATTTAATTGAAAGCGATACCATGCCGATTGGTTTTCGCCCGGAATTGCCGAAAGGCAGCCACTATTTGAAAAATTAATATCATCTATGTCTCCGGCGCCATTGCTGTTATAGTTAAGGGGGGTATCATCGCACACCAAATAGGCGTTCATACAGTCGTTATTTGGGCCAAGCGTCGAGCCGGTAATGCAGGTACTACCCCAGCCGTTCCAAACGGCAATAAACCCACTGCTTTGTGTGCTGCCGTTGCTTATAAACTCGAGGGTAACGCAGCCACTTGCCGCCGTAATAATGCCATTTATACCAAAAGTAATATTGATATCGCCCGAATACGAGCCAATTAAAGGCGAGGCGGTATTTGGACCGTCGTAAATATTTAAAATATCGCTGTTCAATTCGGTCGAGAAGCTAAAAAAATCTAACTGCACACAATTTGAATTGCTGGGGCAAATCGTGTAAACAATGTTTTCGTTGGGGCCGTAATCTCCGCCAGAGTCGCCTGTATCGTATAAAGTTCCGCTGGTGGCATTAGTAAAACCGCCGTTGGTAATGGGCTGGGCTTGTAAGGCAAGCCCCAAAAATAAACCAACAAATAAAAAAAATAAGTGGATAGTAATAATGCTAGGTTTCATAAGGGTAATATTTAGGCAAGTGGTTTTTTATTTATATGCCTGTATATGTTTTTTAAATTAGAATGAAGGTGCTTTTAGATAACCGTGTAAAAAGACTACTTTGCGTGGGTGTTGAGGCGCAACTTCATACCTACTGTTTTGATAGAATCAATAGCGTTTAGTCTAAAATAATCCATGCAACCTGCTACGTCATATATGTTCTCGCTAAATAAAGGTAAGTGCGTCATTAAAATTAATTTAGCTTATTTTTTGGTTCCACTACTAAATAATTATATTTCAGGCAATAACCCACAAAAAAGTATCCGAAAGCAATTAATATTCCCTTCCTTCGGAGGGGCAGGGGTGGGTTAATCTTCCGGAGTTGTGTAAGTTTCCTATCAAGGGCAAGAAGCGAAAATTTGCAAGTTTAATCTTATATACTAATTTTGAAGAGGTACTTACTTAGGTTACAGCCATCTATTCAGTTATTTGTAATATTATATTTTTTCGGTTATTTGTTTAGTTTTATTACTTTGGCGGCAACATTTTGGTTGTTAGTAGTAATTAGCTGGCAAATATAGATACCATTTGCCAAATTTGCAATACTAAGCGGTATTTGGTATAGTCCTGCCTCAAATTGTTGGTTAGTTATGACTTGTTGAACTTTGTTGCCTTGTAAATTATAGAGGGTGATGGTGATGGTTTGGTTGGTGGGTAGGGTTAATAATAATTTGCCATACCCATTTTTTACCGGATTTGGACTGCACACCAATTGAATATCGTTGGGGTTGGTGGTGTTGGCTGTTGGGTTGTTTTTTAGCACAAATATACATTTGGTACTTGGGTTTATGCTTGGTTGGTTGAATGCTGCCTGGTGGGTAAGGTAAAACGAAAAATTGCCGTTAATAAAATAGTTTTCGTAGTTTATGGTTTTGTTTCCACCGGTTAAAATGGTGGTTTTTATGGCTATGGGTTGCCTTTCGTAGGGGGCAAAGGGTATGTTTAGTAGTTTGGCGGTTTGGTAGTCGTCTATGCGCACCTCGCGTTGGGTTAGCCAAGTAATGCCCTGCCCTTGCTGCCCTGTTGAAACCCAGTTATCCCATAATTGAGGGCTAAGTACAAGGCTAATTTCTATTGAGTCGTTGCTGCCTTGCAAGCCTAAACCATTGGTTAGTTGTTGGTAAACAATGTTTAAATTGGCTGCCGTAGCGTTGTTATTGCTTATAAATAACACACTTGGGTTGCCGGCAATAGCCGGCGGAACTCCGCCGCCAATACCTAAACCCGGATTTAAGAAAAACAGGTTTTTGGTAACAATATTATTGTGGTAAATTATGTTGTGAGTTATATTGTCTTCGATTTCGTTGGGTAAAGGGTCGGCATCAGATAACAATCGGGCTAAAAGGCATATTTCGTATTTTTCTTGTCCGTCTAAGGGGTCAAGTTCGGGGGTAAGCCAACATTCGACAGGGTCGGCATAGAAAGGCAGGTCGGGGTTTACAAAATTGGGTGGCGACCAAGTAGTCCATCCGGTAAAATAGTCGTTTGGGTTAATAGCGGGTATTTCAACGGGGCTATTCACTATTTCATCGCCAAGGTAACATGTTTCGTTTCCGGTATCAAAATACCAATCAACCCAGTTAAAATCCCAAATTTCGCCGCTACTTGCCATGGTATAATATAGGTGTAGTTGTGCGGGGTCTGAGCCTAAATTGGGGTGTGCATTGTAAATTGTAAAGCCAATGCGGTTGCTATAGGCGGGTTCGGGTGGCGCGCTGCCAGCTAAATAACAGCTATCGTTTTGTGGGCAAACCCATATATCGGGGCTGTTCCATATATCGTTCCAGCCAAGTATATCATCACATTCGGTGTTGGGTTCAAAACCTTGGTCGCCCCAACGGTCGCGCATACGCAGGTCTATAAAGCAAAGTTCGTCGTCGGTAATGCCTTCTTTTTTGCCACCGGGTATGTTTAAGCCTAAACCTACGGCTTTAAATGCCCTAATGGTTTGTTTATGGGCAGTGCAAGAAATGGCTTGGGCGGCGGCAACCATAGCCTTAGCAAAATCTTCGTAACTGGGAACTGGTTTTTTTAAAGTATCAGTTATATATTGCAAGCCGTTTATTAGCACCATTTCGGCGGTATCAATGGTTAGTGGTTCAACGGTTATGCTGTCGGTGGCGTAGTTAAATCCGGTGCCACCATCTGCCAATAAATAAAACCATTTGGCTACTATGCCGGCATGGTTATAAATTGCTTGGGCTGTGGTATCCCAATTAGAAGCGGTATTGTTGTAATATAAGGCTTGCGGGGGTAGGGTGTTTTCGGGGTGGGCAAGGTCGCGGGGTAATAGGTCGGTTTGGGCAGGTATTACTACCGCATCGCCTATAACCCAATCTACAATGCCAAAAGCATGTTTGCGTACTAAAGTGCTAAATATATCGGCTACGCCTTCGTGAATGGCACCTGCCTGATAGCGGAGTGTTGCGGTATCGTGTGTTATGTGATTACCCATACTAAACTTGTTAAATAATATGGCATGGGCGTATTCATGCGCTACTATATCAATAGAAACGGGGGCGGTCATAATTGTATCGTCCCCACTTCCAAAGCCGAAATGTTTTAACTTTTGATCCCAAAACACCTCATTTCCAAATGGGTCAAAAGGAGACTCAGGGAAATGTACTAACGCTTTCAATGGTGCTTTGTAATCAATGGCTTTTGTCGCAAAATAGTTTCGCGATGTTTGTAAGTTATGCCATGCTGTTGTGGCTATGGTGTTTTTTTTACTTATACTACTGTCGGTATAACACCAAAATATTTTTTGTACTTTTGGTCCACCATAATACTTGCTACCGTCGTAAATATTTATCGAATCATTGATGGTTAAATTAGTCGTGTCCGTGCCATCCGGTAAACGATTTTATTCCCTGCATTACATTCATCTGCTAATATAGTTTGGCAACCGTTATACAATGTAGGCACACCTACCATAACGCCATCTGTAAATACCGTGCAAATATTGGTACTACAGGTATCTTGGCAATTAAACATTGTAGTTGCGTTGCCAACACATTTATAACAATCTGTTAGATACGTCCCACCCCAATCGGGTACATACTTTATAAATTTACCGTTCGTAGCATTAACAAAATAACCCCCATTTTTTTTTGTAATTTTTGGGATATAGAATGCATAATAAATGGTGTTACTAACTGGGTTTATTAAGGGACGAACATTTTCTGAGCTATGCGCTTGCCATGCTGCGGTATTAAACCCTTCATAAATTTCGGCGTGGTCATAGGCTATTTTTACCGCTTCTTCCCTACTTATCATACCCGTTGTGTCTATGTTTAGGTTGGGGTAGTAAGTGCCTGTTGTGCGATAAATTTTATCGTTAGCAGAGCCTATCAAAAAGCCTACGTTTGTTACTTCAATACCTTTATAATATTGTTTATAGTGCTTAATTTTATCATTCTGCCGTTCAAGTTTAAATGTACAGTCATTGCATGTAGGAAATAGCCTTCCGTCGCCAAACAAATCTTCAACGGTTTTAGCAACGCAATTAGGGTCAGAAGTATCTAAAATATAAGAAAAATAATAGGGTTCATCGTCATTGTTTCTATTATTTTGTAATACTTTAGGGCATTTTTGGGTATTAATTCCCACCTCTGCAAGTGGGTTGTTTGCTTGTTTTAAATTGGTTGTGGTTGTTTGTGGTTGTTTAGTTTTTTGGCTACCCCAAGCAATACAGCCCGCCATAAAAACCAATAGGGTTAGTAGGGTTAAGGTTAATTTTGCCATAAGTAACAATAGGATTTGTAAAAACTAAAATGATTATTGTTTGTGCTTTATATATTATGTGCGTCATTAAAATTAATTTAGCTTATTTTTTGGTTCCACTACTAAATAATTATATTTCAGGCAATAAGCCACAAAAAAGTATTTGTAGGCAATTAATATTCCCTTCCTTCGGAGGGGCAGGGGTGGGTTAATCTTCCGGAGTTGTGTAAGTTTCCTATCAAGGGCAAGAACCGAAAATTTGCAAGTTTAATCTTATATACTAATTTTGTACAGATACTTAAAAGGCCAAAAACACACTCAAAAATGCCGTTTTTTGCTCGATTATTCATTTGTTTTAGGTAAACAAATTTGTAAATGGGTTGCACAAAGACTTATATATTGCTGCAAAGTGTCGCTCTTTATCCAAATTTTATGTTGTTCTAAGCATCTATTTATCAACGCAGTAAGATTTGTTTAAGTTGTGTCGCACAATATATAATCATGTTTATAAAAGATAATTTACTAATCAATAGACCTTCCCAATTATTATCCGGATAAAAGCAAGGCAAAACTTTGTATTGGTATAAGTTTTAAACCTTATTAACAATTTACACGTTGTTAATTTCTGTACCTTTGCGGTTTGTTTGAAATAAACGAAAACAAAGCACTTGATTTTGCCCTCATTTAATAGTTTTAATTAGTAGTAGTAAATTTTTTAATTTTAATAATGACCCAGTACAGTTCTGACGTGGTGGCGGTTGACGCATTAGCACAATCGTTCCGCAACCTTAAAAGCGAAATTGCCAAAATAATTGTAGGGCAAGACGACGTAATAAGCCGCGTATTAATTGCCATTTTTTGTGACGGCCACTGCCTGTTAGTGGGAGTTCCGGGGCTGGCAAAAACGCTGTTAGTGCAAACTATTGCCAACGTGCTCGACCTTAGCTTTAAACGCATACAATTTACCCCCGACTTAATGCCCAGCGACATTACAGGTGCCGAAATTTTAGACGATAACCGCCAGTTTAGATTTAGCCCCGGCCCCCTGTTTGCTAATATTATACTGGCCGACGAAATTAACCGTACCCCGCCTAAAACCCAAGCCGCACTGTTAGAGGCTATGCAAGAACGCTCGGTAACCGCTGCCGGAGTAGTGCATAAATTGCCTTTGCCCTTTTTTGTGTTAGCCACCCAAAACCCAATAGAACAAGAAGGCACCTACCCACTACCCGAAGCGCAGCTTGACCGCTTTATGTTCAATGTAAAACTTGACTACCCAAGTTTTGCCGAAGAAGTAGCCGTAGTAAAAAATACAACTACCCTTCGCGAAGTTGAACTTAAACACGTTGTAACCGGAGACGAAATTCGCGCCTTCCAAAAATTAGTGCGCAAAATACCCATCGCCGACAATGTGTTAGAATATGCCGTAAAATTAGCCACCAAAACCCGCCCCGGCACCGCACAAGCCACACCCGATGTAAATAACTATTTAGCTTGGGGTGCAGGCCCACGCGCATCGCAATTTTTAGTAATGGGGGCAAAATGCCATGCCGCCGTAAATGGCAAATACTCGCCCGACATTGACGATGTGCGCGCTATTGCCGAACCCGTTTTGCGCCACCGTATTGTTAAAAACTACAAAGCCGAAGCCGAAGGAATAACCATTGAAGACATAATTGCCAAATTATTATAAAATATCCGGCTTTTAATTTTTATTTTTTCCTTGAAGTTGTTTGTATCAAGTGCTTAAAACTGCCACACATTTTAATGTTTAAACAAATTCTATGTGTCCACATGGTTAATTAGTATGGTTTAATTCTTAAACAACTTTATCCGGATAATTGCTGCGCTAAATCAAAATTATCAATCAAATTGTTTATTTTTGCAATAAAAAATATTGATGTTAAAAACAACCTATTTAATTTCTTTCTTTTATCAAATCGTCATTTTTTAAAATAAATATATGAGCAGCAAATTCAAAGGTCTTGGTGTTGCCTTGGTTACCCCTTTTACACCCAAGGGCGATGTTGATTACAACGGCCTCGAGAACGTAATAAAACATTGTATTGCCGGCGGGGTCGATTATTTGGTTTCATTAGGTACTACCGGAGAAAGTGTAACCCTTAGTCCGGAAGAAAAAATGGCCGTACTAAGTTTTACTATTCAGGTTGCTGGCGGCAGGCTGCCTATTGTAGCCGGATTTGGAGGCCACGATACCCGAAAACTTGTTCACGAAATACAAAGTTACCATTTTAAAGGCGTTGATGCCATTTTATCGGTAAGCCCTTATTACAACAAACCATCGCAAGAGGGTATTTACCAACATTTTAAAGCAGTAGCACAGGTGGCACCCGTTCCGGTAATTATTTATAATGTACCCGGCCGCACAAGCAGCAATATTAGTGCCGCTACTACCTTGCGCCTTGCCACCGACTTTCAAAATATTATAGGCATCAAAGAGGCATCGGGCAGTTTACCCCAATGTATGCAAATAGTTAAAAACCGCCCCCGCCCCGACTTTTTAGTCATATCGGGCGATGACAACCTTACTTTGCCCATGATTAGCATAGGTATGGACGGCGTAATTTCGGTAATAGCCAATGCCTATCCGCGCACTTTTGCCAACATGGTAACCCAGGCACTTAGCCAAAATTTTGAAGAAGCCCGGCCCCTACACTATCGCTTGCTAAATATTACAGACCTTATTTTTGCCGAGGGCAGCCCCGCAGGTATTAAAGCAGTGCTTAACCAAATGAATATTTGTGCCGATACGCTGCGTGGCCCATTAGCCAATATTACCGACACCCTATACCAGGCAATAGCTAACGAGGTAAAACAGTTGCCACAGGCCTAAAAACAACAAGCAATAGCTATTCCGTAGCTAATAAAGCGAGCAGACTAACCTTGCTTAAACGAGGATTGTTTTTATTGATGTTATTTAAGTTTTATTTAATAGCTTATCAAGGCCAGTTTCCATAGGTCAACCACATTACTTTTTAATAAACAAAATGCCCCACACTTTTAATGTATCGTTGTTTGAAGCGGGCATTTTTACCCTTAATACCCCTGCTTCATTTGAGGCGGCTGCCTTACAGATTTTTAGGCAGCAAGCTCAAAAATGTGCACCCTACCAGGCATTTTTGCATTATTTAAAAACCGATATAAGCCAGATTAGCCGCATTGAACAAATACCTTTTTTGCCTGTCGAGGTCTTTAAAACACATAAGGTTGTAACCCAATTTTATCCGGATGCGCCTGCTGCCGACAATAGCCCCATAGTTTTTACCAGTAGCGGCACAACAGGGCAAGCGGTTAGCAAACACTACGTTCAAAACGTTTTGTTATACGAGCACAGTTTTATGCGGGGTTTCGAGCATTTTTATGGTCCGGTAAATCAATATTGTGTGTTGGCTTTATTGCCCGCCTATTTAGAGCGGCAAGGCTCGTCTTTGGTGTATATGGCACAGCATTTAATTGAAAAATCGGGACACAAACAAAGCGGTTTTTATTTATACAATACCAAACAACTTGCCCAAACGCTAAGCCAGCTTACCACACAAAAACAACCCATCCTACTATTAGGGGTAAGTTTTGCCTTGCTTGATTTTGCCCAGCAATATCCGCAGCCGCTTCCGTTTACAATTATTATGGAAACCGGCGGTATGAAAGGCCGCCACCGCGAAATAACTCGCCCCGAGCTGCACAAAATTTTACAAACAGCCTTTAACCGCCCCAATATCCATGCCGAATATGGTATGACCGAGCTTTTATCGCAGGCGTACTCGTTGGGCAATGGCCTTTTTACCTGCCCCCCTTGGATGCGCGTGCTGCCGCGCAATGTAAACGACCCCTTAGACAATAATGCCTACCACCAAACATCCGGATTAAATATTATTGATTTGGCAAATATACACGCCTGTTCCTTTATTGCTACGCAAGATTTAGGGAAAGTTTACGCAAATAATCAGTTCGAGGTCTTGGGCCGTTTTGATTATAGCGATGTACGAGGCTGTAATTTGATGCTGTCTTAAAAATTAAACTAAAAATAGCTTAAAAATAACATCATAAACGTAACTTTGCCCTATGAAAATCCATATTTTTGTAACAGGCGGTACTTTCGACAAAGAGTACGATATGCTTAAAGGACAACTGTCTTTAAAAAAAACACATTTAAAAGAAATTTTTGAGTTAGGCAGGGTAAAAATAGACTATATACTTTCGGAATTAATGCTGATAGATAGTCTTGAAATGACCGACGAGCAACGCCAAGGTATTGCCAATAGTTGTGAAGCCTGCCCTGAAGATGCTATTTTAATAACCCACGGCACAGACACAATGGTTGAAACCGCAAAAGCAATAGCACGGTTAAATTTAGCAAAAACAGTGGTACTTACCGGGGCGTTAATTCCGTATAAATTTGAAAGTTCCGATGGTTTTTTTAACTTAGGCAACGCGCTGGCTTTTGCCCAGGTATTGCCACCAGGCGTATATATTGCCATGCACGGGCGGTATTTTGAATGGAATAATGTCTATAAAAACCGTGAAACAGGCTATTTTGAAGAACTACCATCGCTTAAAAACAGGTAATAATTGCATTTAACGTGTATTCAGCGCTTCGGCAATAGCATTTTACGCCCCCCCAAACAAGGCTTACCTTTATTTGCAAAAAAGCACGTGTTTACTTGGGCCTTCCCATAAATAAATGGGCAAAATTTGTATCTTTGCATTTGATTAGTTAATTAGGTTATTGCCATTTTAACCAATGATGAAAAAAATAAGACTGCTTACCCTTTTTATCCTGTTGTTATTATTTCCTTCGGTTGCAAATTTTTTAAACTTACAAGCCCAAGATACTTTTGCCTACGAGCAGTTGCTCAACAACCGCGTGTTATTGGCACAAATAGACAAAGAAAATACACTGCGCCAAGAATTTGCTTTGCGCGGGCTAACCTACCCCCCCAAAGCTATTTATTTGCAGGCTTTTAAAAAGGAAGGCCTATTAGAAATTTGGGTGCTGACCGAACAAGGCATTTATGCCAAATTTAAAGAATATACAATTTGCACCTCCTCCGGAAAATTAGGGCCCAAACGCATCCAAGGCGATGGTCAAGTACCCGAAGGATTTTATTATATCAACAAATTTAATCCGGTTAGTAGTTTTTATCTATCACTGGGCATAAATTATCCCAACGACTCAGACCGTATTTTTGGCGGCTACAACCCGTTAGGCGGCGATATTTATATACACGGCGACTGCAAGTCGGTGGGTTGTTTGCCTCTTACCAACGAAAAAATGAAAGAGGTTTATTGGTTGGCTGTAATGGCATGTAATAATGGGCAATATCGCCCCCCCGTGCATATTTTTCCGATGCGATTTAGCAATACCGAACTTTATATGCGCGAGTATGCCAAGGCTACAACCTCGACGCAACGATTATGGGAAAATATAAAGTTAGGTTACGATTATTTTGAAGCCAACCGCACCCTACCCCCTATTTGGGTGGGTGGCGATGGCTATTATAGATTTAATACCTATTAACAACAGGTAAAATATACAATTTGCTGTTTTTTACTTGTTACCACTAATTAAAATAGTGCGCCAACTGCTGTTATTATAATGATGACCAATAAAGAAATTGCCAAAGCCTTGCGCAAATTAGCCGATTTAATGGAGGTTAACGACGACCAACCTTTTAAAGCGCGTGCTTATGCCAATGCTGCTATTGCTGTTGGCAGGGCTACCGAACAATTAACCGAGCTAAACAAAACCCAAATTGCCGCCATTAAAGGCATCGGCAACTCGACCGCCGAAAAAATTAGCGAATTAATAACTTCCGGAAGTTTAGCCCAATATCAAACCTTAGTAAAGCAAACGCCGCCGGGCATTGTTACCCTACTTGAAATTAAAGGTTTAGGCCCCAGCAAAGTAAAAACAATTTGGAGACAATTAGGCGTTGAAACTCCCGATGAACTATTATACGCCTGCTTAGAAAATCGATTGGTAATTTTAGACGGTTTTGGCCAAAAAACTCAAGAGAACATACGTTTGGCAATAGCATACTACTTAGCTAACCAAGGCAGCAAACGCTTTGCCGATGCCGAACCATTAGCCCTAACCCTTTTACAACAAATAAGACAATTACCCGGCGTAACCCAAGCCGAGCTCACAGGTCAAATACGGCGACTTATGCCTGTTGTAGATACAATTGAATTGGTTGTAGCTGCACAGCATCCGGAGGATTTAGCAAAAGAACTGAATTTACAGGTAGAGGCGCAGGATCCGGAAAAAATAATATCCGGAAAAGATACTGCCTTGGGCATTCCTATACGCATTTATTGTTGTTCTCCAGCCAATTTCATCTCCAAATGGTTCGAAACTACCAGCACCGCCAAACATGTAGAAGAACTACAACAAGCAGCTCAAAAATTAGGCAAATCATTTGATTTTAAAATAACCGAGCCACAATTACAAGCACCTGATAGCGAAGCAGCTATCTATGCACAAGTGGGTATTGCCCAAATTTACCCCGAACTGCGCGAGGGCCGAGGCGAGGTGAACTGGGTTTTACAACAAAACTTACCACAATTAGTAACCAACGCCGATATAAAAGGCATTATACACGCCCATAGTACCTACAGCGACGGTGCCGCCACCTTACAAGCAATGGCTAACCGCTGCCTCGAACTTGGCTATACTTATTTAGCCATTACCGACCACTCGCAGGCTGCCTTTTATGCCAACGGCCTAACCTCCGACCGCGTAGCCCTGCAACACACCGAAATTGACCAGCTAAACGAAAAATTTAGCCAACACAATTTTAAAATTTTTAAAGGTATTGAAGCCGATATTTTGCCCGATGGCTCGTTAGATTATGACGAAAATACACGGTGCAATTTTGAGGTAATTATTGCCTCGGTGCACTCGGTTTTGCGCATGACCGAAGAAAAAGCCAACCAACGCCTGCTTAAAGCCATAGAAAACCCATCCACACATATTTTAGGCCACCCAACAGGCCGGCTGCTATTAGCCCGCTTGGGTTACCCTATAAATCATAAACTAATAATTGATGCTTGCGCCGCCAATGGTGTGGCCATTGAACTAAACGCTAACCCCTACCGCTTAGATATTGACTGGACCTGGCTTGACTATTGCCAAGAAAAAGGCGTAAAAATAGCCATCAACCCCGATGCGCATAGTTTAGAAGGTATTGGCCATACTCGCTACGGTGTATTGGCAGCCCGAAAAGGCAAATTATTGCGCCAAAACTTGTTAAACGCTTATACACCTACCGAATTTGAGGCCTGGTTAAAACAAAAGTCGTAGTTGCCCACCAATGCCACGAGGAAAAAATAAATACTTATACAAATTTATATAATTAAAGCTATAGCAGTGCATAAAAACCCTGTTAAATAGCCGTGTAGTACCTGCCTTGGGGTGTGGGCATTTAAAATTAACCGGCTACTACCAATTAACCCGGCCACAACAATTACTAAAGCAAATGCCCAGTCGGTGCGATGCGTGGCAATATGCGCCGAAAAAAGGGCAATGGCTGCCAACCCACCCACTCCAATAGTGTGCAAACTGATTTTGTTGTCAAAAATAATATTTAAAAACGCAAAAGTTAATCCGGCGGTGGCCCCAAAGGCAATATCGCCAATGGTTTCGGGGTAGCCCTCTAAACGGTAAAAAAGTACAACACTCCAAGTATAAAACACCATAACGGCAATAAAAACAGCTATGCGCTCGTTGCGTGTTTTTAGTTCTAAAGACTGAATAAGCCCTGTAGCCCGCATTAGCAAGGTGGCCAAAACCGGGAAAACAAAGGTATTAATAGCTGTTATTAAAATTAGATACCACGAATTATTAAATAAAAATGGATTTGCCCACGTCAAATAAAATACTGCCAATGTAGGCATTATTACCGGATGCAAAATAGTTGATATAATTTGGGCTACGATGCGCATAATTTTAACAAATACAACTAAAATAACAAAATATTAAAAAAAGTAACGAACAAATAATCCGGAAAAAAATAAATACCCTCTTATTAGGTAGTTTGGAGACAAATAATTGCATTATCGCTCTCCGGATGAATAAACCCTTAACTCGTCATATTTTATTAATACTCAAACAATAAGCCGCAAAATTAGGTTTTTTACCTGGTACAAAAGCAAAAACAACAATTATGGCAATTAAATATTTTGCCAAAATCTTAGTGTATCTTTGTGTTTTACCTTGTGTATAATAGTATGCCCTTAATTAGTAGTTCGTTGTACAAGTCGCCGTGGTGGCTGAGTCAAAATGGCCATATACAAACTATTTACCCTTATTATTTGCGGCGGGTAAAGGAGTTGCCCTACCTGCGCGAGCGTATAAACACCCTCGATGGCGACTTTATAGACGTAGATTGGTACAAACAACCCGTTACTAATAGCAAGCTTAATGATACGTTATTAATTGTTTTGCATGGTATGGAAGGGCACTCGCTAAGACCCTATATTTTGGGCTTGGTAACCAAAGCCACACAGAGTGGATTTGATGCTTTAGCCGTTAATTTTAGAGGGTGCAGCGGGCAGCCAAATCGGTATTTACATGCCTACCACAGCGGCCAAACTGATGATTTGCATTTTTTGGTCGATAGAATTGCCCAAACCAATACCTATAGGCGTATATTTCTTGCCGGATTTAGTTTAGGAGGCAATGTGGTCCTTAAATATTTAGGCGAACATGGAACAAATATTGCCAACCTTGTAAAAGCCGCTGTTGCCTTTTGTGTGCCTACTAATTTGGCCGAAAGTGCTAATATTATGGGCAAGGGATTTAACCGAAATTACGAGAAAAGTTTTTTAAACTCGCTAAAACAAAAATTAGCCGAAAAGGCAGACCGTTTTCCAGAGGATATTGACCTGCTTACCGTTAATAGTATGCAGCGATTATTTGATTTTGATGAATACTATACCAGCCGCGTACACGGCTTTGAAAATGCAGCCGACTATTATGCAAAAGCCAACAGCCATCAATTTTTACCCTTTATTTGTGTACCCACCCTGCTTATAAACCCACTTAACGACCCATTTTTGCCCCCTGCCTGCTACCCTACCGAAATTGCCCGGCAATCGAATTATTTTTATTTAGAACTGCCCAAACACGGCGGACATATTGGTTTTTATACCGCCAATGCTAAAAACGGCATTTATTGGCATGATGAAAGAGCTTTATCGTTTTTAATAGAAAAAGGAGCATAAAACAACAATATCGTTAATCAATTATTTATTTTATCCGGATATTAAAAAATAAGTTGTTTGGGAATAGTGCCTTCCGGATAAAAAAGAGTCAAAATACAACAATTTTAATCTACATAATACCAACGTGATTTACAATATAGACCAAAGTCAAAACTTTTCAATTTCCGGAAAAGGTATTACATGAAAACAAAGTCATCAATACCACTACCCGCGCCTTCGAGCTGTTGTAGGTTTACAAACGGAAAAACCGTTTAAAAAACAAGCGTATAAAATACTGTTTGAGCGAAGCGAGTTTATTTTATAGCTTGTTTTTAGGTTTTGAAGTGCAGTAAACCGTTAAACAGCAGGTCGCAGCGCTTGATTTTTTTGTTACTTTTTTTATCAAGAAAAAAAGTATAATAAAACAGAAACCATATATTTTGTTCTTACAACAAAACAAAGCAATTCTGTTTAAGTTTATTGGGCTAATTATTTATTCATTTTGGTATAATATACTCACTTCATTTAAAAAAAAGCAATTTTATATGTTAGCCATTGACAATAAAATTATAAGCAGCGAAGTATTAGATACCCATTTTGCCTGCAATTTACAGGCCTGCCGCGGAGCTTGCTGTGTGCAAGGCGACACCGGCGCTCCCCTTGAACCCGCCGAATTAACCGAAATTGCCAACGCTTACCCCCATATAGAAGATTTACTTACCCAAGAGGCCAAAACTGCCATTGCCCAGCAGGGTTTATACGTTACAACACCCAACAGCCAGTATGCAAACCACTCTACTACCTGTATAAACCAAACGGGCGCTTGTGCTTACGCCATTTTTACCGCACAAGGCGTGGCTATATGTGCTTTTCAGCAAGCCTATAACGAAGGAAAAATTAGTTGGCCCAAACCCATTTCCTGCCATTTATACCCAGTGCGCATTTCCAAAAACGAACATTTTGAGGCCGTCAATTACTCCGAATGGTTTATATGCAAGCCCGCTTGTAAACAAGGTAAAAAACTGCAAATACCGCTGTACCAGTTTGTGCGCGAGGCAATAATACGAAAATACGGCCAGGCTTTTTACGATACCCTGCACGAGGCAGCGCAAGCAACCATAAACCTGCGCCAGAAAAAAAATAGGCTTTAGTTTGCCGTTTCAAAAGCAAGAGAATTAAAAAATTAGGCTATTTTTGTCTTAAAATTATAAAATGCCTTGGTACCTACCTGTCTTACAAATAAATTATATAGTAATGATTTGCAAATTAACGCTACCAAAACTAATTTTATTTTGCTGTTTCCTTTTAACCTCTTGCGATGTACAGAAGACAGAAAATTCAAACCCTTTTACAATTGAGACGACATATTTGAAAAAGTTAATTGCCGATTGGAGTGATGCCCACAGTTCAAAGGATATTGGGGTATTGGCAAATTTGTATGCCGATTCTATCTTGTATTACGGCACTCAAACTAATAAAAACACTTGTATTGCAGACAAATTATTGTTTTTTAAAAAATATCCGGATTTTGACCAAAAAATTGTGGGCAATATTCAGCACGAGAAAATAAATAGCGCTGCCTTCAAATGCTCGTTCGTTAAAAGAGTAACACTAAATCAACAAACTAAAGACTATCCCTCCTACCTTGTCTTTTCAAAAAAGCAAGACAGTTGGAAAATTACAACCGAAGGAGATGCAATAACAGATAAAAATAAGACAATACCCAAAGATGCTAAAAAAGGAGACTTTAACGGCGACGGTGTATTGGATTATGTTCGGGTAGTACCGCCACAACTTGAAGATGAGGACTGTAAAGGCGAGTGCGCCTGTGAGCTCAAATTTTCTGATAACTCTATACCCACCATTAGAATTGAAAATTGTATTGGCGGAGAGGTAGATAATTTGGGAGACTTAAATAAAAATGGCTCAGACGAAATAGGCATATTGCCCGGGTGGTGGCAGGGCTGTTGGAGAAGTTACATGGTTTACACCCTTAAAAACAAGAAATGGATATTTGCAGTAGAGCCATTTATAACGCATTGCAATCAATGGGAAGAAGGTGTTAACCCTATACAAATTGACCATAATAAAGCTGGTAACGTAATAATCAGATACAGTGAACACACGGGCGAAGACATTGTTACAAAAACAAAATCGGTTCCAATTAAGTAAGTTTTGCCGTTAGGTAGTAGCCATTGCCCAACAAAATTGACAAATTAAATGATATTAATTTAAGACAATCTTTTTACAATTCCATAATGATAAACCATATCAAATTTACAGAGATAATTTTATACGTCAAAGACCAAGATGCAAGCTGTAAATTTTATCAAAATATATTTCGGCGCCCACCCGACCTAAATGTTCCCGGCATGACAGAATTTAATATATCTAATAATTGCAAAGTTGGACTAATGCCTAATAAAGGTATTGCTAATATTTTAGGCCCTAAAATGCCACACCCCGACACTGGAACTGGTATTCCGAGATGTGAACTGTATTTACAGGTTGACAATATTCAAGAAGAATTTGAAAACGCAATAAAAAGCAAAGCAGCTTTAATTAGCCCCATTATTGACCGAGATTGGGGAGACAAAGTTTGCTACTTCTCCGATCCGGATGGGCATATAATAGCATTTGCAGAAAGCATACAAAAAAATTAAAACACAGAACTTCCACGCTATTGTGTTTTACCGGCCTAAACATCCGGATAAAAATACCCAAATTGCCGCTTAAATATTTTTTCTGAGTTATGTATTTCGAATTAGACGATGTTCATCCATAGTTCTTGCCTTATTATTTTATTTAAATGATTTTTGTCATGTTTTAATTGCGTAGTTTGTTGCAATTTTGCACCCTTCTAATTTGGCTAAATATTATTAGCCCCTTTCATTGCCGTTGCCTCTTTATAATTGCTCGAACCATTGCTTTTTTAAAATTTAAGTAAACCAAAAGTTTGCACAAACAACAACAGTAAAATAGATGAAAACTATTATTGAGCCTTTCAAAATAAAATCGGTAGAGCCTATCCGTTTACAACCAAAGAACAACGCATTCAACTGCTTAAAGAAGCTCATTACAATTCATTTTTGTTAAAATCTGAAGATGTAATTATTGACCTACTGACAGACAGCGGCACCAGTGCCATGAGCAGTAATCAATGGGCAGGCATTATGCAAGGCGACGAATCTTATGCCGGAAGCCCGAGTTTTTTTAGATTTGAAAGCGAGGTTCAAAAAATTACCGGACTTCCTATTGTTATACCTACCCACCAAGGCCGCGCAGCCGAAAAAATAATTTTTAGCATATTAGGTGGCCCCGGCAAATATTTTGTAAGCAATACTTTATTTGATACCACCCGCGCCAATATTGAATTTTCGGGCGCAACCGGGGTTGATTTACTGTGCGAAGAGGGGAAACATATATCTATACCCGCGCCCTTTAAGGGAAATATGAATACCGAGGCATTGAAACAATTTATTATAGAAAAAGGCGCCGAAAATATTCCGCTTTGTATTGTAACGGTAACCAACAACTCGGGCGGAGGGCAGCCCGTAAGTATGCAAAATATTAAAACAGTTCGAGAAATTTGTACCCAATACGGCATCCCCTTATTTATTGATGCCTGCCGATTTGCCGAAAACTGCTATTTTATTAAAAAAAGAGAAAAGGGATACGAACACAAAACTATTCCGGAAATAGCCAATGAGCTTTTTTCGTATGCAGACGGGTGCACCATGAGTGCCAAAAAGGATGCTTTTGCCAATATCGGTGGCTTTTTGGCCTTGCACGACAAAGAACTGGGCGCAAAACTGTAGAAACTTGTTAGTAATTACCGAGGGATTTCCAACTTATGGGGGCTTGGCAGGCAGAGATTTAGAAGCCATTGCCATAGGTTTGGAAGAAGTAATGGACGAAAATTATTTACAATACCGTATTAGAAGTATTGAATATATTACCGAAAAATTGGTGCAGGCTAAAATTCCGGTAATGCAGCCCAGCGGGGGCCATGCAGTTTATTTAGATGCCAAAGCCTTTTTACCGCACATCCCCGTCAATCAGTATCCCGGTCAGGCATTAGTGGGTGCCTTGTACACCGAAGGGGGTATTCGCGGCGTTGAAATTGGCTCGCTGATGTTTGGCAAATACGATGCAAACAATAATTTAATACCGGCACCCATGGAATTGGTCAGGTTGGCTATACCGCGCCGCGTATATACACAAAGCCATATTGATTATGTGGCCGAGGTTATTATTGAGGTGTTTTCTAAAAGGATGGAAATAAAGGGATTAAAAATTGTGGAAGAAGCGCCTATGCTAAGGCATTTTACAGCAAAACTTAGCACTTTAGACTAAGTTCTATCCCATACTCTAATTTGAATTACTATTCAACTCAAGCTTAGTACTTCTCAATCATCCGGAAAATATTGTTATAGTGTTCGGGGTTTTCTGAATCCGGAAAGAAAGTGTATTTGCCTCCTTCACAAAAAAACCAAAAAGCCGGAGTTCGAGTTGCAGCACTTTCTTTTTCTTTCTGCTTCGCCGATCTTCACTTCACAACCTTGCGCTCCTAATCAAAAGAGAAGTTCTTTTTATTTGGCTCCTATGGCAAACACATGCCATTTTCCCTTCAAAGTTACCGCAGTACCCCCGTCCTTTGTTGTAAGAATAATTTTTTTACGAATTAAAAAATTTAAAAAAAAAGCCTATTTTTGCAATCAAATTACAATCACTAATAATAAAACTAAACGCCATGATGAAAAAAAACTCAATATTATTAATAGGTTTACTTGTGGCCTTAGCATCAACAACACAAGCACAAGTATGGACCCAAATTGGACAAAATATCAACGGAGAAGCAGCGGGCAACTTTTTGGGCACATCCACAAGCATAAGTTCAAACGGATCAATAGTAGCTATTGGTGCGCCTGCTAATAGCCAAAACGGTTTTAATGCCGGCCATGTTCGTATATACCAAAACCAAGGCGGAGCATGGACACAACTTGGTCAGGATATTGACGGTGAAGCAGCCTATGACGAATTTGGCTCAGCTGTAAGTATAAGTTCAGACGGGTCAATAGTAGCTATTGGTGCCTTTGGTAACGACGGAAATGGTAGTTATGCTGGCCATGTGCGTGTTTACGAATATAAAGATGCAATATGGACACAAATAGGGCAAGATATTGACGGCGAAACTGCAGGAGACCAGTCAGGTACAGCAGTGAGTTTAAATTCAGACGGGACAATTGTCGCTATTGGCGCACCTTCGAATAGTGAAAATAATGCTTTTTCGGGCAATGTACGAGTTTATCAATATAACGGTGCGGCATGGATACAAATAGGGCAGGACATTGACGGCGAAGCAGCAACCGATTTTTCAGGTATAGCAGTAAGCTTAAGTTCAGACGGGTCAATTGTGGCTATTGGTGCTGATGCAAATGACGGAAACGGTTCTAATGCCGGACAAGTTCGTATTTACCAAAATCAAAATGGAGAATGGACAAAAATAGGACAAGATATTGACGGTGAAGCAGCGGAAGACTACTCGGGTCGTGCTGTAAGTTTAAGTTCAGACGGGTCAATTGTGGCCATTGGTGCTGATGCAAATGACGGAAATGGTTCTAATGCCGGACAAGTGCGCATTTACCAAAACCAAGGCGGAACATGGACACAACTTGGCCAGGATATTGACGGCGAAGCAGCTGTTGACGGGTTTGGCTCTTCAGTAAGCATAAGTTCAGATGGGTCAATTGTGGCTATTAGCGCGCCTGAAAATGACGGAAACGGCTCTTGGGCTGGCCATGTTAGAGTTTATGAAAACAAGGGCGGGGTTTGGCTTCAAACAGGGCAGGATATTGACGGCGAAACAGCAGAAGACTATTTTGGCCGATCTGTAAGTTTAAGTTCAGATGGGTCAATTGTGGCTATCGGCGCTTCCGGAAATGATGGCAACGGATCTCTATCCGGACATTTGAAAATTTATGCGAGTACTTCTGTAGGAGTTGAAACCCAGCAGCAGCCAAAATTTTTAATCTATCCTAATCCAACAAGTAACAGTATTAATTTAAAATTGGTTACAAATGACATCAAAAAAATTACAATCTCAGATATAGTAGGAAGGCAACTATATGAAAAAATAAAATTACAACAAAACGAACAAATTGACCTATCTGGTTTTACGCCTGGCATTTACTTAATTCAGTTTCAAACAAATAATCAAACGTTTGAAGCAAAAATACTGAAAGAATAAATAATAAACTTTGTAAGATAAAACTGAAGCAACAAAATATGCTATTTTTCTATCCGGATGATATGATTGATAATATTAGAGATTTTATATTTATTAATTTAGCATATATTTGTTTTCATCAACAAACATAAACATATAAAAAGGCAAAATATTTTGTGTCTTATAAATTACAATATAATAAATAATATTACAACATGAATCCTTTCAAACAAAGAAGCTCATTTCCATCGAGTATTGTTACAGGGCTTGTAGGTTGGATTGGCTTTATTTTTATAGGCTCGCTAATTTTTGGCTTTAAAGTTCCATCCGAGATATTGTTGCTGCTTGGCCTTGCCTCTGCCTTGGTTCAGACTGTATTTTTACGGCTTACATTTTTTGTTTTACGAATGCACAAACATATTTTAATTGGTGCATTTTGGGGCTTAGTAACGGCAGTCGGAATTTTTTACGCCACAACAGTATTTTATTCTAATTTAAAAACACATCAACTTTATTGGTTAATTATTTACGCTTATATTGGTGCCCCCGTAGGAGCGTTTTTGTCGTATTTTTATATCGATGATAAGAAGATATTTGATGCGGTGGATGGGCAAAAATCTGCTCCAGATTTTGGTCGAGATGCCCACTGGCTCGAGCCTTTCGGTTTTGGGGCAATTGCCTATTTGCTTGCCTTTTTTCCTTTCGCCCATTTTGACTTAACTGTTAATGTTTTTTTAGTTGGTGCAATGAGTGGCGTTTTTGCAGCAGGCGCAAGCCATTTTTCTCCCGACAAATGGAAGCAGTCTTTTATTGTTCTCGCCATTATTATTTTAGGGCTGGGCAGTTTACAGGGTTGGCTAACGGGGTTTCTTTTTAGAGCCTATGCCGAACAGCTTTATACCAACAATTTAGTTCATGGTATAGCGGGCGGTGTAATTACCTATTTAATGACGTTTCTTCGTGGGCGGCAACTAGCAAATAAAGAAGGAAAAGGCTCACTATAATTTTATTATATAATACAATAATGTTACAACTAATTTGCCATATTTTACATATTGCCGCCACTTGTACCTCACTTGGAGGGCTGTTTTATTCCAGAATGGTTTTGCTACCCAATATGAGATATATTCCCCAAGAAGCAAGAGAACAATACCTCAACAAAATGATTAAACGTTTTGCCTATATTAAATGGGCAGGTGTAATTGTAATAATTATAACCGGAATAATACAGTGGATTGACATTTACCCCAATATCAATATCGTAGATAAGTCAAAATACTTAATTGCATTTGCAATTAAAATGATTGGTGCATTAGGACTTTTTTCTATTACTTTTTTACTTGCGCTACCCAACGAAAAGCTGAAAGGAATGCAGCAACACAGAGCTTTTTGGGCAGGTGTTAATATTTTTTGTGCGCTAACTATATTAATTGGAGCAGCCCTAATGAGGGCAACACGCAACGGGCAGCTATAAACTAAAACAAACGGTAACAGAACGCCGCGTGAGTAGCTAATATTTGAGCAAATTACTTGTTTTACCCATTCTATAAATCACTTCTTTATTCAATTAATAAAACACATTTCAGTTAAAGAATCCAGAAAAAGCAGGGTTGCAAGTTTCATCGTTTAAACTTTAAAAAAACAGCCCAGCCCAATAAGCACAAAGTCAAAAATAGTGCCATCCGGCTTAAATAATCGCCAAAGCGGGCATATATCGTTATGGTGTCGTTAGCTAAAATAGTATCTTTAATTGCCGCTGCCATCCACCAGGGTTGGGGCTGTAGTATATTGCCGCGCTGATTTACAAAACACGATGTGCCGGTATTAGCTGAGCGGGCAATACTTCGCCGCGTTTCAATGGCACGTAACGAGGCATAGGCTGCATGTTGTTTATACCCTGGTGTTTTACCCCACCACCCGTCGTTAGTAATAATAAAAATTAAATTGGCACCGCGCCGTATATATTCGGTTACATATTCGCCGTAAATACTTTCGTAACAAATAACGGGGGCAACGCCAATGCTGTCGGTGTTAAAAAATACGCTCCGATGTGCCTGTGTACCCCTGCTGCCCGATATGCCCTCTAACTGTACTGCCAAGGGTTCTAAAAATTTGAACACGCCAGGGTAAGGCATCCGCTCTGAGCCGGGTACCAATTTCGATTTGTGATAGTACTGTAATCGCTGCGAGGTGTCTATTTGTATGGCCGAGTTATACACATCGTAGGCGCGGTTTGTGTTTTTGAAAACCCGTGCCGTTGGACTTTCGTTTACGTTGTCGTATAATTTAAACGGCTCGAAACCTGCAACCAACGCCGTTTGTGGGTATTTACGCAAAAAATTGCGCAGGTATAAAATTTCCGGATGCGTTTGAAGGTCGGCTAACCAAAAACGGTCGTTATTTGGTATCGAGGTCTCGGGCCAAACTAAATAATCTACTTTCCGGAGGTTTTTGCTCTCGTTTACACTGCTTGAATCAACCTCCAAAACCTGCGCCGATAAGCGCAAAAATTTTTCCATTTGTTGCCCCATTGTCCGGCTGTCAAATTTTTCATTCCAAGGGTCAATATTTGGTTGCACCACGCCAACGGTTACCGGGCGGCCATGCTCTTGGTAAGTAAAATAACGTATTAACGAGGCTGTTACTGGCAATACTAACAATAATAGTATTAGCCCGAGGCGTTTTTGCCCCCATTTTTTATCCGGATATTGCTGCTGCGCTTTTGTAGTTTGGTAGCGTTGCCAGGCATCGAACACTAAAACGTTAATTATTAGTACCCACAGCGTACCTCCGGATGTGCCCGTTACCTCGTACCATTGAATAAGGGCTGGGAATTGCGCGAAGGAATTGCCCAAATTAAGCCAAGGAAAAGACAGCTCCCATTTTTGATGCAAAAACTCAAAACTCATCCAGGTAGCCACAAAAATTACAGCCCACCACTTTTGCCCAAGCCTGTGCTTAATACCATGGTATGCCAGTAATGGAAAACTCATAAAAAGCGAGTTTAATACAAAAGCCATAACACCGCCCCATAAGCTTGCATTTTTAATCCACCACGTATCTAATAAATTCCACAGCAAAAAATACAAATACCCCCATAAAAACAAACGCATGTACCTTGTTTTTGTAGGGTGCTGTCCGCCTTGATTGGCAATGTGGTTTTCCAAAGCTAACAAAGGCACAAAGCCAATAAAAACTAAAGGTATTAACGGCAAAGGAGGCCAGCAAAGCCACAATAAAACGGGGCCAAGCAAACATAAAAATAATCGGTATTGCCAGTTTTTCATCAGATAACAACACAAAAAATACAAAACTAAAAGTGCTACAAGCGCAAATATACTTACAATAAACCAAACATTGGCCTTAGTTGGCAAAACATAATTGGCTAACTAATACTGAATTTATACTAAACAGTTTTACTATCTAATTGTTATATACCAAGAAAGCAAGCAAATAACTTAGGAAACTCATTTTAAACGCTGTTTTTGCTTTACGCTTAACTTGTTCAATTCTACTCAATTAATCACAATATAAATAACTTTTTAAATCGTCAATTATTTTATGGCCTTTCAATTAGCCCCCCTGCCATACGCTTTTAATGCGTTAGAACCCCATATTGATGCCCGCACCATGGAAATTCACCATGGTAAACACCACGCAGCCTACACCAACAACCTTAACGCTGCCATTGCCGGCACCCCCAACGAGGGGAAAACCATCGAAGAATTATTACAAGTAGCCGGCAGCAGCCCCGCTATACGCAACAACGGCGGCGGATACTTTAATCACAACCTTTTTTGGAACACCATGTCGCCAAATGGCGGCGGCCAACCTAACGGCAATTTAGCAACCGCTATTAATACTGCCTTTGGCTCGTTCGATGAATTTAAAAAACAATTTGCCGCTGCTGCTACCACCCGCTTCGGCTCGGGCTGGGCATGGCTTGGCGTAAAACCCGATGGCAGCCTCTGCGTTTGTTCAACTGCCAACCAAGATAACCCACTAATGGATATAGCCGAATGTAAATGCCAGCCAATTTTGGGCTTAGATGTTTGGGAACATGCCTACTACTTAAATTACCAAAACCGCCGCCCCGACTATATTAATGCTTGGTGGAGCGTAGTAGATTGGAGTGCTGTTGCCAAATTATATGAAGCAGCCTGCTAATTATTAATAGTACGTAGTTGTCTGCGCGTAATTTTCGCTGAACTAATATCCTAAAAAAATAATCCCTCGCTGGTTTGCCAGCGAGGGATTTTCTCATGTAAAGAGAACCTTTTTCACACAATTTAGGCTCTGTTAATTATTTAACGCAACAAAGTAATATTTCCTTTTATATCGCGGGTAACACCGTCGGCAAAATAAATTTTCGCCTGCACTACATAAGTACCAACCTCGCAGTTATGGCCTTTAAACTCTCCATTCCAACCTTCGGTTGGCAACAATCCGTTACCTTCAAACATTAACTCACCCCAACGGTTATAAACCAACATATCGAGTTTGGCAATATTTGCGCCCAGCGGTATAAATACATCGTTTATATTATCGTTGTTTGGTGTAAACGCGTTAGGCAGCACCACCACATTTTCAACCGACACATTAATAGTAATTTCGTTGCCTTCAACGCAAGGCGAGTCCGACATTACAAGATAAGTGGTAGTAGCTGTGGGGGTGGCAATTGGGTCGGGGCAATCGGTACAACTTAGGGTAGGGTCAGTTTGCCAGTTTAAACCAACATTAGGACCTGTTACCGTTAATTGGGTAGTTTGACCTAATAATATATCTGTGCTACTGGCCGATATTTCTAATTTTCCGGAGGTGTTAACGGTAACTACTACTTCGTCAGATACTTTATTATTGCAAGCATCCCATCCGGATAACTGTAAGGTGTAAACCCCTGCTGCTAAAGGCGTAAATCCGGTTAATAAAGTTGTTTCAGCGTCAAAAGTTCCGCCATCTGAAGTTTCCCAAAGCAACGTGCTGGCCGTACCATTGGTTACTAATCCGTTTAATTGTGCAATTTCTCCTTCGCAAATGGTAATATCGTTGCCAGCGCTAAGGGATAAATTGGGTGTGCTTAGGGTAGTTGAGCCAGTTGCAACGCAATCGGGCGTGCCATCTGCATTTGCATCGGGCGTGCCAACCATATAAGCCATCCAATTAGTAGTTGTTGCTCCTACGGCTGGCGTTGGCCCCCACGAGTTATCGGGCTGTTGATACATTATGGTGATACTGCCATTTGCGCAACTGCTTGCAACATTTAACTTACAAACATCGGGCTGTGTAATAGCATCCGGATTTGCATAAACCGTAATCGTTAGTGTTCCGGCGGCAACATTTGGCCCGGCATTACAAATAATGCCCAAATAAACTGTAACAACATCGGGCGTACAATTGTCGCCGTTGTAAACGTATGCTGCGGGTGTTAACTGAGCAGTTAGGGCGGCATCGCTAAACCACGCCATTCCTGCATATTGGCCGTCAGCATCGGTATAGGCAACCATGCTCTCGTAAGTGGCAAAATTGGTAATCGCATCGCCATCGCAAATACTAATATCGGCGGCAAGTGGGGTAGTTACAAGGGGGCAATCAAGGTTACAAGCATAATTTACGTCAAAAACCTCATTAAAGCATCCGGTTGAAATAGTGAACGTAGCCGTACCGGCATCGCCCGGATTTAGGGTTGAAGGCAAATTAGCCGGTGGCGTAATTACATACTCGGCACAAGGTGCAGTAATTGAAGGCACAATACAATTTCCTTGCGTTACAACTAAAACTGCCGGACTATAGTATGGATGAATAGCAACTGTTCCGGCAGGTATTGTTTGGGCAGGTGCACCAGGGTCTAAACAAGTAAATACTACATCGTAAACTTCGGTTACCACATCACAATCATCGGCCTGGGCGGCAAATGAATGGCTTAATCCGGTTGCACCTGCAATATTAACCCCATTTACACGCCATTGCAAACTGTAATCAACGCCAAGCACCGCCGTGGCAGGCACTATATTTACCGAAAGAGTAATATTATCATTGCTACAGGCATCGGCAGGGGCACTTTGGCTAATAGATGCTGTTGGGCATATTTTTCCACACGAGTAGGGCACCGTTACCGACTGGCTAAAGCAAGTGCTTCCGGCAAAACTAACAGTCCATTCGGCTGTTCCGCTATCGCCTGGATTTAGCACCGAAGGTACATTTACAGGCGTAATCACATAGTTAGCACAAGTAGTTGTTATAGTTGGAATTACACAATCAAGCGAAGTAGTGCTTACTAAACTGGCATCAAATGCCGGATAAATAGTAATATTAATATTGCCGGCAGCCACCGGATTGGGTTGTGCAAGGCAACTTGCCCCCAAATAAAGGGCTTTGGTATCGGCAGTGCAGTTGTTGGGGCCATTAAAATTGTAAAACGCATTCGTTACCATTGTTGTTAGGGCGGCATCGGTAAACCATCCTATTCCGGTTAAATTAGCTGGTTGGTCAACAATTAATAAGGCCTCATAACTACTTAAATCAGGTATATTGCCATCGCATAAACTCAACGAACCAGAGGTCCCCTGCGTTACAGCAAAACACAAAGTACAATCAATTACCGAAACAGTTATAGTGGCCGGTGTGGTACAAGGTGCCGAGGGTGTAAATGTTAAAGTATAAGTACCAACAGTTACGCTGGCAGGGTCAAACATATTGCCGGCAACACCACTACCCGACCAGGTTCCGGCGGGATAAGCGGCATCTATAAAGGCACTCAAGTTTAAAACTGCACCATTATCGCATTGGGCGGGCGGCGTGGTTAAGGCTGGCGTTATAGGGGCATTTACGGTTATAGATACTTGAACAGACTGGGTACAAGCAGCACTTGGCGTATAGGTTAAATTAATTATTCCATTCCCGGCAATACTTGGGTTAAACATATTGCCCGATACGCCTGCTCCGCTCCAGTTGCCCGGAAGCAACGGGTCGGCATAAGCCGTAAGGTCAAGTGGCGAATCGGTTTGGCAAACACTAGGCAATGCGCCGGGGCTTGGAACTTCGGGGGCCAACACTTCAATTGATATAGTAGCTGGCAAGCCACATCCGCCGCTGGGCGTAAATGTAAGTGTAAAAGTGCCTACCCCTGCAATGCTGGGGTCAAAATTAGTGCCGCTAACGCCCACACCGCTCCACGAGCCACTATATTTGGCATCTTCGTATGGAGTTAAGCTAAAGGCGGCAGCCGAAATACATATTGGGACCGGAGTGGTAAGTGCTGGAATTCCGGTATCATTTACTACCATGTTAATTGTTGTAGGCACACCGCAAGTACCTGCCGGTGGGTTAGTAGGTGTAAACGTAAGCGTATAAGTGCCAGCACCTAAGGCCGAAGGGTCAAACTGGGTGCCGCTAACCCCGGGGCCGCTCCAGTTACCCGCATCTACGGCATAAGGCGTTAAATTAACTGGTGCTGCATTGGCGCAAACAGGGTTAGGCGTGCCAACTATGGGTTGCCAATTGGCATATACATCAATTTCAATGACAGTCGAGTCGCTGCAATCTCCTACAGGCTCAAAAGCCAGTTTAAAGGTTCCGGGGCCGGTAAGTAACGGCCACCATTCGTTGCCCAGCACTCCAAGGCCAATCCACGTTCCGGTATAATTGGGGTCGCCATAAGGTGTTAGGTCAAGAGGTGGGTCTGTTTCGCACATGGGCGGCGGAATGATAATATTGGGCTTTCCAAATGGATTAACGATAAATATAACTGAAGCCGGAGATTTGCAAGCACCTACAGGCGAGAAAGTAACAGTATGTACGCCTGGTCCGGCTAATGAGGGTATAAATTTTCCGGATGAAACACCTACGCCACCCCAAAATCCCATAAATCCGGGGTCAGCAATAGTTGATAAGTCAAAAGGCAAATCATCTTCACACAAAAACACAGGTGGTGTGCCCAATACCGGCGTACCGCTTTGGTTTACCACTACATTAATAGTTGCGCTTTGCGCGCACAAACCTACCGGAGTAAACGTAAGGGTATGCGTACCAGCCCCAGCCGTAGCCGGGTCAAAAGAAGTACCCGATACGCCAAGACCGCTCCATGTGCCAATATAGTTGGCATCATCGTATGCTGTTAAATCTATGGCTGCATCGGCAGTACAAAGGTTGGCTATGGGCAATAAAACCGGGGTGCCAGTTGGACTTACTATAATATTAATGGTTGCAGGCAAATTACAAGCACCTATTGGTGTAAAGGTAACTGTAATACTGCCAGTTCCTGCCATTGCAGGGTCAAACATAGTGCCTGCTACACCAGGGCCGCTCCAAGTACCCGTAAAGCCTGCATCTTCTAATGTCTTTAAGTCAATAGCGGCATCGGTGGTGCATAGCACCGGCGGGCTACCCAATACAGGCGTAGCTGATAGCACCACATTAACCGTTATACTTGCGTTTTCGCCGCAAGCACCCGAGGGGTCAAAAGTTAAAACGTGGCTGCCTGCTCCGGCTATGGCGGGGTCAAAAGTGGTACCTGTTACACCGGGGCCACTCCATGTGCCGGCAAAACTATTATCATCGTATAGGGTAAGGTTAAGTGGGGCGCTATTGGTGCAAAGGTCGGCAGGCTGCAACAGTATGGGTATGCCATTAGGATTTACAACAACGTTAATACTATCGGGTCGCAGACATCCGGTGCCGGTTGGTGTATAAACCACCCAGTTACTGCCACTGTTTCCTAATGATGGGTCAAAAGTGTCGCCGCTAATTACACCAGGGCCACTCCAAGTACCGGGTAAATTTGCATCTGCAAACGGAGTTAGGTTTAAGTTGGGGTCGCCTTGGCAAAGTGGCGGTGGCGTTGTTAATATAGGTTTAATTAAAGGTTTCACTTCAATGCTTGGATTAACCGCCTCAATACAACTTCCATCGGGGGTAAATAATAAAGTATGGATGCCTACACCAGCAATAACCGGCGAAAACTTATTTCCGGAAACCCCCACACCCGACCAGGCGCCGGTTAAGTTGGCATCTATATATTTCATTAAATCTATAGGCAAATCATCGGCGCATAATTCAGGGAAGGGTTTAACTGTTGGTGTTATTTTATCTACTACAAACAAAGTATCAGTAACGGGAATGGTACAGTCGCCATCGGGAGTAAAGGTAAGTATGTGCGATCCTTGCCCCGCCAAAGCCGGGTCAAACATATCGTTTGCTACGCCGGTGCCACTCCAAGTACCAACAAAATTAGGGTCGGTGTAGAGGGCTAAGTCAACAATAGGGTCGCTTTCGCACAAAGTGGGCAAAGATGGGTTTTGCGGTATTTGCATGGGGAACACCATAAACGTAGCATCAACAGGTACGGGGCAAACGCCTCCGGGGGTATAAGTTAAGTTTATGATACCGCCATTAGGGAAGGTAGCGGGGTCAAAACTATTGCCACTAACGCCCATACCACTCCATGTTCCCGGAAGGTTGGCATCACTAAACGGTGTTAAATCCAAAAGAGGATCTTCGGCACATAAGTCGGGTATAGTGCCCAAAACAGGTACAGGTGCGGGCAATACTTCTATATCAAAAGAAACGGGATTGCTGCACCCACCGCCGGGCGTAAATGTAATGGTGTAAATGCCTGTTCCGGCAATATCCGGATAAAAATAGGTTCCAGAGACACCTGTTCCGCTCCATGTTCCACCAAAATTCGGATCGCCGTAGGCATCTAAATCAACCGGATTGTCGAAGGGGCATACCGGAGCGGGTTGGCCTAAAACGGGTGTTGTGGAAGGATTTACCTTCATAATAACAACCGTAGGCATGGGGCAAACATCGGGCGGAATATTAGTAGAGGTAAAGGTTAAATTAAAACTACCTGCCCCGGTTAAAGCCGCGTCAAAAGTGTTGCCACCAGTAACACCAGTGCCACTCCAAGTACCGGGCGAGGCGTATTGCATTAAGTCAACCGGTGGATTGTCTGCACATATTGGTGTTGGCGTTATTACAGTGGGCTGCCATAACGGATTAACCTGTACTATAACTGTTGCCGGAAACTCGCAAAAACCGCTTGGCGTAAAGGTAAGGGTATGTTGACCTACTCCTGCTATTGCGGGGTCAAAACTGCTTCCCGACACACCCGCACCAGACCAAACTCCGGAAAAATTAATATCTTCTAAGGTAGTTAAGTCAAGGGGGGCACTGTCTTCGCAAAGTACGGGCGGGGTTAATAACGAAGGCGTTATTGCCGCTATAACATTTACACTTACACTGGCATTAATACTACAAGTGCTGTCGGGGTCAAAGCTTAGATTGTGTACGCCTGGGCCGGCAATGGCCGGATTAAAATTACTGCCGCTTACGCCTGGGCCGCTCCAAGTTCCGCTAAAAGCGGCATCTTGGTAAGGTATTAAGCTAATGGTGCTACCACTTTCGCACTGGTCGGGAATAGTTGTTAAGGTTGGCGTGGTTGTTTCGTAAACAGGTATGGTAATAGTAGCAGGGGCTACACAAGGTGCCGAAGCATTAAACGTAAGCGTAATGTTTCCTGGCCCGGTAACAGTTGGGTCAAAATTACTGCCCGATACGCCTGGACCACTCCAGGTTCCGGCATAATTACTATCTTCAAATGGCGTTAAGCTGATGATGCCATCGAGGGTACAAACAACAGGGGGCTGGCTTAGAATAGGTGTTGCCGACTGTATAACAGTGATATTTAAATTGGCTGACAAAATACAGGTGTCAGTGGCATCGAAGGTTATTGTTATTATTCCGGGTCCGGAAACTGCCGGATCAAACATTGTTCCGGATACGCCTGTTCCAGCCCAAGTTCCGGCAAAATTTGCATCTTCAAAAGCTGTTAAATCTATTGGCACATCGCTGGTACATAAATTAGGTGGTATGCCTAATAATGGTGTTTGTTGTAAATAAACAACAATATTGATGGTGTCATTGCTGGCACAATTATCGGCAGGGTCGTAAATAATGGCATGTGTACCTGCGCCGGCTGTACCCGGATTAAAGGTGTTGCCACTTACGCCCGCTCCGGTCCATGTTCCGGGATAGTTTGGGTCGCTTGATACAGTAAGGTCAAACGCGGGGTCGGCGGTGCAGAATGATGGTGGGTTGCTCAATACGGGGTCAATAAGGTCGGCAACTGTAATGGTAACCGGTGCAGTGGCCACGCACCCCTCGGCATCAATTATGGTGTATATTAAATTGTAGGTGCCGGGGGCTACCGCGTTAAAGCTGGGGTTAGACAAATTGGTAGCCGACAAATTGGTAACATCGCCCGTCCAAATATGGGTGTAGGCTGGCGTGCCGCCGGCAGGGTTGCCGTTTACTGTTATAGTTTGGCCTGTACATACCGACAGGTTTGGATTGGGCGAAACAATAGGTTTGGGGTTTACTACAACGGTTATGGTTGCCGAAGCGGAACAATTTTTAGAATCAGTTACGGTATAAGTTAAGTTAAAAGTACCCGCATTCGCTGCGTTTAATGTTGGCGTGGCAATATTAGGGTCGTCAAGGTCGGCAATATCGCCCGTCCAGATTGAGGTTAGTGTGCCGGTTCCACCGCTTGGATTAGCATTTAACCCAATAGGGATACCTTGGCAGGTTTCGGCGGGGTTAGGCGTTATATTAAAAGTAGGCAGTTGATTTACCACTACAGTTATAGCTAATTCATCGGAACAAAGTTCGGGGGTGGTTTCTAATACATAATAGGTGGTTGTAGTGGTTGGCGAAACTACCGATGAAGGAAGTTGGTTTAAAGCATCGGCGGGGGTGTTCGAGTGATAGGTGTAAGTGCCGGGAGCATTTCCGGAGTCGGTAATATTTAAGGTTGCTAGGTCAAAACTACTGCCAGCACAAATTTCGGGAGCGTCGGTTGTGCTGATATTAGGTTGCGGCGTTTTAGTTATGGTAAAGTTTACCGAGTGAGGGCCGCAATCATTGGCATCGTCAATAAATCCGGTATAATTGCCGGCGGGTAAGTTCTTAAACATTGGATCGGGTTGCCAGGTTACACCATCAAGCGAATATTTATAGGGAAGTGTACCTCCTAAGGCCGATAAAATGACTGCTCCTTTGCCAGCGCTGCAACTGTCAACAAAAAGGGTATAAGCACCGGCTTGTAGTATTGGAGGCTCGTTAATAACAAATGAAGAGTCGGTTAGGCAGCCGGTACTCAACAAACCATCAACAACAGTTAGGTAATAAGTACCTTTTTTTAGGTTTTTAGGATTTTTGGTGTTTGCAGGTATAAACTCGGGCCCTGACCAAACATATTTTGGTGAGTTTACCGCGCCTTGAGCATCAACTGAAATTTCGCCGTCTTCTAAGCCAAAGCAGCTAATATCTTCAACTGTGCCTTGTATTTTTACCACGCTAATATTAACAGTGGCGGTTGTAACTGCCTGCAAGCAAGGGTTGTCGGGGTTTACACTGTTAATAGTATAAGTTTTGTCTTGAGTGGTATTTGTGTATAAAATATTGGCTGGGCCTCCGGTATAGGGTGTTGTAAGTGCTTTATCTAAATACAGTTCATCCATAGGCGACCATTCCCATAAAAAGCCGGCGGCCATTTTAAGCTGTAGCGTATCGCCGTAACAATGTGAAACGGTTGTAGAACCTGCATCCCAAACCATAACTTTACCGTTAAAAAATCCGGTTAGGCTGGCGGTTTGGTCAAGGGCTTCTTGCAGATCATTAATATTTAAAACGTAAGCATACGACAAAATTTTGCATTCGCCGGGGCCTATACAGTCTAACTCAAAGGCTAGCGATATAGCACAGTCGCAAGATGTTGAGCCAGTGCATGGATGGGCGGCGTCGCAGTCGTCGTACTGGCAAGCACTTTCGGTAAAAAAGCCACCCCAGCTTGGTGTAGCGCGTGGGTCGAGGGTGCCAAGGGCAACATAGCAGCCACAGGCAGAGCCGGTCGCTTCAACAACTCGTTGGCAGGCCCCTACATTGTTAATATTGTTGGTGGTATTAAAGGTGCCACAAATAACTTGGTCTTGGTCGGGGTCAACGTTACGGGCATACATTAAGTCGCAAAAGTATTTATCGGTGGTGGTGTTACAAATTTGTACATCGGTTACAAAATATAATTCGTCTTCGGGCAGGCGTGTGCTTTGAGTTACCTCAATACCATCGGTGGTTGTGCCTTGCCAGGTAGCTAAAAGGTTGCCACCGGGCACATAGCTGTAACTTGTTATTGAGCCAGGTACACCGCCCGTTGTACAGGTAGTGCTCGAGTTAATTTTTGAAGTTACACAATCATCCGGATTACAGGTATTACAGCCGGTTGTAACCATTTTGTAGCCTATTGTCCAGCCTTCTTCAGGAGAGCCTGGCGTAAAATAGTCGCCGCAAAAATTATGCGTGCCGCCGGGTTCGGGGGTGCCCCAGCCATTTAAACTTGGGTCGGCTATAAAACCCAAACCGTTAGGCGAGTTTGAGTGGTAGGCAGTTCCTTGCGCGCCTTGGGTAGGAAGAGAACCATTTGCGCCGTAAACGCCGCATTCGTTAATGGCAACTTCAACGTATTTGCCTTGTAAAAAGGCTTCGCCGCTCTGCAGTTGAGCGAAAACTCCATACAAGGGCAAATTGCCTAAAAAAGCAACTACTATAAAATGCCGCAATATGGAAAAATTAATGGTGTAGCTATACCTCATAGATTACATTTAAAAATACAATATATAGATTAATTGTTTAAAAATCAATTTTTAAATTCGACTGGTTTTTAGCTAATGATAATAAAGTGGCGTTAAGGTAAGATTATCTTCGCGCAAAACCAAACTTTTGTTTATTTTTAAGCCCAAACTTGATGTTTAACCAAACAACTCAAGTATATAAACCAAGCCTATTAACGCAATTTATCAATTTTTCGTTGTGCCAACAGTATGTTGTAGTATTACTTTTTTGCCAATTTAAATAGCTGTCTATCCCTTCAAATCATTTATCCGGAATAAATTAAAAACGGAAACAGGTAGGTAAAAAAAAGGTTTATAGGAACTCTAACTGTATTTATATGCGACAAACACTATTAGCTCAACAGTAAAATCCGGAAAAATAGTTTTTTAAATCGCTGTGAATTAGTAACTTTGCAAGTTAAACCTTTTTAGAAAAAACTCAACCAAAAAATACATAAATCATAAAAAATACATTTTAATGAAACAATTTAATTACAATTTTCCACAATGGGTAATGGTTTTTTTGTTGCTGGTTATTACCGGCACCGCCGTAGCCCAACCCACCCTTACCCGCGATAAAAGCTTTTTTAAAGTAGGCGATTTTTATCCGGCAATGTTTTGCAATGCTCAAGGCGTTACTCAAGGCGAGTCGGGGGCTAATGTTACCTGGGATTTTAGCGAGGTGCTTGTCGATGGCCCTGGCGCTACCCCTACTTATATTGACCCTAAAAACACCGATTTTCCGGATGATTTTCCTACCGCCAATGTAGCATCGGCAAGTACTACCGACTATGGCTATTTTGAAGCAACTAACGACGGCGCTTTTGATGTGGGCTTTGGACAGTTTGACAACCCCGGCACCACCAATGCCGACGAAACCTTATTGTTTACCTATTTAGACAATTTGCAACTGTATAAATTCCCATTCGACTACCAAAACGAGTTTACCGACACCATGAGCCGCACTTATACCATAAACAACGGCGCTATTTTAATTGAATCGGGTACAAGCCGTACCGTAAAATACGATGGTTGGGGTACCTTAATTTTGCCAACTGGAACATTTAATAATGTAGCCCGTTTGCGCATTGACCAAGTACGCCACGACGAAGCCCCCGATGACCCAAATAATATTTTTTTAGACCAACAAGTTATTCGTTATGAATGGTTTTCGCTTGATTTACGTTCGCCAATTCTATCACTTCAGTTTTTTGAGCAAAATAACGGAGGTCAACAAACCAGCGAAACAACAGCTTATTTTATTGCACGTAATGACGAGTATGGCTATACTTATCAATTAGCCAACGACGGCATTAATAGCCCATGGATTGATATTACCACCAAAGGCACCGAAGTAAAAGGACTTGCCGACGATAATTTTGTAGGCCCTGTCAATATGGGTATTGACTTTCAGTATTATTGGAGCACTATGAATAGTTTGTATATTGCCTCTAACGGTTACGTTGCTTTTGACGCAATTCAAATATCTTCGGGCGCCAACCCCACTTTTAATCCTATACCCACCGAAAACGAGCAAAACAACTATATTGCCCCCTTGCTTTGCGACTTAACCTTATCGAGCGTAAACCAACCTGGGGTGCCTAAAAATCCGGGTAAAGTTTATACTTGGAGCAACAATATTGATACTTTTATTGTAAGCTACGAAAATGTTCCATTTTGGACAGACAACCAACCACAATATACCGGAAGTAATACTTTCCAAGTTATTTTTTCGGCAAAAGACACTTCAATAACCTTTAATTACAAAGAAACCAGTTCTAAATTAGCCGATGAATATTTATACCGGAACGTGCCAATGGTAGTTGGTTTAGAAAACAGCTCCGGAAAAATTGGTTTGGGTATGACGTATAGTGCTCCTCCCCCATCGGGAGCTTGTGTTATATTTAATGCACCTACCAAAGCTTTAGTAAATATTAAAGACGTTTACCCAGCCTATTTACAAAATACAGAAAGCCAAGGTACTTTTGTACTTAAAGGAGACGAAATTAAGCTAAAAGCAGCCGTTAAAAATGGTGGCAACGTAGCCATTCCAGCCGCCGATTTTGTAATTATCAATGCACAGGTTTATGATGAAAATGGAGACGCCTATTACTCTGACCCTCCGGCAGCTATTATTACCAGCGGATTAACTGTTGGCGAGGTACAAACAAAAGAATTTACTGCCCCCGATGATGCGTTTATAGCCGTAGCACCCGGATGGTATAGCTACGAAGTATCCGTAAATGCCAACGACGATATTAACCCCGGCAATAATACTAAAAAAGCCGAAATTGTAGTAGTTGACTCGACAGCTAATGGCGAAATACCCCTTAGCTTTACCGCCGGTGATGAAAGCACCGAAACCCTTGTATCGTGGACGGGCTCTACCGGATATGACGAGGGTGCCGGCATGTTTATTGTTCCTCCATTTTATGCCTGCGAAATTGTGGGTGTTGAGTATTTTGTAGTGCCCGAATCTGGCGCTTCAAGTATAACGGCTGGTTTCAGAGGCCAAATTTTAGCCAATGACAACGGCAAACCCGGCGCAGTTTTGGCCGAAAAAGATATGGCTGCCGATGCCATTACACCCATCGCCTGGAACCGCATAGATTTTGAAACCCCAGTTACAGTTTATGCCAAAGATGGTGGCTTTTTTGTATCGTGGTTAATGGAAACAACAGGCATTGGCCTTGCCACCGACGAGTTGGAAGAAAGCCCTGTGTCGCGCACCAGTTTTGAAATTTTAAGCGGCGCATGGGCACCTTACCGCCAACGTTTTAACTCTGACCTTTACATCCGGGTAATTGTTAAAAAAGGCCTAAGCGATGGCATCAATCAACCTATTAACAATAGTGTTGTTAGTGAGGCCTATCCAAATCCTGCCCCCGAAGCAGTTTCATTAAACTACACCCTACAACAAAATACTAATTTAACCATCAGTGTAACAAATAGCAATGGCCAGGTAGTAAAAACCCAAACTTACGCCAATGCTGGGGCTGGCAACTATACTTGGCAAATGCCAACTGCTAATTTAACCCAAGGCTTGTATCAGGTTAGCTTCCAACTAACAGACGGTACAAAAGTAAATCGCGGGTTTGTTGTAACCAAGTAAAAGCAAATAAAAGCGCGGTGTAATGTAGTATAACCAAAGCTGCATACCCAAACAACTGCAACGCCAATTAGTAATTTATTTATTAAATACTGGTTGGCGTTGTTTATTTTGGTGTCCACATCTAAAAAAATGACTATTTTTGTTTACAAATTGTAAAGATGCAAGATATGATAAAGCACCAAACACTCAAAAATGATAAAATTGAGGACAAAACTCCGTTAAACTCCGTAAAAAAAGTTCAAAAACGAACTTTAATCCGGATGATTTGGCGCTTTATACCGCATTTTTTTGTTTTACTATGTTTGCTTACAGGCAGTATATTTAGTTTTGTTGCCTTCACGCAAAACAATAAAAATAAACAACTTAAGAAGTTAGAGGCAAATCAACAACAGACACAAAAAGAAATTACCCAAACTCAAGACCTAATTGAACGCCAGAGACAAAATAAAAAATCGTCAATCGCTGAACTTGATTTGCTTCAGCGACAAATTGGAAATCAAACCAACGCCATCGAAAATATAAACGAACAATTAGCCGAACTTGACCAATATATAGCTGAACGCCAAGCCCAAATTACAGCCATTGAGCAACAAATTGACCTTTTGCGAACCCAATACGTGGCTAATGTGAGGCGCACCTGGTTAAGCCAACACCAACATAACGATTTACTTTTTTTATTTTCGGCCAGCGATTTTAATGCTTGGTTTAGACATGCCTTACAATTACAACGCTTTTCGAAATGGCGCAGGCAACAATTTGATACCCTGTTTGCCAAACATGATACTTTAACTGCTGTTCTTAACGACTACCATACACAAGCCGCCCAACAGCGTGTAATACTTAACAGCCGGCAGCAGCAAATAGAGCAACTAAATCAAACCGAAGAAGATCAAAAAGCGATTTTAGCCAGACTTAACAAGCAAGAAAAAAACTTAGTAAAGCAGTTGGCTGCCCAACAAAAAAAATACGAGGGTATATTAGCTAAAATTCAAGACTTTATAATCCGCGAGGCCGAGCGCCAACGGCTTGCGCCAAATAACGTTGCAGCCAATACCACAAATAGTAAAATAAGCAGCGAACTACTAAAAAACAAAGGTGCAATGCCTATGCCAGTAGCAAATGGTACGGTAATAATGGGCTATGGCTTACAACAAAGCTACCTAAACAGTGCCGTCAAACAGAACAACAAAACAATAACAATTGCTGCCACAGGGCCGGCCAGTGTGACAGCAATATTTGATGGCACAATAAAAATACCGCCGCCTGTTCGCGGTGTACAAAGTGTAATTGTTTATCACGGCAATTATTTGTCTGTTTACTCAAATTTAAGTGAGTTGTTGGTTGTTGACGGACAAACTGTTAATAAAAACCAGCCTATCGGCAAAATAAGTCCCGATGCTGGTAGCGACCAAGCTATTTTACGGTTTGGGATGGCAAAATTAGTGGGTGGCAGTAAACCCGAGTTTTTTAATCCGGCCGGATGGGTAGGCTGGTAAAACAGCAAAAAATCATTCGGATATAGGTTGCAATAAGTAGTGGCTAAAAAAGTGTGAAAAGCCTGATTTTTTTGCCCAAACACATACAACTTAAAATAAATGCCGTAAATTGCTGCTATATTTAACCATATAACCCCGCCGTTTGCTATGATTTTTTGCTTTATTGCTGCCCCCCCGCACCGGCACCTCCCGCGCTTTAAGCAAGTGCTGGGGTAAATACTAAGCCCTACCACTGCGCCTCGCCTTGTATTTGCCCCTACCCCCCGTCCTTGCGGACACCCCCCAAGTGGGGAAACCGCCGCCCCTTTGTCTGAATTAGGATTAGTAGGAGTAGAAGATGAATAGGATTAGGGCAATAGCGAATTGTATTAATCCTAAAATCATACAAACGCTGAATTGAGCTTGCCGAAAACGATGAATTGAGCCTGCCGAAAAATCATGGTTCAGACATTTTTTAACCCACCAAATAACCAAATTAACTAACAACATGAAACTAATAACTTTAACCACCTTAGTATTGGCTGTATTTATAGGGTGCGGCAAACAACCCGCCGACCCGCCCCAACTACCCCCCTACACCCAAGAAGGTAAAAATATTTTCGCCTGCAAAATAAATGGCGAGGTATTTATAGCCGAGGGAACTATAGAAAAAAACTCTTTTGACACCAAAGGGGTTGAAAGTAGTTATAGATTTTGGAGTAACGATACCTTAGTTGAACTAGAATCTAGGGAGGAATATCCTAAAAAAGCAACTGTCTATGTTTATTTTAAATACACTTTAACAAAGGACACTTTTGAACTCAACCAAAAAGAAAAAACGGTAGGTATTATCTATCTACCCGTTGACGATTATGTGTTTGCCGACTCTAAATTTAATACCGATGCCATTAACAAAGGCTGGGTATGCGTGCATTATGCAAAAGATAAAATACTTGCCGGAAGTTTTGAATTTACCGCCATGGACAGCCGCGGCGAATTAGTATATATTACTGAAGGACGCTTTGACATATCTAATAAATAACCATTTAAAACCAATTCTAATCATGAAAAAATTATTAACCATTTTACTTGCCATTTTATTACACCCTGTTTTGGGCTATGCGCAAGTTGCCGATACCATTGCCGCCAATGGCAGAACCTATACCCAAATATTCGATAGCCTAAGCACAGGGCTTGTTGCCGCCCGTATTCCCCAAAACCTGCCTGATACTACCGGTATTGTGCACAACAAACAAGATGGCAGGGTAGCCTTTAACAACCCTACCAACAACGTATTTAAGCTATATCCTAACCCAGCATCAAGCCAAGAATTAACAATACATATTGACGCTTCGGTTATAAACGATGCCGTTTTGGGCAACCTAAATTTGAGTTTTTACAATAGCGTGGGCAAACTTGTTAAAGTACAAAGCATGGCAAAAAACACAACCCAAATGGCAATACCCATAAACCACCTGCCTAATGGCATATACACTGTTGTGTTAAGCACTAATAACCAAACCTTAGCTGCACAAAAACTAACCATTATTCGTTAATTTAATTTAAAACACCCCGCCCCATTTCAAATAGCAATGGGGTGGGAGTTTATTTGTTATTATGAAAAACTTACTATTAATACTAACAATATGGGCTTTTTTTAGCAACACAACCCAAGCCCAAACCCCCAATTTGTTTAATAAAATATATTATACCGATACTTCGTACTTAACGTTAAAGTATGTAAACCCCCTACCCGATGGCTTTTTAACGGTTACCCGTACAACCAAATCGCCACATTTTGATGTGTTAGCCCAAAAATACGATATGGAGGGCAACCTAATGTGGACCAAAAGTTTGTGGAAAGACACTGTTGGGATAGCTATATGGGAAAATTTTGTGGCAAACGAGGGCATTTATTATACGTTATTGGCAAACGCCACCCTGCCCGGATACCCCGACTCGCGGGGATACCACTTGATACAATTCGATACTGCGGGAACAGTATTATGGCATAAAACCTATTTTAACAAAAAATACCCCACCACAGCAGTTGATTATATGTCAGAAATAGTTCTTATACCCAATGAGGGGTTTTTAACAGTTGGGCTAACTAAAGTACCCGATATATGGTCGAAACACAAAATTTATGCAGCTAAATTTAACAACAATGGCGAGCAACTATGGGAAAAAACCTACACCTCTGACACCACAGATGTGTATTATATTAAAGGTTTATACACAAATGCTTGGGCGGGCTTGGTAGATGAAGACGGTAATTATGTATTGTACTGTACCAAATACGGCGGCTACTACCCTTGGCCTTTTCCTTACGAGCAAAAAAGCGATTTGCATTTGATTAAAATTAATCCAGATGGCGAGGTCTTATGGGAACATACTTATGCCGACTCAAGTTCAAATGCGTATCTTTACCAAGATATTGTTTCGCTACCCAATGGCAATTATTTTTTTATGATGGGTGAAGACTCCGTACATTATTACACAAAGGGCTTGCACATAATTGAAGCCGATAAAAACACTGGTGATATAGTATGGGAGAAATGGCTATTTAAGGGTGAGGGGAAATTCTATAGATATTATTTTACTACCAGCACTTATTCGCACGATGGGAACATAATTTTTGCAGGCTCATGGAAAAACGAGGAGGAAGAAGGGAGCGGCCATCATGGAGCCATTATGAAGTTAAATTTACAAGGCGATACAATATGGATGCGTTTTTTACCCGATTATTATGTTACGGGTTATCCACCCGAAGGGGATGTATCGAGTTATATCCGCGATATAAAGCCACAACCCGACGGCGAAACATATGTGCTTTGCGGCGAAATATACGACCAATACAACAAACATACTTGCGCGTGGCTATTAACAATTGATGAGAATGGTTATACCTGCGGCAACTATGTTTGCGATACCGTTTCGGGGGTTAAACCCCAACAATGGGGAGTTTCGGATGAAGGGGGGCATTCCCCTTCAAGGGCGTTAGGGGGAGTAACCCCCAACCCCGCCCACCAAACCGCCACCATAACCCTCAACCCCAACTATACCCATCTAATAAATCAAGGTGTAGCCCTTGAAATTTTTAACACCCAAGGGCAGTTGGTTAAAACCATTCCTTTGTCCGGAAGCAAAACCACCACGTTTACCACCGCCAACTTTACATCCGGAATGTATTACTGCCGCCTTCAAAACCATCCGGAGATAGGAGGGGTTAAGTTCTTGCTCTATTAATTCCCACTCTTTGAAGGGACGTAGAGGAGTTTCCTCTCCTTTGCAGGGGCGGCAGTGAGATACTACTTTACAGGGGTAGTTTTCCCTATAAGAGTGCAAGTTGGCACGGCATTTGTTAGTTAATACTTGTCCATCGTTGATTATTGAATGATTTGATATTCAATTCGAGGTGGAATTCTCATGCATTGGGAGTTAAACACATTTGAGGCTTTTTAAGGCTCTTAAACCAAAATGGTTTGAGGGCCTTTTTTTTGTTCAACTCGGTTTAAAAACGCGCTATGCCTTAATAAACAATCAATCCTTGCGAAGCAATTCGGTTATTGCTTGCTGGTTGTAATACTTGCACGGCATACCAACCCTTAGGTAAATAATTTGTCGGAAAAGATACGGAAACGCCCTCTTGGTTGGCCAATATCTGCTGGCTGCTTATTACCTGCCCTATGGCGTTAACCAATTGTATTTTTGCCGGAGTGGTATTGTTGTAGGTTGTTGTTGTGGCAGGTGTAGAAACAGCGTATTTAACTTCGATGGTGTTTAACTGAGGTAAATATTGTGCTTGAACTAAAGGTTTTGAGGCAGGATTTTTGGGGTTGGGATTTGTAGCCGTATTCAAATCGTTGCAATCAACGTGTTCGTAAAGGAAATTGACAATAAATTCAAGCGATTTTGGAAAGTTTTCGGGTGTTGCATGTGCCATGTGATCTTGCCCCTCGAAGGTAAGCAGGGCAGAGGGCACACCTATTGAGTCGCAGTGTTTTTGAATAATATTGCTGCCATCTAATTGTATAACGTTGAGCCCTAATGCTTTAGCCCATCCGGAATTATAAGGTACAGTCTTGTCTTTATCGCCATGTAAATTTACAACGGGCACATCTCCGGGCTGAATAAAATTGGCATTTCCCAAAGCACCACATAAATTAATTACACCAGCTACCTTTGTGTCGTAGCCATTATTGCCGCTATCGCCTTCCCATCCGCCGTTGCTTTCAACCATGGCCAATACATCAAAGTTTTTAAAATAGTCTAAGTCGCCGGCTTCGTTAAAATAGGCTGTGTGTAAGGCCAATATGGCACCCGCTGAGGCGCCGCCTACCCAAACCTGCTCGGGGTCAATGCGGTATTGGTTGATGGTGGCAGCATCTTTTTTAAAATAACGAATAGCCGAGCGCATGTCGGCAACAGCTTTTACTAATTCGAGGGTAAATAACGAGTCTAACGGAAAAGCCAAGTCTCCGGGCATAGATAACAAACGGTAATTAATAGATGCCACCACGTATCCCCGGTGGGCCAATGAATCGGCTAATTGGACAATATCGGGCGAGTTTTCGTTTCCGGCCAAAAAAGTACCGCCGTGCGCCAAAATAATTAATGGCCGCATAGCTGCCGTGTCGTTTACGGGCTGGTAAAGGTCAAATTTTAAGGTAATTTTATTGCCACTAATAGCCGTATTGCTGCCGTATTCAATGTCGTTATCTATATCAATAGTTTCAAAAATGGGCAGCATAAACCTGTCGCCGCATTGTGCTTGTGTGGGTAATGAACTAAAAAATCCTGCTAACAAAAACAGCGATAAAAATGCCTGAAAGTAATTTAGGAAGTAAGGTTTTTGCATAATTGAAAAAAATTAGCATGTTTGGTGGAATAAAAAACTAAAACAAGGTTTAAAGATACGACTTTACTAAAATGATAGCTCAAAAAAATAAATTCTTAACAAAACTCAACAAAAAAACTTAAACCAGGTGTAAACTGCAAGGTGTTTTACCTTTAAACAAAGCTCCAAAAATAATGTTTTAATAACGCGAATGTCCTTGCCATGAAGCATGACGGTATTTGAGCAAACTGCTTGATTTGATTAAAAATTTGTACCTTTGCAGATAGCTTGGGCTTGTTGTATTTTTTTACTTAGCCTTATTTTTTCTTTTTTTATCCGGAAGTATGAAGCTTACTTTTTATGGGCATAGTACGGTTTTGGTTGAAATAGCAAATACTCGTTTGCTTTTCGACCCGTTTATATCACCCAATCCTAATGCCCAGCATATTGACTTAAAAAGTATTGCCTGCAACTATATTTTTTTATCGCATGGCCACCAAGACCATGTAGCCGATGCCTTGGCCTTGGCACAACAAAATAATGCCCAATTAATTTCAAATTTTGAAGTGGTGAGCTGGTTTGCCAACAAATATAACTATACCAATAACCACCCCATGAACCACGGCGGTAGCTGGGCGTTTGAGTTTGGAACGGTGCGTTATGTAAATGCCATCCATAGCAGTAATATGCCCGATGGTTCGTATGGCGGAAATCCGGGTGGTTTTGTTGTGTGCACTAACGAAGGCAATTTATATTTTGCCGGAGATACTGCCTTAACAATGGATATGCAGCTAATTCCGCGTTATGCTAACCCGCTGCAGGTAGCTATTTTGCCAATTGGCAGCAATTTTACCATGGACTACCGCGATGCCTGTACTTGCGCCCAATGGACAGGTTGCAAAACCGCCTTTGCCGTACATTTTGATACTTTTCCGTACATTGCCGTTTCGCACAACGAGGTAAAGGCACATTTTGAACAAGCGGGCATACCGCTGATTTTGCCCACAAAAATAGGGCAAACCTTTGAGTTGTAACTAACTGTTTAACAACTGGCAGTATATTATAATTTAATAAATATATTACTTTGTTTCTAATAGGAAATTGAAATAAAGAAAACCATTAAAACACCACAGACCCTATCTATAATATAAGCATGGCAAAAATTATAACCATAGCCAACCAAAAAGGAGGCGTAGGCAAAACTACTACCGCAATAAATTTATCGGCAAGTTTGGCTTTGCTTGAATACAAAACCTTGTTAGTTGATGCCGACCCACAAGCTAATGCAACCTCGGGCGTGGGTGTTGACCCGCGCAAGGTAAAAGCCAGTATTTACGAATGTATTATTGGCAAAGAAGATATTGCCAATGTTATTATGGCCGATGTAGATGCCCCAAATTTATATTTGCTGCCCTCGCACCAAGATTTGGTAGGTGCCGAAATTGAATTGGTAGATATAGAAAACCGCGAACAATTAATGCAAGATGCCCTTGCCCCGCTTAGAAGCCAGTTCGATTTTATTATTATAGACTGCTCGCCTTCGTTGGGGCTAATTACTTTAAACGCACTAACCGCCGCCGACTCGGTATTGGTGCCCGTGCAATGCGAGTATTTTGCCTTAGAAGGGTTAGGGAAACTGCTTAATACCATTAAAATTGTGCAATCGCGACTTAATACCTCTTTAACCTACGAGGGTATTTTGCTAACAATGTACGACTCGAGGCTCCGCCTTTCGAACCAGGTAATTAGCGAGGTGCAACGGCATTTTGGCGATTTGGTATTTAACACCATTATTCATAGAAATACCCGTTTGGGCGAAGCACCAAGTTTTGGCAAATCGGTTATTATGTACGATGTAGTAAGTAAAGGCGCAATTAACTACTTAAACTTAGCAAAAGAACTGCTACAACGCAATGGTTTACCCAAAGTGGCAGTAAAAAAATAATACTATATGCTAAAAGAAACATGTGAGATGCGAGATGTAAAATGTGAGATGGGTGCGGGGTTTTGTACTTAATTTGGCTGTTTTTATCCGGAGAGAAAATTTTAATACAAATCTTACATTTATATTTTACGCTGTGTTGACTTGTGTATTTTATGCTAAAAATTCCGGATTTAATTTTATAAATCACAATAACATTGTGTAAAATGCAAATATGACTTGTATTGTGTTTAGGCAGCCTGCAAAACTTCTATCTTCTAAACGCAATTACACTATTAAAATAAAAAATTGGGTTTGCTCTTATGCGCGTTTGTAAAAACATAATAAATAATTTGCTGCAAGTTTTGCCGTTTTTTATACTATTATTTTGCCTGTTTAATGCCTGTAGCCCAACAAACGACCCCGAAGAGGAGGTTATTGCCAGTAAAGCTTATGTTGTAGTTGCCCACGCCGCGACAAAGCAAAATCAGGCACTCGATTTATATATTAACGACAAGCCCATTGCTCAAAATTTAAACCTGAACAACGCATTGCCCACCGACAGTAACTACTTGTTTTTTGAGTCCGGAAAATGGCCTTTAAGTTTCAACGCAACCAACAATTCAAATCAAGTGGTGTTTAGCGGAACGGCTTCTTGGGTAGCAAACCAAGCCTACACTTTAATAGCTATTGATAAAGACCTGTCAATAGAAGCCAGCACAACTGCCCTAATTTTACTCGACAGTTTGCCTAAACCAATTGAAAATCAAACATGGGTTCGCTTTGTACATGCGGCGGCGGCAATAGATACAGCAATTTTTACCCTCTCCTTATCTAATGACACGCAAACTTTTTTTACTGATACTTTGGTATTTGCCCCCACTGCCATACCCAACATGGTTAGCGGTTGGCAGGCCTACCCCGCCGACACCTTTGATGTAACGCTTAAAAATGCTCAGAACAATCAAACCTATGCACAACAAAATAAGGTGGCATTACAGCCCGGGCAATATATTACCATTTACGCTGCGGGTAATTTGTTAAACGATATTAAATTAGGATTTTTGCCGGTTAAAACCAAACCTGCAAGTTAAGCGAATTGTATTTTTTCCGGATAAATAAAACTTAAGTCTCCTTAACTATTTCATTAGAAGACAAAGAACTAAAAGATAGTTTTAAACGGCACAAAGCAGTTTCATAGTCCGGATGCAACCGTTTTTTCAAACAATTATCATATATTGAATATTATTTGCCTCAAAACCACTAACTTAGCGCATTAGATAGCTAAAAGCCCAATCATTATTGTACCAAAACATGGCCAGTCTTACTAATTTATCAATTAACCACGAAATTTGCCACTATAAATACCAACCGGGCGAACAAGCAGAATTACACCGGTTAATGCTGTTTTTAGGTAAGTCCGAGATTGCCTACCTAATTATACAAGACGACCGCGATTTAGTGGTGTACCTAAAATCGTATAATTTACCCGCCGGCATTAGCACAGCCGCCTATCGAAACGTTTTGCGGCGCTTTATGCGCGAGGAGGCAGCTTTGGCCGGAAAGTTTAAAAAAGTATCGGTTACTTCACAACTAAGCCCCAATACCTTAATTCCGTTAGATTTTTTTGACGACGAAAAACTGTCGGAATATTTTTACTTCAATAATAAAAACGAGCAAAAATCTAATTTATACTACGACCAAATGGTATTGCTTAAATTAGCAAACGTTTTTTCAGTGCCAGTCGAGATTGAAGAGGTGCTGAATGGGTTTTACCACCAAAAGCAAAAAATGCGCCACACAACTTCAAATACATTGCGTGCAGTTGTTACCCATAGCGCCTTAACACCTAATAATTTAATGCACCTAAATTTTCATCAACACTACATTGAGGTTACCGTAGCTCGGCCTAATAATTTATTGGTACAAAATACTTACAGTTGGCAAACCCCCGAAGATGTATTGTATTATGCCTTAAATATTGCCCGCTATACCCAATTTAACTTTGAGGCAGATACGTGTTTAATATCCGGACGTATTGAACAAAATGACCCACAGTGGCGCATCCTGGCAAAATATTTTCCTAATATAAAACTCAGCAAACGCCCCCCTTCTTACGACTACTGCCACGAGTTAGATACCTTGCCATTGCACGCCTATTTTCATTTGTTTAGCGCACAGTTTTAAAAACGTATAATTTGTTGGCAAATATACGGTTGTATGGTACAGTCTAAATAAACATGTAACCTGATTAATTGTATGGGTAATAAAAAATTACCGGATGCTGCATTTTAGTTAATTACAGCATCCGGTTACAACCAAATAATTTTAATTTTATTTGAGAACAAACGAATATTTACGGCTCAATATAAGCAGTTGTTTTATTTGCCATACTGCGCTCCATTTCATCTTTTGGCCCCACAATAATAGACGCAAAATCGCGTTGCCCGGTTCCGGCCGGAATAAGGTGGCCTACAATTACGTTTTCTTTCAAGCCCATTAGGTAGTCGTGTTTTGCCGAAATAGCGGCAGTGCTTAACACTTTGGTTGTTTCTTGGAAAGATGCTGCCGAAATCCAACTTTCAGTTCCTAACGATGCTTTGGTAATACCTTGTAGCAACGGCATAGATGTCGCGGGCATGGCACTTTTAAACTCTACAAGCTGTAAGTCGTTACGGCGTAAGTACGAGTTTTCGTCGCGCAGCTGGCGCACGGTAACTATTTGACCTTTTTTAAGTTTTTGCGAGTCGCCCGAATCTGTTACAACTTTTTTATCAAAAATCCGGTCATTTTCGCGTATGAACTCAAATTTATCAACGGCCATTTTTTCCATAAACCTGGTATCTCCGGGGTCAACAATTTGGACTTTGCGCATCATTTGGCGCACAATTACTTCAATATGTTTGTCGTTAATTGTTACCGCTTGCAAGCGATAAACCTCTTGAATACCGTTTACCAAATATTGTTGCACGGCAAAGGGGCCTTTAATACGCAAAATATCGGCGGGGGTAATGGCTCCTTCAGATAGGGGTGCGCCGGCATGAACAAAGTCGTTCTCTTGAACTAAAATATGTTTTGCTACCGGCACTAAGTATTTGCGCTCTTCGCCCTCTTTAGGGGTAATAATTATTTCAAGGTTGTTTCGTTTAATTTTACCAAAAGTTACTGCGCCATCAATTTCGGTAACAACGGCGGGGTTCGAGGGGTTACGGGCTTCAAACAGTTCGGTTACACGAGGTAAGCCCCCTGTAATATCGCGCACTTTGCCAATCATACGGGGTATTTTGGCAACCACTTCTCCGGGCGCAATGGCGTCGTCGGCATCAACGGCAATATGTGCGCCCACGGGCAAATTGTAGGTACGAAGCTCGTTACCCATGCCATCGTAAATAATAATAGCCGGAATTTTTCCTTTGTCGCGGGTATTTTCAATAATTACTTTATCGCGGAAACCGGTTTGTTCGTCGGCTTCCTCGCGGTAGGTAATATTTTCAATTATATCTTTATAGGTTATCGACCCGGCAAATTCCGATACAATTACGGCGTTATAAGGGTCCCATTCGCAAATATGCTGACCTTTTGCAACTTTATCGCCTTCTTTTACAAACATAGTAGCACCATAAGGCAGGTTATTGCTAACTAACTGGCGGCCAGTCTCCTCGTCCATAATACGCAACTCGCCGGTACGGCCAATAATGGTAATAACCGTATTGCCATTTTTATCAACCCTCGAAACCCAGCGCACGCCGTCAAACTCTATAATGCCTTCAAATTTGGCTTCTAATTTCGAATCAGACGAGATATTACCCGCCGTACCACCTGCGTGGAAGGTACGTAAAGTTAGCTGTGTGCCAGGCTCACCGATAGATTGCGCAGCAATTATACCCACCGCATCGCCTTTTTGTGCTATCCGGTTATTGGTTAGGTTGCGGCCATAACATTTAACACATACGCCAAACTCGGCTTCGCATGTTAGTACCGAACGAATTTCAACTTTTTCAATTCCGGTTTCTTCAGAGATATATCGCGCTTTATCTTCATTGATTTCTTCTCCGGCCATAACGATTACTTCGTCGTTTATGGGGTTTACAATATCTGATAAGGCAACGCGGCCTAAAATCCGGTCGTAAAGTGGTTCAACAATATCTTCATTATCTTTTAAGGCTTCTATTTCAATGCCCCGCAAGGTGCCGCAATCTTCTATTGTGATTACTGCATCTTGCGCTACGTCAACCAAACGCCGTGTAAGGTAACCAGCGTCGGCAGTTTTTAGTGCGGTATCGGCCAAACCTTTCCGGGCACCGTGCGTTGAAATAAAGTATTCAAGTACCGACAAGCCTTCTTTAAAACTGGCTAATATGGGGTTTTCTACAATTTCAGAGCCAGTACTTGAACCCGCTTTCCGGGGTTTTGCCATTAGGCCTTTTAATCCGGCAAGTTGTTTAATTTGCTCTTGCGAGCCCCTTGCGCCTGAGTGGAACATCATATAAACCGGATTAAATCCTTGGCGGTCATCCATAAAGCCACGCATCAACTCTTCACTTATCCGCGAGCCCAATTTCGACCAAATATCAATTACGGCGTTATACCTTTCGTTGTTGGTTATTAGTCCGTTTTCGTAGTTAAACTGCGCTTCTTCTACTTCGCCTCGGGCAATATTAACCATGTCTAATTTGCCGCGAGGGTTTACTAAATCTTTTAACGAGAACGAAAGGCCACCGCGGAAAGCCCACTCGAAGCCCATTTTTTTAATATCGTCTAAAAATTTAGCGGTGCGGGCAATACCCACCACTTTAATGATATTACCTACAATTACCCGTAGATTTTTTTTCGATAGCAATTCGTTAATAAAACCAACTTCTTCCGGAACAACCTGATTAAACAACACACGTCCACAGGTTGTTTCAATCATTTTAAATTCAATTTTACCTTTATCAGTTCTAATATTAACTCTAACCTTAATATGGGCGTGTAAATCTAAAACTCGTTCGTTGTAGGCAATTATTACTTCTTCGGCAGAGTAGAACGCCTTACCTTCGCCCTTTACGGGTGCATCGGCAGTGCTCCTAAGACCTTTGGTAATATAGTACAAACCCAACACCATATCTTGCGAGGGTAAGGCAATGGGGGTTCCGTTTTGTGGATTTAGAATATTGTGCGATGACAACATAAGCAGTTGGGCTTCTAAAATTGCCGGATTGCTTAGTGGTAAGTGCACCGCCATTTGGTCGCCGTCAAAGTCGGCGTTAAATGCTGTACAAACAAGGGGGTGTAATTGTATGGCTTTGCCCTCAATTAGTTTGGGCTGAAATGCTTGTATTGACAAGCGGTGCAGGGTGGGTGCGCGGTTTAGCATAACCGGATGGCCACGCAAAATATTTTCTAAAATATCCCAAACAACGGCTTCTTTGCGGTCAACCAATTTTTTGGCCGATTTTACCGTTTTTACAACGCCGCGCTCCATTAGTTTCCGGATAATAAAGGGTTTAAACAATTCGGCAGCCATATCTTTGGGCAGGCCGCACTCGTGCATCTTTAATTCGGGGCCTACTACTATTACCGAACGTCCCGAATAGTCAACCCGTTTACCGAGCAGGTTTTGCCTAAAGCGACCTTGTTTACCTTTTAGCACATCGCTTAAAGATTTTAAAGCGCGGTTATTTTCGGCTTTTACCGCATTCGATTTGCGCGAGTTATCGAACAGCGAGTCAACAGACTCTTGCAGCATTCGTTTTTCGTTGCGCAAAATTACTTCGGGGGCCTTAATTTCTATAAGACGTTTAAGGCGGTTATTTCGGATGATAACACGGCGGTAAAGGTCGTTTAAGTCTGAGCTTGCAAAACGGCCACCGTCAAGGGGTACTAAGGGTCTAAGTTCGGGGGGTACAACGGGCAAATATTGTACAACCATCCATTCGGGGCGGTTTTCGCTGTGCGAATTGGCCTCGCGGAAGGCTTCAACTACGCTAAGGCGTTTTAATGCCTCGGCTTTGCGCTGTTGAGAGGTTTCGTTAGCTGCCTGGTCGCGCAAGGCATACGACAGGTCGTCTAACTGAATAGTTGACAACAAGTCTTTTATGGCATCGGCCCCCATTTTAGCCACAAATTTTTGTGGGTCTTCGTTGGGCAGGTGCTGGTTGGCGGGGGGCAGGGTATCTAATAAATCAAGGTATTCTTCTTCCGACAGCAAGTCGTATTTACTCACTTTATTTTCTAATGCGCCGGGCTGTATAACAATGTACCGCTCGTAATACACTATTGATTCGAGCTTTTTAGAAGACAGGCCTAATAAATAGCCAATTTTATTGGGTAGCGACTTAAAATACCAAATATGTACCACTGGCACTACCAATTTAATATGCCCCATACGTTCGCGACGTACTTTCTTTTCGGTTACTTCTACGCCACAACGGTCGCACACTATTTGCCGGTAGCGTATGCGCTTGTATTTACCGCAATAACATTCAAAGTCTTTAACGGGGCCAAAAATGCGTTCGCAAAAAAGGCCGTCCCGCTCGGGTTTGTAGGTGCGGTAATTAATGGTTTCAGGTTTCAGCACTTCGCCATGCGAACGCCCCAAAATGGTATCGGGCGACGACAAGCAAATGGTAATGCTGTTAAAATTGTTTTTTACCCTATCTTCTTTTTTTGAAGCCATAATTGTTTATATGATGGTGTTGGTTTGCGAATGAATGAATGAATAAAAAAGAAAAAGAAATTCAACGAACAGGTGTATTGTTTTTAATTGCTGAATTGTTTTTTAATCCGGATGTTTGCACGCTATACTTTACTCATTTAATTTAATTAATGGGCTGGTTATTTAGTTTGTTCAGCATCCGGATATAAAACAATAGCTTTGATTTTCTACGCGAAGTAGCTTAATTATTTTTGCTTATTCAAATACTAAGTCAAGCGCTAAACCTCGCAACTCGTGCATCAATACATTAAACGATTCAGGAATATTTGGTATTGGCATATTATCGCCTTTTACAATTGCCTCGTAAGTTTTAGCGCGTCCTACAATATCATCCGATTTAACAGTTAGCAGTTCTTGTAATATGTGCGATGCGCCGTAAGCCTCTAATGCCCACACTTCCATTTCGCCAAAACGCTGACCTCCAAACTGTGCTTTACCACCCAAAGGTTGTTGGGTAATTAACGAGTACGGGCCAATGGAACGAGCGTGCATTTTATCATCAACCATGTGTGATAGTTTTAGCATATATATAATACCTACTGTTGCGGGTTGGTGGAAACGGCTGCCGGTTTCGCCATCGTAAAGGTAGGTTTGGCCTAACGAGGGTAGTTTTGCTGCTTGAATTTCTTTTTCTATTTCGTCAATCGAGGGGCCATCGAATATGGGACATGCATATTTTTTGCCATGAATTTTTCCGGCCCATGCTAAAACGGTCTCGTAAATTTGGCCAAGGTTCATCCGCGATGGAACACCTAATGGATTTAATACGATGTCCATTGGGGTACCGTCTTCTAAAAACGGCATATCTTCAAGGCGCACTATTTTGGCTACAATGCCTTTGTTTCCATGTCGGCCTGCAAGTTTATCGCCTACGCGCAGTTTGCGTTTTTTGGCAATATATACTTTGGCCATTTTAAGAACGCCGGGGGGCAACTCATCTCCTATACTAATATTGTATTTTTCGCGTTTAAAGCGGCCAACCTCTTCACTAATTTTGATATCGAAGTTACGAAGTAAAACAGATAATAAAGCATTTGTTTCTTCGTCGTTTGTCCAGGCCGAGCTTTTTATGCCTTCATAATTTAATCCGGATAAAACACGTTCGTTAAACAGCGAGCCTTTAGGAATAACATCTTCACCAAAATTGTTTCTTACCCCTATTGAGGTTTTGTCTTTCAGCAGTTCAACTAATTTGGCGAGCAAAATATTGCGCCATTTTTCTTTTGCTTGGTTGTGCTGGTCTTCAACTTTGGCAATTATTTCTTTTTCTTTAACTTTAGACTCTTTCGTTTTTTTATTCCGGACATATAGTTGGCGGTCAATTACTACGCCCGACATAGAGGGGGGTAGTTTTAAGGAAGCATCTTTTACATCGCCGGCCTTGTCGCCAAATATGGCGCGCAACAGTTTTTCTTCGGGAGTTGGGTCTGATTCGCCTTTGGGTGTAATTTTGCCAATAATAATATCGCCTTCGTTTACGTGTGCGCCAATGCGGATAAGGCCATTTTCGTCCAAATCTTTGGTGGCATCTTCACTTACGTTAGGGATATCGCTGGTTAGTTCTTCTTCGCCCAATTTGGTGTCGCGCACTTCCATGTCAAACACCTCAATATGTACCGATGTAAACAAGTCTTCGCGTACAACGCGCTCAGAGATTACAATGGCATCTTCAAAATTATACCCTTTCCATGGCATAAAAGCTACTTGTAGGTTTGTGCCAAGTGCTAACTCGCCTTTATCGGTGGCATACCCTTCGCAAAGGGTTTGGCCAAGCACCACTTTATCGCCTTTGCGCACAACGGGCTTTAAGTTGATGCAGGTCGATTGGTTAGTTTTCATAAATTTAGTCAGCGGGTAGCTTTTCGAGTCGCCTTCAAAGCTCACTAACCGGTCTTTATCGCTGCGGTCGTAGCGTATTATAATTTCTTTGGCATCTACATACTCAACTACCCCTTTTCCTTCGGCGTTAATTAACATGCGCGAGTCTTGGGCTACAACGGCTTCAATTCCGGTGCCGACAATAGGAGCTTGTGGGCATAACAAAGGCACAGCTTGGCGTTGCATGTTTGAGCCCATTAGCGCGCGGTTGGCATCATCGTTTTCTAAAAACGGAATTAACGATGCCGAAACGCCTACAATTTGGTTGGGGGCAATGTCTATGTATTGCAACTGGTCGGTATGTACCACCGGAAACTCGCCCTCTTGCCTTGCTTGCAGCGTGTTATGTTTAAATTTCCCATTTTCAAAATTAACATCTCCGGTTGCTTGCCCTACCATTTTATCATCTTCTTCTTCGGCAGTCAAAAAATCAACGGCATTGGGTGCTAAATCCATTTTACCGTTTATCACACGGCGGTAGGGCGTTTCTAAGAAACCCATTCTGTTAATTTTAGCGTGTACGCATAAGGTCGAGATTAAGCCGATATTTGGTCCTTCGGGAGTTTCGATGGTACAAAGGCGGCCATAGTGTGAGTAGTGTACGTCTCGCACCTCGAAACCTGCACGTTCGCGAGAGAGCCCTCCGGGGCCTAACGCTGAAATACGGCGTTTGTGGGCAATTTCACTAAGTGGGTTGGTTTGGTCTAAAAACTGCGATAATTGGCTGGTTCCGAAAAACGAATTAATAACCGACGACAAGGTGCGTGCATTTATGAGGTCTGAAGGCGAAAACACTTCATTATCGCGGACGTTCATGCGTTCGCGGATGGTGCGTGCCATACGTGCTAAACCCACACTAAACTGGCCATATAGTTGCTCACCAACGGTGCGAACCCTCCGGTTGCTAAGATGGTCAATATCATCTACCTCGGCTTTTGAGTTGGTAAGCCGAACCAAATAGTCAATAATCGAAATAATATCTTCGCGGGTTAATACTTTAACTTCGCTGCTGGTATTTAAATTAAGCTTACGGTTAATTTTATAGCGGCCTACCTCGCCCAGGTCGTAGCGTTTGTCTGAGAAAAAGAGTTTGTCAATAATGCCGCGTGCGGTTTCTTCATCCGGAGGTTCTGTGCCACGCAATTGTTTGTATATAAGATTTACAGCTTCAATTTCGGAGTTGGCTGTATCCTTGGCCAAAGTATTGTAGATAATCGAGAACTCGTTCGAGCGTTCTTCTTTTTGTAAGATTAAGCTCTTGGTTCCGGTTTCAATAATCTTATCAATACTTTCTTCGCCTAATAAAGTATCGCGTTCTAATAAAATTTCGTTGCGTTCTACGGTAACTACTTCTCCTGTATCTTCGTCCACAAAATCTTCGACCCACGACCTTAAAACACGTGCACCTAATTTCCGGCCAATATTTTGGTTTAAATTATCGCGGGTAGCTTCAATTTCTTCGGCCAAATCGAACAAATCTAAAATTGATTTATCGGTATCATAGCCAATGGCGCGCAGTAAAGTTGTTACCGGAAATTTTTTCTTACGGTCAATGTAGGCATACATTACATTGTTAATATCGGTAGAAAATTCAATCCATGAGCCTTTAAACGGAATAACCCGTGCCGAATAAATTTTTGTACCGTTAGGATGCACACTTTGGCTAAAAAACACACCCGGAGACCGATGTAGTTGCGAAACTACAATACGCTCGGCACCATTTACAATAAAAGTTCCTTTAGGGGTCATATATGGAATATTCCCCAAAAAGACATCTTGCTCTTTGGTTTCAAAATCAACATGTTCTTCATCGTTACACGAGAGGCGTACTTTTGCTTTTAGCGGTACGTGGTAGGTTAAGCCCCGTTGCATACACTCTTCCATTGTATAGCGGGGGGGGTCAATATGGTAATCCAAAAACTCTAAAACAAAAATATTTCGAGCATCGGATATAGGGAAATTTTCTTGAAAAACCCGGTGTAAGCCTTCACTTTCGCGATTTTCGGGGGTAGTTTCAAGCTGAAAAAAGTCTTTAAAAGAGCTTAGTTGAATTTCCAGCAAATCGGGATGTGAAAATGTTTGTTTAATTTTCCCAAAATTGTAGCGCAAGGATGATTTAGTCGTGGTAGTAGTCATGCAATTATATTACGACAAAAGTAAAATTATTATATATAAAGACAAGAAATAGGCAGAGAGAAATTAATTCTAACTTCTCTTGCCTATTTCGGTATGGATTTCGGTATGTGATGGCATTACTTTTTTTGGCAGGCAAATATATTTTAATGGCAAATAAAGGTTGGGCAAAACGTTAAAGAAAAAAACACCTTAATTTCTTTCCGGAATTTTGTTAAATATGGCTAAATATGCCTTGCCAACTGGCAAATTAATTAGGGTTTGGGCAAAAGATGTGTTTTTAGGCACTTTTCTTTTTCTTTTTCTTACTGTTGCTTGGGCAAGCACAGAAATAGGTTTTATAGATTTTTTTTGTCTCAAACCTATTTTAATCAAATAAACACACCATAACCCTATTTTACCATAAGGTTATGGTGGTTTTACTCAGGCTAATGCATTTTTTGTGCCTAGCCCAAATTGTATGCGTAGATAGTATAATTAAAAAATCAACGTGTTAGATTAAGCCGTTTATTTAGTGCCAAAGCAAATAATAAAGTGTGCAAGAAGCAAAATTATTAAATGGTAAAGTACAGATAGTTAGCTTTACTAACAATTAATTAATTAATTTAAACTAATTACTTAACTTCAACTTCGGCGCCTTCCTCTTCCAATTTGGCTTTAAGCGACTCGGCTTCGGCTTTCGACACTTTTTCTTTAACGGGGTTTGGTGCGCCGTCAACAAGGTCTTTAGCCTCTTTAAGGCCTAAACCTGTTAGGTCTTTTACCACTTTAACTACGTTAAGTTTTTTAGCGCCAGCGCTTTTCAAAATTACGTCGAACTCGGTTTGTTCGACTGCAGCGGGTGCGTCGGCACCGCCCCCACCACCAGCAACCATTACAGGAGCAGCAGCGGCAGGTTTAATGCCATAATCGTTTTCGAGGATGTCAGCTAATTCTTTTACCTCACGAACGGTTAAGTTTACTAATTGTTCGGCTAAAGCTTTTAATTCGGCCATTGTAGTATGCTTAGTTTGATGTGTTAAAAAATATTTGTATTAATTAAGCCCTATTTTTACTTATGGTGGAAGCATTAATATTTAAATAGGTAAAGTAAGAAACGAGGGCTTAGGGGTTTATTTTGTTATTAGATAAAATAGGTCGTCGAGTTGAGTTTTCCGGATTTTTATTTCCTTTGCGTGTATTGTGGTATCCGGAAGAAATATTAAACACACAATACATTTTTTTCTCTGTTTGTTTGCAGTTATGTTAGGTTTATTCGCGCTCAGACAGGGTTTTAAGAACTCCGGCAATAGTTGTGCCGCCTGATTGAAGTTGCGATAATAATCCCGCCATAGGCGACTGCAACAATCCAATTAGCTCGCCTAATAAATCGGCTTTCGATTTTAGGTTAATTAGTGCGTCTAAATTGTCGTCGCCAACATACACATCCGAATCAATATACGCTGCTTTGAGGGCTGGTTTTGCGTCCTCCTTTCGGAATTCTTTAATTACTTTGGCGGGTAAATTCGATTGGTCGCTAAAAAGCAGTGCCGATGTACCATGCAAAGTATCGTACAAGTTTTGACTATAAGTGCGGTCTTCTACCGCTTCAAGTGCCTTACGAATAAGGGTATTTTTAGCTACTTTTATTTCGATGCCTTTATTGAAGCAAATACGGCGTAATGCATTAATTTTTGCAACCGTAAGTGTTGAGGAGTCGGCAATATAAAAAAAGCTATATTGGTTAAACTTTTCAGTTAGTTGGGCAATTACTGCGGCTTTTTCGGTACGATTCATGTGTTAAATACCTTTTACGGATTTAAGGTCAATTTGAATACCCGGACTCATTGTGCTAGCCATAAACAAGCTTTTAAAGTAAGTACCTTTGGCTGTAGAGGGCTTCATCCGGCTAATAGTGGAAATTAACTCAGTAGCATTTTCAACGATTTGTTGTGGGGTAAAGGACACACGCCCTACGGACGCATGAATTATTCCAAACTTATCGATACGGAAAGAGATTTTACCTTTTTTTACTTCGGTAACTGCGGTGCTTACATCGGGGGTAACGGTTCCGGTACGGGGGTTTGGCATTAAGCCACGTGGGCCTAAAACGCGACCAAGTTTACCAACTTTAGCCATTACGTCGGGGGTTGCAATAATAATATCAATATCAAGCCATCCACCGTTCATTTTTTCGATGTATTCATCAAGCCCCACGTAGTCAGCGCCTGCTGCTTTGGCTTCGTTTTCTTTGTCGGGATTACAAAGCACCAATACCTTTTTTGTTTTACCAGTACCGTTTGGAAGCGTTACGGCACCGCGTAAAGACTGGTCGGGTTTGCGGGGGTCAAGGCCAAGGCGGATATGCACATCTACCGAAGCATCAAATTTGGTATAATTTATCTCTTTTAATAATTTAGAGGCATCTTCAATGCTATACAACTTGTTATTGTCCACTTGACTGACAACTTGTTTTTGTTTTTTGGTAAGTTTCATATTACATCTTGTTTTATAATTTTGCCGGTTTTACATAAAGCTTTAAGTAAACGATATGTTCTGCCGGGTCATTTATGTGTTATAGCTGGTGGATATAAAGTGTATGTTATTTAAGTAACTTAAAATAATATTTATTTGTAAAAAAGTAGCAGCTTAGTTTATTGCCAAGGTGGGGTGCCATCAACATTTAAGCCCATACTGCGGGCCGTGCCAGCCACCATACTCATAGCCGATTCAATGGTAAAGGCGTTAAGGTCGGGCATTTTAAGTTCGGCAATTTGGCGCACTTGCTCCCAAGTTACTTTACCTACTTTTTTACGGTTTGGTTCAGCCGATCCGGACTGTAATTTAGCAGCATCTTTAAGTAGAATAGCGGCAGGTGGAGTTTTAATGATAAACTCAAACGACTTATCTTTATATATGGTTATAAGGCAAGGCAAAACTTGCCCAATTTTATCTTGTGTCCGAGCGTTAAACTCTTTACAAAAGCCCATAATATTTACCCCTTTCGAGCCTAATGCAGGGCCAATAGGGGGAGATGGGTTAGCTTGCCCACCTTTAACTTGAAGTCGAACTATGTATTCAATTTGTTTTGCCATAATCTTGGTAAATATGGTATATTTTGTTAGGCTTGCTTTTCAACCTGTATAAAATTAAGTTCAACAGGTGTTCGGCGGCCAAATATTTTAACAATTACTTTTAATTTTTTCTTTTCGTTATTAATTTCTTCGATGACGCCATTAAAATCGTTAAAAGGCCCGTCAATAATTTTAACTGTTTCGCCAATTAAAAATGGTTCAACGCTTACTGTTTCTCCGCTTTCTTCCATCTCATCTACTTTGCCTAAAATACGGTTAATTTCGGCCTTTCGCAACGGAACTGGTGTATCTTTACCTAAAAAACTGATGACACCTGTTATAGCAGTAATGGTAGAAACTATGTCAGAGTTTAGTTTTTTTTCTACTGCTTCAACCAACATATATCCCGGATAAAAATTGCGCTCTTTTATTGTTTTTTTACCGTTTTTAATTTGATACACCTTTTCAGTCGGTGTTACTACCTGTTTAATAATATCCTCCCACTTCGAGCGTTTTACTTCCAACTCAATATATTCGCGCACTTTGCGCTCTTTGCCACTAATTACCCTAAGCACGTACCATTTTGTATCTGAACTTTGCTCATTTAATAATGAGTCGTGTTCTTTTACGTGTGTAGTATTATCTTCCATTATTTATTTTATACTTAGACTTACAAATTTATTTTCCGGAAATTCAACAAGTAAAAAATCAATTACTTATTAGCTAAATATTTGATAAATATAGTGCAAGATACCTTCGAAAAATTTATTTTCCGGATTGGCACCAAAAATAAAATCTACTAAAAAAACATAACCGGTTAAAATTGCTGTGGTTACCAGCACTAAGCGGGTATGCACAAACAATTCGTCCCATGTTGGCCAAGTAACGCGCTCGCGCAGTTCAATAGCGGTTTCTTGTATATATTGCTTTACTTTATCCATTGCAAAATAAGCGTAAATGGTTAGTTAGGTTAGCACGGGCGGAAGGGTTCGAACCCACGACCTACGGTTTTGGAGACCGTCGCTCTACCAGCTGAGCTACACCCGTAAATTAATTAAATTATGAACAAATAGTTTTACAGACAAACAGTTTGTTTTTTTGTTGTTATTTAGTTTCTTATTTTAAAGACAGCAAATAAGACTTTATTGTTTAAAGTATGACTTAAAACAAAACTAAAGCCTTATTTGCTAATATCTTTAATGGCATTTTGCATTACATTGTTACATTAGTAGGTATATCAGAGCGGCAGATGAATAAAATACTATTTAAAACATTTAAACCATTGCCTTTTTTGCTTGCCCGCTTGTTTATAACACTGTTTTGCTTTATTTGTTTACTTTAAAATTTCGGTTACCTGGCCAGCACCTACGGTACGACCACCTTCGCGGATAGCAAAACGCAAGCCTTTTTCAAGAGCTATGGGGTAAATAAGTTCTACCTCAATGGTTACGTTATCGCCGGGCATTACCATTTCAACGCCTTCAGCCAATTTAATTGTACCGGTTACGTCAGTTGTCCGGAAGAAAAACTGTGGGCGATACTCGTTAAAGAACGGTGTATGGCGGCCCCCCTCTTCTTTGCTTAGTACGTAAACTTCAGCTTTAAAATGGGTGTGTGGGTTAACCGAACCAGGTTTGCAAATTACCATGCCCCTGCGAATATCTTCTTTGTCTATACCACGCAACAACAAACCTACGTTATCGCCGGCTTCGCCGCGGTCTAATATTTTACGGAACATTTCAACTCCGGTACAAGTTGAAGTTAGTTTTTTAGCATCGATGGGGCGTAAGCCGATAATATCTACACCTTCGCCAGTTTTAACTACGCCGCGTTCAATTTTGCCGGTAGCAACTGTGCCACGGCCAGTAATTGAAAATACGTCTTCAACGGGCATCAAGAAGGGTTTGTCAACGTCGCGCACGGGCAACGGAATCCAAGTGTCAACAGCATTCATTAGTTCCATTACTTGGGCTTCGCCTTCTGGGTCGGCGTTAAGGGCTTTAAGAGCCGAGCCTTTAATAATTGGAATATTGTCGCCATCGAACTCATAGAAGCTCAATAGTTCACGCATTTCCATTTCTACTAATTCTAACAATTCGGGGTCATCAACAAGGTCAACTTTGTTCATAAACACCACCAATTGAGGCACGCCTACCTGGCGGGCTAATAGAATGTGTTCGCGGGTTTGTGGCATAGGGCCATCAGTAGCAGCAACCACCAAAATAGCGCCGTCCATTTGGGCAGCACCAGTTACCATGTTTTTAACGTAGTCGGCGTGGCCGGGACAATCTACGTGTGCATAGTGGCGGTTTTCGGTTTGGTATTCAACGTGGGCAGTATTAATAGTGATACCACGTTCTTTTTCTTCGGGGGCCGAGTCAATAGAGTCGTAAGAACGCAACTCAGAAAGACCCTTGCGGCCTAAAACCAATGTAATAGCGGCGGTAAGGGTGGTTTTGCCATGGTCAACGTGGCCAATGGTGCCAATATTAACGTGGGGTTTACTCCTTACAAAATTCTCTTTAGCCATGAGAAGAAACGATGTACAAGTTTGAAGTTAATAATAAAAATAATAAAAGAGCCAACGATGAGGATTGAACTCACGACCTCTTCCTTACCAAGGAAGTGCTCTACCGCTGAGCTACGTTGGCTTAAATAATTAAATACCAAAGTATTTGAGCGGAAGACGAGGTTCGAACCCGCGACCCTCAGCTTGGAAGGCTGATGCTCTACCAACTGAGCTACTTCCGCATAGTTAATAAATTAATTAACTAATAAAATTATTAGTTAAGTTGGTTTGTTTTTGTTGTTGTTGTTTATGTTAGCTGTACCAGATTGTATTATGTGTTACGCTGCCACTGTTGCTCTTAGGGATATCCAATAAAACGATACAAGTTTGCCTGCAAAATAATTAATTAACTACCTATTGCATGGGCAAAGCGATCAAAAATACTAGAGTGGGGGGAGAAGGATTCGAACCTTCGAAGTCGAGCGACAGCAGATTTACAGTCTGCCCCAGTTGGCCACTTTGGTATCCCCCCTCAATAAAACATTAAAGTCAAAGTACAACTAACAAAAACGAGCCAATGGAGGGACTCGAACCCCCGACCTGCTGATTACAAATCAGCAGCTCTACCAACTGAGCTACATTGGCAAAAAAAACACTATTTGAGTAGGCACTTAGCAATAAGTGTTTTTCAAATGGTGTGCAAAGGTACGGTTATTTTTTTATCCGGCCAACTATATTCGAAATTTTTTTTTTAATGTTGATGTAATTTTTCTTTGTACTTTGTAAGTTGCCTTTTAGCATGTTCAACTACTACATCGCAAGCTTCTTCAAAACTTAGGCAAGTTTCGGTAGTTACAATGGTGTTTCCGGGCAAGTGCAGCTTAAGAGTTAGCGTTTTATCGCGTACTATGTGTTTTTTACCTTCTAAACTCAAATAAACATCAGCATCAATAATTTGCTCAAAATAATGTGCTAATTTGCCAACTTTTTGCTCAACATAATCAAGCAGTTTTACATCGGTTTTAAACTCGTGGGCATGAAAGTTAATTTGCATACATTACAAAATTAAATCGTGAACAATATGATTTATATAAATAACAAAGGCTTACGGGTTAGCCCTCGCCTTTTGGATGTGCTTTTTGGTAAACTTGTTTTAATTTTTCGATGGTGTTGTGGGTGTAAACCTGTGTTGATGCTAACGAACTATGGCCAAGTAAATCTTTTATGGCATTTAGGTCGCCGCCTTGGTCTAACAGGTGTGTGGCAGTTGTATGGCGTATAGTATGGGGGCTACGATGTTTTTGAGTGGTTATATAGTTAAGGTACTTCCTTACAATCCGGTAAACATATTCGGGATATATTGAGTTCCCCAAATTTGTTAAAAAAAGTGAGTGGTCGGCACTGTCTTTAAAACGCTCATTTCGCACATATAGTATATAATGTTGCAGGGCTTGACTTAGTCTTTGGCTTATGGGTATGTTGCGCTGCTTGTTTCGTTTGCCGTTAATATGCAAAATACCGTTTGCCGCATCTAAATCGGTTATTTTTAGCTGGGTTAGTTCGCTGCGCCTTATGCCAGTTGCATATAAAAGGTCTAATATTAAATACTCGGTTTGACCTTTAAAATTAGGGGCAAAAAAGTCGGTACTGGCATCAAATAATTGTTCCATGCGTGGTTGCTCTATCCAGGCAGGCAGTTGTTGAGGTTTTTTGGGTGTTTTTACTGACTGTGCAGGATTTACCGGACAATTATGCCGTTTTTGTAAATACCAATACAATGCCTTTATACTTGATAATTTACGAGCTACGCTTGCCGGATGGTAACCTTGCGCCATTAACCTGGCCAACCAACTGCGTATGTGCTTGGGTGTAATTTGTTCGGGATTAATAGTGTTGGCTGCATTATCCGGAAATTTTCCGGAAATAAAAACCATAAATTGCTTCAAATCATTTTGATAGGCAATAAGGGTGTGAGCCGAAAATCTTTTCTCTTTTTCCAAATAAATTAAAAAACCACCTAACAAATTAAACAAACTTGCGTCTTTGCTCATAAACAACGTAATTTACCTGCGCAATGTAGGGCAGATATTTGAAACTACCAAAAAAAATTACTATGCCTAACCAAACACAACAAAATTTAGACTTAACCGTTCCCGAAAAACCTTTTCAGCTACCCGGATTAGAATTAGCAGTTTTATTAACTCAAGCCAGCTCGTTCATTCGTGTCAATGAGGCTCGAAACCAATTTAACGTATCCGGAAAAAATTATAATGTTGCCGTTATTGACACCGGTATCAACCCAAACCACGTTGATTTTACCGGAAGAATTATCACACAAAAAAACTTCACCGCCGACAACAACGCCAACCCAAACGATGCTACCGACGGGCATGGCCATGGTACAAATGTAAGTGGTATAGCCGTAGCAAATGGCGTTCATATTGGCATTGCGCCACAAGCGGGCATTATACCCATAAAGACCTTTGCAAATGACGGTGGTTCAAACACTGTAATACTTACCAATGCCTTACAATGGGTGCTCGATAATTACAAAAAATACAATATATCTGTTGTCAATTTATCGTTAGGCGCTAAGGGTAGTAATCTTACACATGAAAATGACTATTTAAACGAACCTGTAACACAAATAATTAAAAAATTAGCCCAAAAACGGGTGGTTTGTGTTATAGCCGCCGGAAATAGCTTTTTTGACCTCCAAAGCAAACAGGGCATGGGCTACCCTGCCATAATTAAAGAGTGTATTAGCGTAGGTGCCGTTTACGACTCGGGCGGTATGGTGTATAAAATTGGTGGCACCGAAGCTAAAAGTGGCCCCGGACGCATTACCCCTTTTTCGCAAAGGCTGCATGAAAGCATCAATAAAGCCCACCGAACCGATATTTTTGCCCCCGGAGCGCCTATTACCTCGTCGGGCATTAAAACACCACAAAGCAGTTCAACACAATCGGGCACCAGCCAAGCTACGCCAGTTGTTGCGGGTATGGTACTGCTTTTACAAGATTTTTACGGTCAAATTGCAAAAGCCGCCAATAACCAAGGCATTTTTACGAATCCCTTACCTTCGGTTAATTTATTGATAAGTTGTTTACGTGGCGGCGGTGTTGTAATTAATGACGGAGATGACGAAGTGGACAATGTACAAAATACCGGACTTAATTTTATTCGCCTCGATGCCGTTGGCGCGCTAACCGCCATGCAAAACAGGTTTGCTATGTTTTTTTCGTCAAACCGAGACTTTCAAAGCAGCGAAGATTGTATTACCGAACGCGGCGGCGTTAAAACAAACTGCAATTTTGATTACACGTATCTGTTAGACGACGAGGTAGAACAAAATTAGCTGACAACAGCTACAACAATACATTAATTTAATTTACCTCGATATCTTTTTCTCTTAAAAAACAGTAAAGGGGCACCTGTGTATCAACTACAAGTGCCCCTTTGTTTTTTCCGGAATTTTGTTTCCTAAACTGACTTCAATCCGGAGCCGCAATATGGTAAACTATTGCTTGCTAACAACATTTTTTCAGGTGTTAATCTACCTCAAAAGTAATTTTTAAGGTTACGCGGTACTCGGTAATTTTGCCACTGCTTACTACTACGCTTTGGTCTTGCACGTATGCCGACTTTATGCCATGCACACTTTCACTTGCCTTTGCAATGCCCGTAGCGGTGGCATCTTCCCAACTTTTTGTAGAATTCGACAAAACTTCGATAACTTTTAAAACAGACATTTAGGTAAAATTTAAAATATCAAAAAATAGTATGTTATTATTTTTTATTAGCGGTAACAACAATATTAGAGACTAAAAACGTGCCAAAACCTGCAGCTTCACTATTGTTTAATTAACATTTAAACACCTCATCAACACAAATGTTTAGCTTATGACGACAATTATGTTTCCACGTAACAAAAAATCACCAGCAATCTTATGAAGTAAATTGTCCTATCTTTGCACAAACAAACTAAAAAACAAACAAACAATATTTGCCCGTCTGGCTTTGCTTACAACATGAAACTTATAAGCTACTATAACCAAACCGACCAATTAGAACAAGCCGCTATTTTAGTAGGTAGCATGGCCTACGATTTAAACCTTTTAGACAAAGAACTGCCCCCCACTATGGCCGAGTTTTTGTTTGGCGAAGATGAAACAATGGTGCTTGCCAAAGCCTACGATGCACAAATTAAAGCCGGCAACAAAGTTCGGGCAACACCCAAGCCCATTCAGTCGTTAGCTTTACTTGCGCCCGTACCGCACCCCCCCTCGCTGCGCGATGCCTATGCTTTCAGGCAGCATGTAGCCGCTGGCCGCCGCAACAGGGGTTTAGATATGATTCCGGAATTTGATGAGTTTCCGGTTTTTTATTTCAGCAACCACCACGCTATTAATGGTCCTGGCGATATTGCCGTAATGCCCGACCATTTGCATCAACTTGATTTTGAATTAGAAATTGCCGCCGTTATAGGATGGGCGGGGTATAATATACGCGCCGAAGAAGCCGATGATTTTATTGCCGGATTTATAGTGATGAACGATTTTAGCGCACGACTTTTACAAATGATCGAAATGAAACTTAACCTTGGACCAGCCAAAGGTAAAGATTTTGCCACCGCCTTAGGCCCCTACTTGGTTACACCCGATGAATTACAGGCCTTTGTTTGCCCCACACCTAAAGGACATATTGGCAAACAGTATAATTTAAAAATGCAATGCAAAGTAAACGGAGCGTTGGTTTCGCAGGGAAGCACTGCCGATATGAACTGGACGTTTGCCGAAATTATTGAGCGCATTAGTTATGGCACCGAAATGTATCCGGGCGAAATAATTGGCTCGGGAACTGTTGGCACCGGATGTTTCTTAGAGTTAAACGGTACTGCCAAACATCAAAACCCAAATGCGTTCGAAAATTGGCTAAAATTAGGCGACGAGGTAGAACTTTCAATCGAAGGTTTAGGCGTACTTTATAACCGCATTATTAAAAGCGAAGACGACTTTTCAATTTTAGCACAACAAAAAAAATTCCGGAAATAAAAAACCCAAAGACCAACTAATTAATAATACTACCGTTTAGAATCAGCTAAATATGTCCTATAACCCATCATTAGCCGTTAACTTTGTGTGCTGTACCAACCACTCGGCATTAATTAGCAAAGTTTCATGTGTTTCGGGGTTGGGTGATAGTTTGGCAAATTTTACCAAATCGGCGGTTTTTAATATTTCGCTTAGGTATTGGGTGGCTATGGCATCTTTAAAGTCAAGGGTGGCTGCTTGTTTTAAAATATCGGTGGTAACAGCCTCTAAGGCCGGTATTTGGTAGCGATTTTCTAAATACTCGCGGACAATAAAGCTCAATTCGCTGTAATAAGCCTTTACCTTGCCTTGTTGCCAAAGTTTAGCCTGTGCAAGTTCGTTTAGTTTTTTCAAAGCAATTTCGTGGGCAGGGCGCGGCTCAATCTGCTTATCTTGGTCAGTTATAACGGGCAGTTTATTTTTTTTGCGTTTTTTATATTTGTAATACCACCAGAACAATACCAGCAAAACAAATAAAAGTGCTAAAAATGGCCAATAAGGTATTAACTCGCGCCAGCTAAAAGCCACCTCTAAATTGCCTTTATTGGGCATAATATCTTGTTGTGGATTAACAGTTACTAAATTTACGCGCAAAGTCAACGAATCGGTATAGTAAGTTTGCGTTGCACTGCCCTGTTTTACAATAATTGGCAAAGGTGGCACTGTATAATTGCCCGAGTCCCAAGCCGTAATATATACAGTTTGATATTGCATTTTATTGGCTACTGATAAAAGGCTGTCTCTAACCGGATTTGTTTTTACTATTTCGAGGCCGTTAAGCAAAGTGGTATCAGTCCAATTAGGCCAGGTTTGCACGGCCATCTCAGGTGATCCTTGTGCTTGTTGCAATTGTACCGCCACTTGTAATTGTGCTTGTTCGCCTATGGCCAACAGGCTACGGTTTAACGAGGCTGTTGCCAATGGTTTACCTGTTATTATTTGCGTAGTTTGCGCCATAGCCAAGCCTATTGCACTGCTAACAAGATAAAAAATTCCCAAGCCCATGCTAATACTAAAAATTAACACAATATGGGTAATTATGTCAGTTGCATTCGTAATTTTTCTCAAGCACATACCTCTATTTTTTTGATTAGCTGTATTTAAGCACCATGAACCGTTTTAAAAAACTAACCGCCCTTTGCTGTTACCCATCCGGATGAACAGTAAAAGGGCGGTTGGTTGTGGGTTATCTACATATGTATATACATTAAAGTGTATGGTAAACTTAGCAATCAAAACACTTAGCTATATACAAAGTTTAGCTTATTATGCTATATCAGTTATTTTAACGGCGAACAGCAAAGCGATTGTCTGTGATGTCGGCTTTTTTAACTAAGGCGGGCAATACGCTCATATCAACCGGTTGGCGTGCCATATTGTTCAAATTAGCTTTTTGTTGAGTAATATCGCCACTTTGTGGGGCGTCAGTTAGCGAACTTAGCTCAACAACGTACACGCCTTTTTCGCCTTCAATAGGTTTTGATACTTGTTTGGGCTGTAAACCAAAAATAGTGCCTTGCAATTTGGGTTCGCGCCCAATATTTGGCAAGTTTGGCGATTTAAAGTCTAAGCCGACAGCAGTTTGCACTTGTTGGCTTGTTGCGCTGGCAACTTCATCTAGGGTAGCTGCGCTTCCAATTTTAGCGGCAATTTGTGCCATTTTCTTTTGGCGTTTTACCAAAGGTTCAACTTTTGCTCTCACATCTTCGGGGGTGGATAAACCCTTGGTTTTAACTCCGGTTAAAGCAGCAATTACATAATCCGTTTTAGCACTGCCATTTTCGTTTTTCCCGTTAATTTGGAAGACCGACTCACTAACGCTATTCAGTTTCCCTTTAAATGCCCAAGCCACTACATCATTAGCAACACCAAGTCCGGGTATATTATAATCGCTTCGTTTAAGGTCGGTTGCATCTTTTAAGGTAAGGCCGCGTTGTTGCGCTGCCGACTTAAGTTCTTCGTAGGTTTTATTTGCCGTTACTATGGCCGATGCTGTATTGTATATAGAGTCGGTAGTAGCTTGGCTGGCTTCTATATTTTTAGTTAATATAGCCAATTTTAAGGCTTGTTTGCTGGGTTTAGCATTTAAAATTTCGACAATATAAACGCCATCCTCTGCTATAATTTTAAATATATCGCCTTGTTGTTGCTTGGCAAAGATTGCATTATTTAAAACATTGCCATTAAAGCCACCGAATTTGGTATAGGGCAGTTTACCGCCTTGTGTCTTTGAGCCTTCGTCTTGCGAGAACTGTGCAGCTAAGGCAGCAAAATCGCCACCATTTTTAACAACTGCAAGAAGGCTGTCAATTATTTTTTTGTCTGCTTCAAATGCTTCCTTAGTGTTGGGGCGTCTTACAATTTGCCGGATTTGGGCAGAGTCGGCCACCATTTTTTTATCGAGTATTTTAGCAAGCCTATATGAGTTGGCTTCAAAATAAGGGCCATAAACTGTTCCGGCTTCAAAGGTAAACAAGGTGTCTTTAACCGATGTAGTCAATTGGTCTTTGGTTTTATACAACGAATCGTATGGGGTATCTGAAAACTGCACCTGCATAAAATTGTCAATATCGGTGGTCGTTTTCATTTGTTCGGCTTTTTCGCGCATTTCGTTTTCTAATTTAAGGCGGTCGGCTTGCGAGGCCTCTACCGGAAAACTAAGATACGCAATGTTGCGGGTATCAAATTTATTTTGATAAAGGTTGGCGTTTTGGCTGATATAAGATTTTAAATCGCTGTCAGTTACAGTAATATCGGCGTCGGCTACGGTTTCGTAGGGTACTAACACGTAACGAATATCGGCTTTTTGCCCTGTTTCGCGGTTGTTTTCTTGGGCAAAAAACGCGGGAGTATAAACTGCTTTTTTAATAAGCGAAGTATAACGCTTGCGAAGTTGTTCGGCATAAACCGACTCTTCAAAACTTTTCCAACGGGCGCGGCGTTCGGCGGCATCGGCAACGTTTTCGTCGTTAAATGAGTTGACGTATTCGCGCATTTTTTCGATGCTGAATTTTCCGGTTTCGTCAAAAAAAAGTGTTGCCTGCCTTAAAGACGGATGCAGGTTTTTTTCGTCGGTAAACAGTGCGCGCAACTCATCGTCTGTAATGTCGAGCCCCAACAGCTTGTACTGGCGCTGGGCAATTGATTCTTGTACCATATTATCCCACGCCGATTCGCGCATTTGTAGGCGGTCAGCTTCGGTAACATCGTTGCCGCGGTTATCAATTACCTGCTGGGCTTTGTTTTCGTAGTCTTGCATGGATATTTTTTCTCCATCTACGGTGCCCGCGTACATACCCGCACCGCTGCCAAATATACCTGTGCGCGAGTCGAAGGCATCCATTACCAAAAACATAACGATAGCAAGCGCAATAAGAAATACCAACAGACCAACCCGTTGGCGAATTTTACTAATTAAAGCCATTTTTTAATGTATTTTTGCAAATAGAGCGCAAATGTAGCAATTTTTCTCGAATTTTCACCTTGCTTTTTTTACTTGCGTAATTTGAAAGTAAATATTTTTCAAACATGCTTTATTTACGACCTATTCTAATTGGGTTAAACAATATTGTTTTATTCAATTTTTAATCGGGAATTGGGCTTGGAGGCAATAAAAAATAAGATTTTAACTATTTTAGTCTTATAAAATTAAAGGACAAGCTAAGGTTTTTCTCCGGATAATGGGAGGTTGTAATTGCCATCTTGGGCATTTTCCGGATCAATTTTTGTAATTTCTTCAAGCTATGCTTCAAAACAGCCAGCCGTATCAACTTTTATTGTTCTATTTGCATATATCTTTATTTGGCCGATGCTTTCTGTAAAGCAAACTGTAAAATTGCATCTATAAATTGGTAGGGCGTGTAGCCTGCTAAAGCGCACTGATGAAAAATAGCGGTTGCGGGGGTCATGCCGGGCAACGAGTTTATTTCTATCGGAATGGTGGTTACCTGGCCATTGGCACTTATTTTTACAAAGGCATCAATACGGGCGTAGCCGCAAACATTAGCTAATTGCGCCGCTTTTTGCAAGGTTTGCCGCACCTGTGCCGATATGCGTTGCTGCTCGTTAGGGGTTTTAGCATAGCGCGCAGGGGTTATATTTTGCCCTTCGCCAGCCAAAAATTTTTCTTCGAGCGACAGCACCTCATCGGCTGCCAAAGTTTCTGAAGGTTCAAACATTTCGAATTGCAGCGTAGTAATATTTTTCTCCTCCGGATATTTTGTGAGCAACCCGCCTGTAACTTCTAAAAAATGTAGGTCGTCGGGCTCTTTTTCTATTAATCGCTCGGCCAGAAAAACGGTTTTTTGCGGAAATTCCTCGTTAGGTTTCAGACGCAACACCTCGGCGGGTTGAGGTAGTAGTTTGAGCTCCTCTCTAAAAATTAGGCTACAATAGGCAGCCAGTTCGCGCTCATTTTTAATCTTTTTAACTGCGCTGCTACAGCCGTCGTCTGTTGGTTTGGCAATAAACGGGTAGCCGTAACGCTGCTCAAGGTCGGTATAAACGGCATTAGGGTTTTGCAGCCAAGCAGTTTTTTGTACCAAATACTGTTGCGCAATGGCAATACCATTTTTGGCTAATAGTTGGTTGGTTGCGTATTTATCAATAGTAAGTTGCGAGCTTTCGACCCCCGACCCGTTATAGGGCAGCCCTATTTTTTCGAGTTCAATTTGTAAGTAGCCATCTTCACCAGGGCGGCCATGTAGGGCAATAAATACCACATCTGTTTGTGCTTTTAGCTGGGCAAAACTTAGGCGTATAGGCGCGCCCATTTGTGCATTAGGGGCATAAGTAGCTGTTATAGCGGCGCATTCGGTTTTTATAGATTCAATAAGTGCGTTTGCCGAGTAAAAGTCAACTTTTTCTTTAATATCGTCTGCATTATCTTTAAGCATTATATTTACTGGAATCCGGAATAATTGCATGTCATCGGCACTTCCGGTTAAAAATACCGGAAAGGGGGCATATTTATCGCTCGAGGCCAATTTTTCGTAAATATTGCGGCCACTTTCTACCGAAATATGGCGTTCGCTTGACCAGCCTCCCATAATTACAGCTACGTTTATTTTTTTGGATTTTGCTGTTCTAAGGGCTTCAATTTTTGCATCTAAATGTTGTAATTGCGCGGTAAGTTGGGGTAAATTTCGGCCTAAATGCTGCCGCTCGGCCAACGAATTACGAATAATAAAAGTAATAAACTGCGAAGGGTTTAGCCCAATTTCGGCTGCCTGATGAAAAAAGAACGAGCTGGGCAACATGCCCGATGTGGTGTTGGGGTCGTTTAGGTAAATGCGCCCGTCTGTATTAATAAACCCATCAATACGTGCATACACCTCGAACCTAAAAAAGGTAAACAGTTTTACACACTCGCTGCGAATGGCATTAACCAAATGCTGCGGCAAACGAATGGGTGTTAGTTTGCGCGACATTCCGGGCAAATATTTCGAACGATAATCGTACAAATCGGTGTTTTTTACAATTTCGGTAGGGGGCAAGGCAATGGGCTGGCCGTTGTTATTGCGCACTACAATGCACGAAAACTCTTGGCCATGCAAAAACTCTTCGCAAATTATTTCGGTTTCGCGTTCAAAGCCTTGCAACAGCAGGGTTTGGGGTGGTATGGGCTGGTTAAAATACGCTTCAATATAGTTTAATAAAGTCTCGGGGTGGTATAGTATTTTTGCACTTGCGTCGGTTAGGGTTGTTTGTTGTTCTGGCGGAATTATTTGTGCGGGCAGGCCTACCCCTTCGCGAATATCGGTTTGCTGTGCTACCCATTTTATTTTATCGGTAAGGGTAAATTTTTGCCATTCTTTGTAGGTAATTTGGGCTATAAATGCGGCATCGAGCACATATTTTTTAAACAGTTCGAGGCTGTGTTGCCTTAAAAACCTTGCGCCTATACTACTGCCTTGGTTGGAGGGGCGAATGACCATTTGCTGGCCACCTACCGCCTCAAGGGCTTGTTGGTAGAGTTGCTGCCATTTTTCAGGATTTTGCAGCGCTTCGCGCATCCGGATGATATAGTGGCGCGGGGTGGCAAATCCGCCTCCGGGCATAGTTGCCTTTTGAAAAGCTTTGCTCATGCCTATCGCCGAAGGTAAAATGCCCGATGCTGTGTATGGAATGCCCGCCCATTGTAAAATGCCCTGTATGCTGCCGTCTTCGCCATTTGCGCCGTGCAGGCATAAAAAGGCAAAATCAATGTATTGTGAAAGTTGGTGGGGGTAAATGATAGTGCCTATTTGACTGGCAGCAGCAGTGGCTTGTTGGGGGTTAAGCGACTCGGCATAAATTTGAAATTTGTTGGGCGATTGGGGCAGAGTGTTGGCGGGGGGGTAAAAGTCGCGGATGCTGCCTTTATAGATGTATTGCCATTGCAACAAAATAAAATTGCCAAACGAGTCAATAAATATAGGTACGGCGGTAAACAGCGATTTGTCTAAATTATCAAAAACCGTACGGCCCCCGGCAAACGATATTTCGCGTTCGCGGCTTTGCCCTCCAAAAAAAATTCCTATGCGCATATAAAAAACTCGCTTATTAACAAGTATGTTTTGCTGAATTTAAGGCACAAAGGTACGGTTTTTTAATTTTAGTGCGATTTGATGCTTTAAGGGGGCTGTGTAAATGAAGGAAGCTAAAAAATGCAAACAAACAGTATAAATTGGCGCTTGATTATTTTAGAACAAAACAAATGCGAGGCATACAAACACCTCGCATTTATTTATTTGATTATAATTTGGTAAAACGATAGGTTTTTAGCGAATAAATACCATTTGTGACCTAACAAAATTGCCGTTTATTAACGATATTATTACCTGTTGGTTGGCAGAATTTTTTAGGTTTATGTATTCTTTGTTGCCCGTGGCTTTTCCGTTATATAATACAGCGCCTTGTATATTTGTAATTTGCAAACGCGTGTCTTGCGGGGCAGTTACCCATATTCCGGAATTTTCGGCGTGAGCGTAAAATATTGATTGAGGTATTTTGACCTCGTTTATATTTGTAATATAATTTGGATAAAAATAAAGTTTACCAATTAAATTCCATTCACCTCCGGATGATTGTTCGTAAACTTTGTAGTACCAAGGGCAAAGGCTGTTATTGAGGTAAACTATTTCAACCCTAAGTCCATCTTCAAAAACTCCCATAGGTTTTTCCACAAGTTCAACCACTTCCAATTTGCCTGAAGCATCGTAGTCGGCGAAGGCGTAAATTGTTTCAATAAGTTGTTGTGTGCTTTCGTTCCATTCGTAAACTAAGGCTGTAGTTGTATTTTCGGCTGTATTGTAGCTCAACTCTAATTTGCCGTCCATAATTCCGGTGGCAATATTTGTTGCGGTAAGGGTTTTGAGCGAATCATTGGCATCGTAAGTAGGTTTGTAGGTTGTTTCTAATACCAAGTTTGTTCCGTTCCATTCGTATTTTTCAACGCTATCAAGTTGCTCGGCGGCAGTATAATAGTAAGTCATTTTGGAGGAGGGGTGCCAACTCATATCTATTTGACTCCATTGGAAACTCTGCTCTGTTTTTAATTTTCCGGATGGCGAATATTCGAATAATTTCTTTTTGTAAGGCTCCATCAATCCGGTAACATAGCTTTTTATATGTGTTTCAAGCGAGTCGAAGGCTACGCCGTCTTTAAAGGATGGTTCGGTAAATTTTGTTATTTCTTCGGGGAAAAAAAAGTTTGGTTGTACGGTGCCGGCGTGCGGGTAACAAAAACTACGCTCTTTGAGGACAATGGCATTTGAGTCGGCAGAAAATTCGTGGTATTCGTTGTAAACCGGTTGCCCTAATCCATTAAAACTCGTACTGTCAATGCTTACTAAATCTTTAAATTCGTAAGTATAAATTGCTTTTGCATCACCATCGTATTGATGAAAAATTTTAGACCCTGCATTCATAGAGTCTATAGGTGATAGAAAAAAATAGCTAACAATAGAATCGGGTTCGCACAGACTACCCTCTTGCACCGCGTTAGTTTTAAATGCCGCAGATTTGTTTTTTTGAAATTTAGATATAATTTGAAATAAGTTTTGACCATTAGTTTCAAACAAAGTGAAACATAAAAGACAAAGAAAGAGTATCTGTTTCTTCATATTTATAGTATTAAAATAATTAACAATTTCAAATAAGTATTTATTTGGCTTACTCCAAACTATTGTGGCAAAGTTAAGTGAATTTTAGGCTATAACCAAACTATATTCGTAGGGGCAAAACTAAGAAAATGTAAATCAGTCTTGATGAAATAACAGTAGGTAGGATTTTACCTACTATAAGATAATTTTTTTAAAATTTGATAAAGTTTTAAAGTAACTTTGCAAAAAAAACACTAAACGTACTAACTTTATTGTACAAATTGCATGAGTAAAGAGGAAGGAACAAATTTTATAGCGGCGTTCAGGCAAAATAATACTGCCCTTATTGAAGCCGCCCGTAAAACATTACAGCCAAGAATGGTAGCCTACTTAACGAGGTACAAACATTTAATTAAAGGCAATATTTTTGATGAGGCCGAAGAATGGGTGGCCGAAGGAATTAATACTTTTTGGGAGCTTTGCCAAAATCCGGATTTTACTTTAACCGGCTCGCATTTAGCCTATTTATGGGTAACTTGTAAAAACAAATGGCTCGACCACCTACGGCGGAAAAAAAACTTTTTAACTTTGCCAATTGACAGTTTACCTAACCTCGAAACTATAGAACAAACCGACAATCAGATAAAATTAGAATTACCAAATATAATTGACGATTTACAGCAAAAAGTACTCGAAACTATAAACAACAAACTAAGCCTAAACTGCAAACAACTTTTTTATTGGCGATACGTTGATCATAAAAATTTTAAAACTATTGCGCAAAAACTTAACACTTCAGAAACCGCCGCCCGGCAACGATTTTTTAACTGCAAATTGAATATGGAAAAAATTTTTCCGGAAAATATACAACAAGTTATTGCCAATATAACTCCTACCACATTAGCCGAACTTTTATCGGCAACCAAATTTTTAGACGATTGGGCTTCAGAGTTTAGCATCTAATTTTAAATAAATACACTTAGCAGAATAAATTATACCGTTACCATTATTCCACTCTTCAGCAAATGAATAATTCTGACCAAATATTGATAGAAAAATATATCAACAACCAATTGACGGCAGCCGAAAAAATCAGTTTTGAACAACAACTAAGCGTTGATACCGACTTGCGCGATGCAACTTTTAAAGCCAAATTGTATTGGGCTATGCTTCAGCATCCGCTTGGGAAAAGCCTTTTAATAGACAACGTGTTAAACAATAATAATACCGTCGAAACTGCCCTTTTACAGCAAACTTACACCTTAGAAGAAATTTTAGACATGTTTACCCCCATTGATTATTTAGAGTCAGAAGCGATTACGCGAGGTGCGGCACCAAAAAACCAAGCTACTTTGGTAAACTTAGTTGTTGCCCCACCAAACAGTATTGATTGCACCAACATGCCATTGTCATTTATACTTCATAACGCACTGCCATACCCCTTGTTTATTGTTGTTTACGATAATCTTGAAGAAGAGGTTTTACGCCAAACAATACCAGCCGACAGAACTAATTTTGAAGTAGCGGTAAACAATTTAGCACCCGGACGTTATTATTGGCGCATACAACTTGACAAATCGGTTAATAACGAAACACTGCGCCGGCAATATGGCACAGCCACCGGCAGTTTTACCCGGTTTGGGCATTTATACCAGTCGTAAAAATTGAATTTATATTGGTTTAGCTCAATTATTCGCCAATTAACACATAACCCGCCCAGTTTTGTGGTAGATACCCTTGTGTAATTAAGCTAAGTTTTGCTTGCCTAAGTGCTTGGGCATAAGTTTGCCCTTTTAAAATATTTATAAACAACTGTTTTGTAAGTAAATACGATTCTTTGTCGTGAACTTTAAACAAAGTAAAAATCACATTTCTTGAGCCGGCATATAAAAACCCTCTGTTCATTGCCAAAACACCCTCGCCTTGGGTAAGTTTTCCTACGCCGCTATCGCAACAACTAAGCACCACCAAGTCGGCATTAAGTTGTAAATTATAAGCATCGGTTAAACGCAGCACATAATCGAGGTATTGGTTGTTATCGGCAGGGCTAAATAAAAAACCCGACAAATTGGGGCAGTTGGGGTCGTAGTCGCCATGCCCTGCAAGCAGTACATATTTATATTGCCCCACTTTTCGAATAAAATTTGGCAAAGTAGCCGCCTCGTGCAAAACCGACTCGGCGGGCAGTTGGTGGTGGCTAAAAATTTGATGTACTTCGGTAATTTCGAGTTCGCTGTAGGGTAAAGCAGCGCAATTTATGCCATTTATTTGCGTTGAACGATAGGTATTTTTCCGGAAAATTTGACCTATATTTTTGCGTTTTCGCCTCTTAGAGCGCAGCATTGCAATAGCTTGAGTTTGCGTTATTAGTTCGTCGGCATCTTGAGCATTATTATTAATATTTAATGCTGGAGCGGCAGCAGGCGGGGCAGCATATACGGGGGCAAAACCAATAAACCCTTGCTGGCTGATAGGTTTTTGCGCTTGTTTGTTTTGTTGGTAGTAATGCCAAAGCGTAGCTGAAAAATGGTAACTAATATTAAACAAGTTGATTAAATAGGGCATGTTCAGGTAGGGCGTGCGGCGTGCGGTAGGCTGGGTAAGTAGCGCTTCAAAGGGTAGTTTGGCTAAAAAATCATCCGGAATTATAATCAGCGAAGTATCGGCTTCTACCATAAAATGTTTAACAACCGGCTCAACTAATAATTGGTAAAGTTGGTAGCCTAAATTTTCATATTCGGTTTTGTGCTTATCTTCAATACCAAACAGCAAAAAGTTTTCAATAGCATCGTTTAATGATAAATTGCCAAATTTATTGGTGGTTGTTTGTTCAATAAAAAACACTTCGTTGCGCGAAATAGCAAAAATATACACCTCGTTGTTTTGCGCTACATGATATTCAATTAGAATTTGTTGAGGTGCTAATGCGGCTTGTATTTCCGGAATTGAGACAGTCTCCGTTTGGTATTTTAGTAAGTAATAGTCCGGATACTCGGTTTCAAAGCGGGCAATTAATTCATCGTAAGCCAATTTATGCGTAAAAAATTGCGCTTGCAAGTTTTGTAAGGTTTCATTGGCTTGTTCTAATGTGTGCTTGGTATTTCTTGTTTTTTCTTGTTGAATGCACTTTTCTAAATAGGTTAACTCGATGCGCAAATTACGCGCTTGCTCAATTAACGCTTCCGGAATATTACTGCCAAATTGTGCTGTGCGCTCTTTAACATTACCCAATAATGCTGCGGCCTTGCATTGCTCTGTGGTTCTAAAAGCCAACTCGTAGGCGTGGTTGGGCAATGTATAACCCATTTCGGCACCTGCTGGCGTTAGTTGTATTTTTTTTGAACTAATAACCTGCTGGGCGTGGTGGCAAACATGCAAAACAGGGTCCAATTCTTTTTTGACTTTTTTGGCAAAGACCATTAAATTATCGGTATCTAAAAACTGTTGCCTCATATTATCAACAATATGCCCTGCCGCCACGCCGTGCCCCAATGCAGCTAACAAATAGTTAAAATTTTGTTCTTCGTCTTCTTCATAAATTGAGTAAACCACTTTTATTTTACAGCTAATTGTTTCTAAAAATGTAATACCATCCATGTATTGATGGTATTTAGGTAGTTGGTAATAATTGGTTGATGCGGGTGCTGGGTCAAAAATTACATTGTTTTTATAAAGTGCTTGCTGCAAATAGTGTAATGCTCCGTTATAATCATCTTTAAAAAACAACATTGCCCCCAAAAAGAAATAGCTACTGGCAGTATAGGGGTGCATACTTCCAAAATGAGCATCAAAAATTTTTATTGATTGTTTAAAGTAATGCTCAGCAAGGCGATTTTTCCTTAAAAAACTAAATATTAGTCCTATCGAGCGCAAAGTACATCCCCCTAAATCGCTAACATGTTGATTAATGGCAAATAGCACCGCTAACGCTTTTTTAGCCAGTTTTAATGCCTGTTTAGGGTTAGTGCAAAAATTAGATTTTAGGTTCAAGCTATTGGCCAAATAAAAATCTTTACTGCTCAAGTGCTCTTTAATTAAGTTTATAGAATTGTCAATGCTTGCCATAGCTAATTCTTTCTCGTCTAAACCAAAATAACACGAGCCCAATATGGCATAACAATTTATCAAGGCCAAGGGGTTTTGCGAAGCCTGGTGTTTTTTATTATAGTTAAAGGCTTGATTTATATAAGAAACGGCATAACTTAATTGCATTTTCTTTTCGTAGGCAGTTGCAATATTAATATACAATGAGTAAATTAAGCCATGTTTAGCCGGCGATTGCAATTTGCATAGTTGTAACGTTTTTTTAAAATATATAATTCCCTTTTCGTAAAAACCTTTGGTGGCATAAGCAGCACCTAATAGGTTGTAGCAGTTTATTAATAACGGATAATCTTCGCCCAAATATTTTGTTATTACGGCAATTGCATTATTGGCTGTTTCAATAACTTTATTTTGCTGGTTGGTAGCGTAGTGGGCATTACCTAAAGCTATAGCTGCTGTAGCCCATGGCTCGTAAGTTTGGGCTTGTTGGTAAACAGGTAAAATTTGGGTGCAAAGCGATATAATTTCGTTGTGTTTGGCCAATGGCACCAAAGCGGTTATTTGTTCTAAAATGGCATTGGCTGCCTCAACGCTGCGTGTTGAAGTGAGTGGGGGGGTATTTTTGAGCATAGAGTTTGGTGAGTTTGGACTGATATTTTACACAATACAAAATAATATTTTGGGAAAAAATTAGACAGCTATACACCCATAATTATGAAGTTCGTTAATTTTGGGCATTTTATTTCAGTTAATGGATTTTTGCTGTAAATATTAATTAATTTATCGAACTTCTGTTTGTTGATATGTTTTGTTTTAAGGTTTGACATAAAGAAATATTCGTTGGTATGTTTTGAAAAGCAAGGTAAGAAATCGTTTTCATTCAAAAATGCTATTTTTACCGATAGGAGCAAACATAATAGGACTTTAGTCAAATAGAAAGTATTATCTTTTTTGACCAAACTATTGATAAACACTTTATATTACAATTAATTTTCCGGTTAATATTTGTTTATAATTAAGCGTCAATTGACAAAGATAAATTCCGGAGGGCAAATTATTTTGAATAATTTCATTAGGTAATACATTGTTTTGAGTATAAACAACCTCACCAAAAATATTAAATATTGTAAATGCCGATGTTTTTATTGATGTGCTACAATGGTAGTTTAGAACAAAACTTTGCCCTTGTAAAACAAGCTTAGGATATATTGTTAGCCAATTATATTTATTGGTTTGCCAATTAGTTTGCAAACCAATAGTTGTTATCGTTAGTTCTTGTTCAAAATAACTGGTGTCGTTACAAGCAATAGCTGCTAATTGAACAAGATAGGTGCCATTCTCTGCATATTGATGCGTAGGATTTATGTCGGATGATGTTTGTCCGTCTCCAAAATTCCATATATATTTTCCTAATGGGTCTGAATTAACATTTTGGCTTAAATTGGTACAAACTATCCCTCCAGTACCGTTGTCGATAACGTCAAACAAAGCAATAGGATCGGGTAAAACGCCTATTAGATACATACTATAATTACTTTGGCAACCATTGCTTGACTGCGTTGCGTAAATACTATAAAATCCGGACTTGTCCTTGTCAAAATAGTTAGGCAAGGCAATGGTGTTGCCCGAAGCAAGAAATGACGTTAAATTGACATCGCTATACCAGTTAATATTGTTGCCAACGGCGGTTATGCTTGCAGGTAAGGCATCGCCTAAACATATACTAGTATCGGCGGGTAAAATTGGTTTATTGGGAAGGTCGAGAACAATAATATTATATGCCGCAGCATTACTTTGGCAACCATTGCTTGACTGCGTTGCGTAAATACTATAAAATCCGGGCTGGTCTTTATCAAAATAGTCAGACAAGGCAATGGTGTTGCCCGAAGCAAGAAATGACGTTAAATTGACATCGCTATACCAGTTAATATTGTTGCCAACGGCGGTTATGTTTGCAGGTAAGGCATCGCCTAAACATATACTAGTATCGGCGGGTAAAATTGGTTTATCGGGAAGGTTGAGAACAATAATATTATATGCCGCAGCATTACTTTGGCAACCATTGCTTGTCTGCGTGGCGTAAATACTATAAAATCCGGACTTGTCCTTGTCAAAATAGTCAGACAAGGCAATGGTGTTGCCCGAAGCAAGAAATGACGTTAAATTGACATCGCTATACCAGTTAATATTGTTGCCAACGGCGGTTATGTTTGCAGGTAAGGCATTGCCTAAACATATACTAGTATCGGCGGGTAAAATTGGTTTATCGGGAAGGTCGAGAACAATAACATTATATGCCGCAGCATTACTTTGGCAACCATTGCTTGACTGCGTTGCGTAAATACTATAAAATCCGGGCTTGTCCTTGTCAAAATAGTTAGGCAAGGCAATGGTGTTGCCCGAAGCAAGAAATGACGTTAAATTGACATCGCTATACCAGTTAATATTGTTGCCAATGGCGGTTATGCTTGCAGGTAAGGCATCGCCTAAACATATACTAGTATCGGCGGGTAAAATTGGTTTATCAGGAAGGTCGAGAACAATAATATTATATGCCGCAGCATTACTTTGGCAACCATTGCTTGTCTGCGTGGCGTAAATACTATAAAATCCGGACTTGTCCTTGTCAAAATAGTTAGGCAAGGCAATGGTGTTGCCCGAAGCAAGAAATGACGTTAAATTGACATCGCTATACCAGTTAATATTGTTGCCAACGGCGGTTATGTTTGCAGGTAAGGCATCGCCTAAACATATACTAGTATCGGCGGGTAAAATTGGTTTATCGGGAAGGTCGAGAACAATAATATTATATGCCGCAGCATTACTTTGGCAACCATTGCTTGACTGCGTTGCGTAAATACTATAAAATCCGGGCTTGTCCTTGTCAAAATAGTTAGGCAAGGCAATGGTGTTGCCCGAAGCAAGAAATGACGTTAAATTGACATCGCTATACCAGTTAATATTATTGCCAACGGCGGTTATGCTTGCAGGTAAGGCATTGCCTAAACATATACTAGTATCGGCGGGTAAAATTGGCAACAAAACATCGTTGAAATTAGTAATGTTAATTGATAAAAATTGATTACAATTTTCAAATGTAACGTTTATCCAGTACCATCCGGGTTTTTCTATTAGTGAGTTAACCTCATTTCCAACTTCACCATTTATATTTTCAAAAAAAGTTAATTTATCGCTTAAAAACAAATTTCCATTTGAATCGTAAATTGGAATTAAATTTAAATCGTATGGAACACACAAATTTATTGCTGGTATTGGGGCCAAAGAAAAATTATCAAAAGGTTTCACCGTTATAGGTTCATAAACAGTACAACTATTTAGGCTGGCACTAATAAAATAAGTACCGCTTAGGACTGAAGTTGGATTTTGAATTGAATTTCCAACTAACCCATTATCATTAATCAAGTAATCAATAGTGGCATTTGTTAATCCAATTCCGGAAATTGGCACTTTAGTTAGGTCAAATGGAAATTCACATGATTCAATAGCCACAAATTCATCAATTGCAAGATCATCTACCACCTTAGTAGTCTGACAATATTGGTATTCACAAACCTCATCGTAGGTTAAATTATAACAAATTGTATGCACACCTATTCCGGCGGTTAAGGGGTCGAAAAATGCTGTGCCGTTGCCATTGTTATTGATACCAGCACCTGTGTACGAGGCGGTAATTACATGGTCAGGTGGACATCCTAAAAACCAAGTATTGCTAGCACCCCAGTTTCCAACCATAGGTCCGGATGGTGGCCAATACTGCCCCGATATATTATCGTAAATAATATAGGCACCCGTTCCTTCATTGAAAGAGCAATTCGCTTGGCCGTTGTTTTTATTATCGTATATCTTGAAAGTATAAGGGCATCCGGAGGCTGGTAATGAGCCAGTATTAAAAACAGCTTTGTTTTCCGGGTTTATCGGGTAGTCTTTTATTTGGTTTCCGGATATAGTATAAACAGCGGTATTATTGGCATCAATAATTTCAAAACTATTCTGATTAGGTGCGGAGTTGCGGTAAATAACTATGGTATAAGATGCGTTTGATGTTGTGGTGTCGGGCAAAGCATTAGCAATTAAGTTAATGGGTAATTCTTTTGTGCAATAAACACTATCCATTTTTGTAAAAGTCAGATTGGGTGCTTCAAAAAAATAATTTTGGTCGGGCATGGTTTGTTGGCAGCCTTGCGGGTCAGTAACTTCTATTGAAATGGTTTCGTTGTAATTAAGTCCTTCGACCAATAATTTACCGCCGTACCCTGTGGTTAAGTCCTCGGCAATGGGGTTGCCATTCGACATAAAGTCAATAGTGTATAGCCCACCGTAAAATTCGGGATAACCACCCAAAAAAGTAAGTTCTAATCCCCGGCAGGTTTGGTTGCCTATGGCAATAATGGGGTTTAGGTAGGTTATGCCCACGGCGCCGTTATAGTCGTAACAACCATCGCCGTTGGAATCTAAATTGGGGCAAGGGAAGCCACTACCTATACAGTCGTCAACAAAGGGCACATAATAAATAGTATTGTCGGGAAAATCGTTGGGGTCGCTGCTGTAGGGATATTGTTTGGTGTTTAAAAAGCAGGTTCTTATTAGGTGCATAGTATTTTGGTAGGTATTATTCAGGTAGGGGTCTGAGGTTATGGTTAGTTCTCCTGTCCAAAATACACCTGTCCATTTGGGGTCTTGGTCGAGTAGGGCTTCAACCGGGAAGCCTTCGTTTATAGAATACGACATGCCGGGGTATGGCCCTGTAGGTGGCTCTGTAAAGTCCATATTCGACATTATTTCTATGCCATCAGTGAAGCATAAGATAAAAGGTTTTGAAGTAGAAAAATAAGTATCTGAGCCATTGTAAATGCCTGCATCTTTTGTTTTTCCGGTAATTGTTACAGTTAAGGTGCCAGCATCTGAACCACAAGTATTGCCACAAAACTTACCGCCTTCTAAAATACCTGATGGCTCCATTTTTTGTAAACATCCAATAGCATCTGTAGCTGTTATTTCTAATTTACCAAGGCCTTTTGGCGTTGAATTAGGATTAGTCACATCGCCAATAGTTATTATGTCTTCGTTTTTTACGTTTGCTATATTATATATTGTTTCATTTACATTGATATCAACCGAAAAGGTTGTTCCGTTTGTTTGCGCATCGCCTCCAAAAATTTGAACACTGTACTCGAGGCAGTTTTCGCATACGTCATCATCACATTCTACTCTTAATGATTGTATGTTTATTTCTTTATTCATATAAACGAGTAAGCATTCATCACTTACATCAAAACAAGATTCTTTTAGAAAAGGTGGATTAAGTTTGCAATTAGCTAATGTAACTGCTCGTACACAATAAGTTACGCCATTGTTTTCGGGTAATATGTAGGCGGGGTTACCAATAGCAGAAAATCCAGCAAAATTAGGGTCGTTATAGGGATTATTCCCCGAGGGCTGCGCTCCAATATCTGACTTTTTAATATGGCCAGAAAAAACACCTAATGGATCATCCATAACCCAAAACCCCCAAGCTATACAGCTATATGGTTCATTGACGTTTGTGAAGCCGGATATTGAAATCATATTCAAATTGTCTTTATAGCAAACTGTTATATTGTCTGTAAAGTCAATAGTTCCGGCATTGGCGTTACAATTTTGAGCTAAACTAACGCTGGTAAAGTTCGTTATAAAAAATAAGGCTACAAAAAGATAAAGCTTCATCATAAATTTAAAAATAAATTAGTAAAATCAATGCTGAGGTAAAAATTTAGGCGGCTACGCCCTATCTTGTATGGTTAGGCACTTTTAGACTTATTTTTGGCGACTTAAAATTACAAATACAAGTAGTATATTTTGGAGCATGATAAAAAAATTGTGTTTTGTTTTCAATTCCAAAAATAACATTTTTATCTTTTTTTTAGTCTTTTTTTAGCCGAACTCTTAATTAACATGAAACTAAACATAAAGAAACATTATCATTTAACAAACTACAAAGTTAGGATAAAAATAGTTTTAATGTAGATTTTTTATTCCGGATAAATTCTTTTTCAAAAAAAAACAGCTTTTACCCTCACAAAAAAAACTAACTGCGTGAAACTGCTATACACACGTGTTTATACAATTAAAAAATCATCCAAATAATCATTACAAAATTTAATTTAAACCAATCACTACACTCAAGTTTTTTTACACCCAACTTAAAAATAAAACCGACATGAAAAAAAATCTATTAATTGCCCTTCTTGGCTTGGTAAGTTTAGTTTTTACCCAAAATGTTTTTGCCCAATACCAAAGCATGAAAATGAAAAAAACCGTTATAGATAACAACTACGACCAATTTAAGCATAAAATAGTTCCCGACTGGTCGAGGCAAATTAACGACCCTGCCATACCCACCCTTAAAGTGCGCGAAAGACATTATGTTTTGGGCGATAACCAAATTTTAGAAATAGAATTAACCGCCACAAAATACGCACAAGGCAATTTTACCGCATCAACCTGTAACGAAAACCGCACCCTAAACGGCTGGCAATTTACCGAACTAAAACCCAATCAGCCCAAAATTTTGCGTTTCGAAACTACCAATACCTGCAATAATGGCTGGTGGTGGCAAACTAACGGCTACCAAGTACTTAGCGACTGGACTGCCTGGACAGCATTTGACAATAACGGCCTAAAAGCCCGCATGTCTTATAGTTTGGATGCCGCTGGCCAAAAAATTATTAATCTACAAATCGAATCTAAAAAACGGGCAACCCTACGCTGTGCTATAAATGTATGCACTTCTAACAGCATAGAGCAAAATGGCTGGCGCAAAATACAAATTGAAGCTAATAAACCCACAAATTATCAATTTGCATACAAAAATACTTGTGCTGACGGTTGGTGGTGGCAATACAAAAATTATGAACGCCTTCCAGGCTTATTAGAAAACGATGTTGAACTAAATCCCGTTGATGACTAAATTGCAGAGCAAAAATTAGTTAAGTGAATTGAAAAGAACAGCTATTTAAAACCATTTGAATCAAAAGCTCGATAGCCATACCCCATAACGCTAACCCCAATAAAATATTCCGGATGCTTGTTTAACGGCAAGATCCGGATATTTATTTTAAAACTCAAATCCAGCATCAAACTTGTATCTATTCGTTTCCTAAACCAAAATCTAATTAAATAAAAGCACAATATTACACGCTATTTTTCATTTTTATTAAAAAACTTGTATTACCTTTGCGGCCAATTTTTTATAATTAATATGGCATATTGCCAAGCTACAACAAAAAATAATTACTGATTTAGTATTATACCGGTAGTAATATCTGTAGCTTTTGCCATTGGGTTGCTTAAAAAAAATCACATAAAAAGAACAAAATAAGCCAGCCCTATTATTTATATATTTGTTTATTTGCCGTTTGTACTATGAGTAAATACTTAATGATTGTAGAGTCGCCTGCCAAGGCCAAAACAATAGAAAAATATTTGGGCGATGATTTTAAAGTAACCTCGTGTTATGGCCACGTGCGCGATTTGCCAAAACACGAAATGGGTATTGATATTGACAATAAATACACCCCTAATTACGAAGTAACAGACGATAAAAAAGACCTTGTTAAACAACTAAAAAAATACGCCACAACCACAGACGAGGTTTGGTTAGCAACCGACGAAGACCGCGAGGGCGAAGCAATTTCGTGGCATTTATGTGCCGTTTTAGGTTTGCAGCCCGAAAAAGCAAAGCGCATTGTTTTTCATGAAATTACTAAGCCGGCTATTTTGAAAGCTGTTTCAAAACCTCGCCAGCTCGATATTAATTTGGTTAATGCGCAACAAGCCCGCCGTGTACTCGACAGGTTGGTGGGCTATAAACTATCGCCGGTGTTGCGGCGCAAAATTAGTTTGCAGGGGTCGTTGTCGGCAGGGCGCGTGCAGTCGGTTGCGGTACGCTTGGTTGTTGAGCGCGAAGCCGAAATTTTAGCTTTCGAAACCAAATCAGTTTTTAAAATAACTGCCTTCTTTACGGTAAACGATACCTCCGGAAAAGCAGTAACCTTTAAAGCCGAAAGTACTAAAAATTTTGACGATGCCCAAGGTGCCGAAGTCTTTCTGCAACAATGTATCGGAGCCAACTACACCGTAAGCGATATAAGGGTTAAACCCGGAAAAAAATCGCCGCCACCACCTTTTACAACCTCAACCTTACAACAAGATGCCAGCCGTAAATTGGGTTTTTCGGTACAGCGCACCATGAGTGTAGCGCAACGCCTGTACGAGGCCGGACATATTACCTATATGCGTACCGACAGCACAAATTTATCGGAAATAGCATTAGGCGCCGCCGCACAAACCATTGAAGACCAATACGGAAACAAATATGTGCAAATACGGCAATATGCCACCAAATCGGCATCGGCACAAGAAGCCCACGAAGCCATAAGGCCCACCTATTTTAACAACGACAGCGCCGGCAACAATAACGACGAAAAACGACTATACGAGCTAATTTATAAACGCACCTTGGCCAGCCAAATGGCCGATGCTTTGTTAGAGCGCACTAACGTTGATATTTTAATTTCGACAAAACCCGATGCACTGTTACAGGCAAAAGGAGAGGTCATAAAATTTGATGGCTTTTTAGCGCTATACCGTGAAACCGCCCTTGACGAAGAAAGCGAAGAAGAACAAAGCGCAATTTTGCCCCCACTAAAACTGCAACAAAACCTGCCTCTTAAAGAAATGTTGGCTACCGAGCGCTTTAATAGGCCGCCAGCACGCTACAACGAGGCAACCTTAGTAAAAAAATTAGAAGAACTGAGTATAGGCCGCCCCTCTACGTATGCCCCTACTATTAGCAAAATTCAAGAGCGGGGCTATGTAGTGCGCGAAGACCGCGAAGGCGTGCAACGCAATTATCAACAATTTGTTTTGTCGGGCAAAAAACCACAAATGATTGTTAAACAAACCCTCACAGAGCGAATAGGGGTAGAAAAGGCAAAACTTTTCCCAACCGATGTAGGTAAAATAATAGTTGATTTTTTAGTAACCCATTTTCAAAATGTTTTTGAATATAATTTTACGGCCAATATTGAAAAACAGTTCGACGAAATTGCACAAGGTAACAAAGAATGGACTAAAATGATTGATACATTTTACCAACCGTTCAGCAAGCAGGTTGAAGATACTTTACAAACTGCCGAACGCATGAAGGCCGAACGCGCCCTTGGCACCGACCCTAAAACAGGCAAACCAATTACCGCTAAATTAGGCAAATATGGCCCCATGATTCAAATTGGGCAGGTAGAGGATGAGGACAAACCGCTATTTGCCACCATCAGACCGCCCTACACCATACAAAATATAACCCTTGAACAAGCCCTTGACTTATTTAAGTTGCCGCGCTCCCTTGGCGATTACGAGGGTAAAGAAGTAAAAGTAAACGAAGGCCGCTTTGGGCCTTATATACAACACGACGGAAAATTTACCTCCATACCTAAATTGTACGACCTTTGGGCACTGACTTTGCAACAAGCAATTGAACTGATTAATGGCAAACGCGAATCAGATGCTAATAAAATAGTTAAAGATTTTCCGGACTTGGGCTATCAAATCTTAACTGGCCGGTGGGGAGCATACATTAAATCCGGAAAATTGAACGTAAAAATTCCAAAAGGCACCGATGCCAAGGCGCTTACCGCCCAAGATTGTCAAGCCTTAGTTAAAGCTGCCCAAACTGCCGCCGCCAGCAGCAACCCAAACTTAATTAAAGACTTTCCCGAGATTGAGGCGCAAATTTTAAAAGGCAGGTTTGGCGCTTATATTAAAGTGGGCGAAACCAATTTAAAAATGCCAAAAGGCCAAACCCCCGAAACAATAACCCAAGACGATATAGCCGAACTAATAAAAGCCAACCAAAGTAAACCCAAAAAAACGATTACTAATACTAAAAAAAGTAAAACTACACCGGCAGCAAAAGCCCCAAAGTCTAAACCAACAGTAAAACAGTAGTTGTATATATGGTAGGTTTTTAAGAAGATGCCAAAATTAGATGATTAATTGACCTTTATTGTTTTAATACCAAGTTGAGGTTTTCCTCCAGATAAAGTCTTCCGGAAAAAATAATATAAACGAGCCGTTATAATTATAAATATACGGCTCGTTTCATTTGGGAACTATAATAAAATATTACATCCAGCGAACCAAAAATCGCATAAACTCTTCTTTTAGCTCGGCATACAATTTTTTAAAGGTGGTAAACTCTTCACGCAAGTCGCTATGGTCGGTAAAGCGGGTATGCTCAATGGCAATTTCGTCGTGTGTGCGGGCAAAATCTTCAAGTTCATTCTCATGGGCTTTTATGTCGTGGCGCAACGTATCAATTACCTCTTTTTCACGGATGAATTTGTTTTGAAAACGCTCGAGTTGAATTAGCATTTCTTGGCCGGTATTTTTATTTACCAACTCGGTCAAACGTTTTTCAAAAAGTTTTACTTCTTCTTTGTAAAATTGCAACTCATTAACCCAAATTTTTTGTTCAAAGTATAGGTCTTGCAAATGAATTATTTGTTTCGATACACTCATGTCTTTAGATATTTATTTAATATTTATATAATAATGTTTAAGAGGAAAAGAGGAAAATAGTTTGTTTGGTATAGATAGGCAAAAGTAGGGCTTAGTTTTACAATTGCAACTATTATCAGCAATTTTTTTTTTACTAAGTACAAAAAAATAGTAAAAGAATTAGTTTTGTGTTTGTTTTTTATATTTCTTTAAAGGTTTTTTATGTTTAAATTGACCACTGAGTTTTACCAAAACCCTAATGTTGTTGCAGTTGCCCAGCAATTGATTGGAAAATTATTGGTTACAAACGTAAATAACCAATTAACCAGTGGTATTAACGTGAATTCGGAGCTAAGCTATAAAAAATAGGGGGATTAGTATAGTTGATAGGAATAAAAACAGGAGCATAGTTATCTTTGTAGTGTCCAAAACTGCAAACAAATACTACCCCCTGTTTTTATGAAGTCCAAAGATACAAAATTTGATGTGTCCATGTTATTTGAATTATTTTTTTGTAGATAATGCCTGTTTGCTGATGCAACAATGGGTTGCTCAGCATTGGCTTAGCGAAGGTAAAACAATGCCACGCCTCGTAGTGTGCCCAAAATTTCGGAAAGTGAGATACTTACGATTCTGATTTTCTACCACTATTCGGGCTATAAATGTTTTGAATATTACTATAAAGCATTGGTTTTGAATGACTTAAAGACCTATTTTCCTACTGCCCCATCCTACAACTATTTTATAGAGTTAATAGAACGGGTTGCTCTTCCTATGGCGATTTTAGCCAAATTAACCTGCCAGCAAGCAGAAAAAACAGGAATTTATTACATAGATGCCAAAGCGCTACCTGTTTGTGACATGCTGCGAGCCAAGCAACATAAAGTTTTTGCTCAAACCGCCTCGAAAGGAAAATCTTCTATGGGGTGGTTTTTCGGCTTTAAGCTCCACCTGATAGTCAATCACAAAGGACAAATCGTGGACTTTGCTTTGACTACAGGACAGGTGGCAGACAATAGTAAAGACCTCTTAAACAAGCTATTAGAGAAAATATCAGGCACATTGTTTGGCGATAAAGGCTATTTGACTACCTTATGGAACAACTTTTTTGAAAAAGGACTAAAAATAATTACCAAGGTCAAAAAGAATATGAAAAACAGACTAATGTCTTTAGAAGAAAGGCTCTTATTGAAAAAAAGACCTATGATTGAAGCCATTAATGATATTTTGACCTCGGTTTTTGACTTAGAACATACCAGACACAGAAAACCACAGAATGCTTTTGTCCATATAGTCGCTAGCTTGGTAGCCTATCAGTTTTACCCCAATAAACCTCAAGTAGATCTTGCTAAAATTTACTAAGTAAATCTCCGAACTCACGTTGGTATTATTGTCGAAACAGAAGCCTACCGAGGGGCCGACGACAGGGCTTGCCATGCTTACCCCAACAAACTAACACCGCGCAATGCCATAATGTTTAACAATGGTGGCGTTGCCTACGTTTATTTATGTTATGGGGTTCATTTTTTGTTTAACGTAGTTACAGGGCCAATCAACCAACCCGATGCAGTACTTATCAGAGGCATTAAACCTGTTGAAGGCTTGCCTGCTATGCTTCAGCGCCGGAAGCTAAGCCCATCGCTGCTTAATGGCGCGCCCCAAAAGAAAATAGCAAGCAAGCTGGCTTCGGGCCCCGGATCATTAGCACAAGCTTTGGGTATAAACATTAATTATAATGGCACTGATTTAACTGGCAATACTATATATATTGAAGATATTGGCTTGAACCCTCAAAGCAACCAGCTAATTGAAGTAACAACACGTGTTGGGTTGTCGGCTCGGGCGGGCAGTTGCGCCTTGCGTCCTTGGCGTTTTTATTGGTGCGGTGAAAAATGAGTCTATCAAGTTGTTTTTTATAACTTTTGATAATTTTAATTACGGTGAAAACAAATTAATAAAGTGGAATGAGGCTTAATGGACATTTTTTAGGCTAAAAACCTTCGAAAGCATTACTATTGTTAGCTTTGAGGACAATCAAAGGTTATGAATAAAAAAAATGCTTTTACTGTGGTAAAAGGTTTGTAAAGAAAAACGGACTTGTAAAAGGAGTTCAATTGTATAAGTGTGCTCATTGTGGGAAACAATTTTTAGGTGGGCAACGCATCAATAACGAGCAAATATGGGAAGAATACAAAAGTGGTAAACAGACCTATTTGCAGTTAGCTCACAAGTATAATTGTTCTGTTAAAACGATTCAAAGGCGGTTAGACAAGATTAAAATAGTGGCTACGGAAAAAACAGGTAGAGTAGTCGTTGTATTAATGGACACCACCTATTGGGAGCGGGGTTTTGGCGTAATGCTTTTTAAAGATGCCTACACCAAAGAAAACCTTTTGAAATATTATGTGAAGACAGAGACAAATGGGCTGTATATAGAAGGAATTAAGGAGTTAAAAAGGCGAGGTTTTACTATTTCGGCTATTGTTTGTGACGGAAGAAAAGGCTTAATTGCGTCGTTTAAGGGTATTCCTGTTCAAATGTGCCCAGTTTCATCAAGCAGCAATAATTCGAAGATATTTGACCCGTAAGCCAAAGCTAAAAGCTGCACAAGAGCTGATGGATGTTGTAGATTTGATGAAGCAAACAGACAAAGAAAGCTTTGTCGGAGCATTAGGGCTATGGCTTGAAAAATGGAAAGTGTTTCTAAACGAGAGAACTGTAAATCCGACTACAAACAAATCGTTTTATACGCATAAAAGGCTTAGAAGTGCTTATCGTAGTTTGAAGAATAATTTACCTTGTTTGTTTACTTGGCACGATAACAGGGAACTTCAAATACCTAACACAACCAATGCTATTGATGGACATTTCGCAGATTTAAAAAACAAATTAAGAAACCATAATGGCCTATCAATGAAACGGAAAATGAAATTTATAGATGGGTTTTTAAAGGTATAAGGGCTTTCTGAAAATATCAAAGGCTTACAATATACAGTAAGCCTTTGATAAGACATTTTCGTCAAGCATCTGTTTTATCCCTGACAAGTTGCTCCCCAGCAGAGCTTGTTTCCGTTTTTACAGACATGCAAAGAAATAAAATATTCAAGAATAATGTAAAAAAGTGAATAAAAAAACAGCATTAAAAATGTCCACTTGAACCAAGCGTCTAAAAAATAGCATTAAAAATGTCCATTACTCCTGGAATGAAGTAAACCCAAATAGCACAACATTAAAAAACTTCCGGATAAATATCAACTACCAATTCATTTATTTATCCGGAAGCTAATTTATTTTCGCTTACTTGTTCTTTTAACGGTTTATCGCAAAGTTCTGCATCCAAACATATTGGTTATTAGTTAGGCGCAAAGTATAATATCCGGTGGGCAGTTGGTCAATTTTTATTTCAAACGAGTTGTCCAACGGCATCAAGTTTTTATCCATTACCACTTGTCCGGCAATATTTGCAATAGTTAATTGGGCTTGTTGCTGGCCAAAGCCTTGTGCAAAAAACACATTTAAATTACTATTAGCAGGATTGGGGTATAACTGCAAGGGCAAAACAGGTAAAGCCACGTTATTGGCTCCGGTTGCAGGTGCCTGTGTTAAAGTGCTAACTTCGCTACAAGCTTTTAAGCCATTGGCTTCAACGCAGGCACGATTAAAATAGCTATGCGCATCGGCCAAAACAATGTCATCAACCCACCAGCCAACCGCACCTTCAAAGGCATCGTTAGCCATTCGAAAACGCAGTTTTATGGCACTGCCAACAAAACTCGATAAGTCGGCAATAGTTAAAACAAATTTACCGCTGTTGCCAGTAAAGGCAGGGCGTTCGCTGATGGCGCTTGCCGGATTTTCGCTTATAACGCCGTTATAACCATTTTGTGTCATTTTATCACCTAAATCTTGCCAGTTGCCATTATTTACCTGTATTTCTACTACGCCGCCATCCCATGCATTTTCGGTATTATACCAGTGCCAAAATTGCAACTGGGGTTTAGTACCGCTAATGGTTACAGCGTCTTTCAAAATTAAGTAGGTGTCACTTTCTGAGGCATTTTGGCCAGCAGGGTTAGCGGCAAAAAAGGCATTTTTGCCCGATGTTTGTTTATCGCTTACTACTTCCCATGGTGTGTTTCCGGTAGGGGTTTCTATGGTCCATTTATCGCTACCTAATTCAACATCGTCTGCAAAAAATGCTTTACTAAATTTGGTGGGGTCGGTACTTACTTTTATTTTACATGTTATACTTTGTTTGGCTTCTAAATCAAAACTAGGAAGCACAACTACATTTCCAATGGTAGCGGCGGTTCCGCAGGTACACGAGCCTGGCACGTAGGTTAATCCGGATGCTAAGGTGTCTGTTACAGTAACAAAACTAAGTTTATTTTCGGTATCGTTGCGCACCTCAAAAGTATATTCAATTTCTTGCCCTGCGTTTACCGTAGCGGGTGCAGTTTTAGTAATTTTAAGGGTGGGTAAGCAGGTGGGGGGTGCATCGAATGCCTCGGCCCCATCGTTAGTGCTGTCTGAGCCCCCTTGGGTAGCACTATAGCCCAAGCCCCGGCGGGCAAACACGTCCCAAATAAGGCATTGGTGTAAGCCCGAATAATTGGCTTTGTCAGCGGCTAAAATAGCATCGCGGCCATCTACAAATCCGGGACTACAGGGTTGTAGTTTCATGCCATCCATTACTAATTGCATGGCAATGCCGTTACCGCTTGTAGGGTCAAATATGTCGGCGCTAAATCCATACTTATCAACAAAAGCCCAGTACAAGTCCCAAAGCATGGCGCACCAAACTTCGCCTACAAAATGCACTTCGCTGCTTTCTTTTAGGCTGTTGTAAGTGTGCGGGTTAATGCCCATATCTGTACTATATGGGTAGTTGCGAATGCCCGAGCCGTTGGGCAATTGGCCAAGCACATAGGTGCCTATACCGCGTGCATCGGTGCTTTTGTGTTTACTGGTAGTTGTTAGTGCTAAGCCAAAAAAGTCGCTCCAGCCTTCACCCATTTGTTCGCCATTGTTCAAACATCCGGCATTATCGGGGCCGCCCGTTAAACGGTTCGATACGCCATGGCCGTATTCATGGCAAATAACGCCATTATCAAAATCGCCGTCAATTTCATTGCTTCCGGTAGCTGATAAATCAACAAAAACCTCCGAGCCTGTGGTTAGTTGAGCTTTAATAATTTCACAGTCGGCTTTGCTAATCATCACCGAAGGTATATTAATAGCCGGGTCAGAGCCACCCATTGCAAAGGGTCCCAAATCATCGTTTTGGCAAACAATTACGGCAATGGCTCCGGCATCTTGGGCATTCATTACTTTTACGGTAAAATTGCAGGTACCTCGGTCAATTAGGGCAATATTGTCTTTTACTTGGTTGGCATTAACAAACGGAGCTTCGCATCCTAAGGTTGGGTTTGCCGAGTCGTCGTCAACTAATATAAGTTCTCCTGTTAATTTATCGGGCGCAAATGGTAAAGATGGGCCAAACGAAGCCAAAACACAAGTATAATCGTTTGCTATGGGTTGGGGCTCGGTAATTTTCATAACTGCTCCACCGCCGGCACCCCATAAAAACATTTGCATCCGGGGGTTTTCGCCATCGGGTCCCGTTGCGAAATTAGCATTATTTGTACCACTTCCGTCAAGGCCGTCAGCGTTTACGTAGTCGCTTCCGATGCCGCCTTTTCCGTAGTTATTCTCTTGAAAATTACCACTTACTTCGTCAAAACCAAATAGGTAGCAAAAATCGTGCATAGTATTATTCCAATAAAAAAGATTAGTAAGCGCCGGATCCATATTGTCTTTGGGGGCTTTGCTAAAATCAACCGGATAATTGAAATCAAGGGTAGTATCTCCAGGTGAATAGCCGCCTTGGTCATCGCCGTTTTGGTCATCGCGGGCGCGTACATTATTGCCGCGTGTAATGTAATAATCGGGGTCAATATCGCCGTCTGTATCGTGCCAGCCAAATGGCGAGGCATTAGGTGCTAACAACCACGGGCTATTGACTACTTGTCGGTCGCCGTGTGTTGGGCTTTCGACCGGCACGGCATAAACGTTATAATCATATTCGCCCATTTGTTTAAAAGTTTCCGATGATGTTGTTATCTCGTCCGTTTCAGTATGGCCGTGTTCACAATTTTCATGGGTTTGGGTACTGCAAGTGTTATCCATGGGAGGGCAAGCAGTTTCATTGGCTTCGCAGTGTTGCCAATTACAGCGCACTACCCAGTCTATTTTATGTACAATTTGGCCATTTTCAGCATCAATACGCACGCTCCACCAATGCTGGCCATCGGGTTGATACATGGCTAAATCCCATGTCAATCTTATTTCGCTCTTACTTTGGTCAGCTGCTGTTATTGGGGTAAACATTAGCTTACATGGAATAGGCAACTGGTTGGGGTATTTTGGAAACACAAACTCGTAGTTGTTTTTATCCGGATTAAACCGCCATCCAATAGTTAACTTATCCGGAAGCGGGAATTTAAGCTGTGAAATAGCTGCGTTTAAGGCATCTATTTCCGACAAAACCGGTTTAACGGTATTTATACGCTGGGCAATATTGGCTTGTAACCGGTTACCTACCGATAATATTTCATTATTGGCGGTAATATTTACATTTGCAACACCATTATAAATTGGTATTCCTTTAACCACTTGCTGCATGTATATATGACTAACTCCGTTATGTTTTGTAGTGTAGGCATCGGTAATAATCAAATCTGCTACATCGGCGGGAGTTACGCCAAATTTGGCATAGTTTTTTTGTATATGTATAAGTGCTTTTTCAATGGTTTGCTGCGGGGGCAAACCGTTAAACTGCGTTTGGGCTTGTACTAAACCCGAGTATTGCAAGCTACTGCTACAAAGAGCAAGCAACAACAGTAAGAAGGTAGGTAATGACTTAGGCATAAATAATAATAAATAAGTGTTGGAAATAGAAAAGCTTATAGGATGATATTAACAAAAATTACGGCAAAACTTATTTAATAAAGCCTTGCCGTAATTCGGTAATCTAATTCTCAGAGCGCAAATAATTTTGCATTTGTATTCAATAAAATATAGGCAAAGGTAACAAAAGCACAGTCAAGTTGTTCAATAAATACTTTTTTTAACGCAGCAATGTAAGATTGCCGCTAATATTGCCCGTTGTACCGTCAAAATAGTACACCTTGGCATTAAAAACATAGACGCCAACGGCAGCGGGTTGGTTTTTATGGTTGCCATCCCAGCCCTGTAAATAAGGCATTTTCATACCTTCAAACACTTGGTTGCCCCAACGGTCAAATACTATTAAATCAACGCTTTCAATATTTGCGCCGTTCACATTAAAAATATCGTTTAGGCCATCATTATTAGGTGAAAAAGCATTGGGAGCTAAAACAGCGTTTTTTAGCAAAACCGTTATTTTAACGGTATCCATTGCCTTGCATCCATATTCATCCACAACTTCAACCAGATAAAATCCGGTGGCCGAGGGCTTAATCTCTGGGCTTTGCGCTGTACTGCCCGAAATATCTACGTTGATGGGCAACAATGGGTTTTGTAGTGGCTCATAAGTGGCATTCCATAAAAACTCAAGGCTACCATTAAGCATCGAGTTGGCGTCAGTGGTTAACGTTAAACTTTCTCCATAAAAAATACTCGTGTCATCAAGCGTAGAAACGGTAACTGCCGATACGCCAATTTCACTTTCAACTGTATTAGTACAACCATGTACATCAACAGTTAATACGACTGGCACCATGCCTGATTGGGGCAATATTACCTCGTGAGGACCTATGCCTGTATATTCAATTCCGGATATAGACCAATTAAACGTGGCATCAGCGGCAGCACTACCCGTAAAGGTAAAGGTAGCGGCATCGCCCAAACAAATTATATCCGGATGCGTAAACGCGGCAACAGGCTGTTCGTAAACTGTAATTTCGATAGTTGTACTGTAAGGACAATTTATAGCACTTGTGTAATTATACGTTATTGTATGAACGCCCGCCCCGGCTTGTGCAGGGTCAAACCATCCGGATGCGTTTACGCCCGCACCAGTAAATATACCTCCGTTTGGTGTAGGTATTAGCTGCACACCTGCCTCTGCCGAGCAATATTCGGGCTTCCATCCTTCAACAGTCAAGTCTAAAGGAGGGCAGTCAAGGGTAGTACAAGTTACTGTTTGCGTAATACCTGCCTCGCATGTGGCTGGCATTATGGGTAAAACGGTGCAAACAACACTCGTTTGTGTAGCCAAGCCCGTTACCAAATATGATAACGTAGCTGCCGAAACTTTAAATGGGGCGCCGCCATCAATGGTTATTTCGTACTCTAACGCCCCCGATACAGCCGTCCAAACAAACTCAACAGTAGTTTCGGTAATATTGCCACAACTTAAAACGGTTTCAGGACTTAGGCCATCAACCACCACGTTAGCTATAACGGTACAGCCATTGGCATCGGTAACAGTAACGCTATAATTGCCGGGCAGCAAGTTGGTAGCTGTTGCTGTTGTTTGCGGTGGCGCAGTGTTCCATAAATAACTCATTGGGTTGGTACCGTCAATAATGGTAACAGTTGCTGCACCTTCGGTAGTGCCGCAGGTGGCCGGGGTAGCCGTTATGGTATTAAGTTTAGGGCCGTTTAAATTAGGCACATCTACTGTTAGGGTAACCGTGCAGCCTTTTGAGTCGGTAACGGTAACGGTATAACTTCCTTCAGCAAGGTCAGTAGCACTTGGACTGTTTAAGCTGTTATTCTGGCTCCAAGCATAAGTATAACTTCCAGTGCCGCCCGTAGCAATAACAGAAGCCATGCCATCGGCCTGATTGCAGTTAGCCGGCGTAATATTGTCAATAGAAAGTGCGGGGCCATCAATATTAGCCAATAATTGGGTAGCAGTTGCCGTACAATTATTGGCATCGGTTACTGATACCGTGTAATTTCCGGCCAAAAGATTAGCAGCATTGGCATTATTAAGGGTGGCATCCTGGCTCCAAGCATAGGTATAGCCGCCAGTTCCGCCAGTCGCTAAGGTATTTATAGTGCCTATGCCTTGTACACAATAATCGTCGGTAAAGGTATTAATAAGAATATTTGGGCCATCAACAAATAAAACATCTGTAGCAATCACATCTTTACAGCCGTTTCCATCGGTTACGGTAACACTATAATTACCTGTTGTTAGCCCTGTTGCTGTTGCACTATTAAGGCTTGCATCATGACTCCAAGTAAAAGTATAATTGCCATCGCCACCAATAGCATTAACGGTAATATCGCCATTAGCTTTGTTGCAAATTTCGGGATTAGTGCTGGTTATGCTAAGTTCGGGGGCATTATCATCTTTTACGGTTATTTGAATAGTAGCTTCACAGCCAGCCTGGTCGGTTACCGTTAAATTGTATAAACCCGATGCTAAATTATTGGCAATGGCGGTATTGCTTACATTTGGAGACCAAGTGTAAATAAGTGCACCTGTTCCTCCGGATGCTGTTACCGAAGCCGAGCCATCACTTTGGCCACAACTTGAGTTAGTTACGGTATTTAATACCACACTTGGGCCCGGAATATCAGCTACCGGAATATTGAGTATAAATTCACAGGCATTTTGGTCAGAGATGGTAACGGTATAATTTCCGGATTTTATACCCGTTGGGTTATTTCCGGATAAAGCAGCATCTGACCAAGTGTAAACAATGGGGTTGGTCCCTCCATTTGTAACAATATTAATACTTCCGTCGGTTTTACCACAATGTGCGTCAATAACTGTAAATGTAGCAGTTGGGCCCGGTTGGTCGGTTAGGGTAACATTTATTGTAGCGGTACAATTATTTTCGTCGGTGGCGGTAATTGTGTAGTTGCCCGGTGCTAAATTAGTTGCCACGCTATTACTGCTTACGTTGGGCAACCAAGATAAACTAACTGTTCCAGTACCGCCGCTAACCGCTACTTCAATAGCGCCGTTATTAGTTGTACAGGTTGGGTCGGTTTTGGTTACCAAGCTTAAAACGGGGCTTGGCTGTTGCATTATATCAAACGACTGTGAAACCGTGCAGTTTTTGCTATCGGTAATAGTTACGCTATACGTCCCAGCAGCTAAACCCGACGCTGTTGCGTTGTTTAACGTTGCATCATGACTCCAAGTAAAAGTAAAAGGACTGGTTCCGTTAGTAAAGTTTACTGTGGCGGTGCCATTGTCGTTACCACAAATAGCAGCGGCAATATCAATGCTGGTAATAGCAGGTCCATCTAAGGTGTTTACCGTAAGAGCTACTGTTGCCGTACAGCCTTTTGCATCGGTAACGGTAACAGTATAATTACCGGCTGCTATATTATTGGCAGTAGTACTGTTTAAAGTTAAGTCGTGGCTCCAAGCATAAGTAAGAGGCGCAGTGCCACCCAAACCCTGAACGGTGGCACTACCGTCTGCAGTAGCACATCCGGCAGGCGTTGTACCTACTACGTTTATAGTGGGGGCGTTATCTTCTTCAATAGTAAAATCAATCGAGGCAGTGCATCCATTCTCGTCGGTAACAACTACGTTGTAATTGCCTTGCGGCAACGAATTTGACGAGTTGCCACTCGAAACTGAAGGTGTCCATGTATAGGTTAGCGCGCCTGTACCGCCTAAAGCAGTTAAAGTAGCTGAGCCATTTGCTTGTCCACAAGCTGCTTTTGTAATATTAGTAAGGGTTAAGGTGGGGCTTGGTTGGTCAATAAGGTCAATTGTGGTAGCATCTTTGCAGCCATTATCATCGGTAACCGTTACGCTGTATGTACCGGCTGGCTGGCCGCTCATTATATTTCCAACGCCACCAATAGACCACTCAATTATTAAAGTACCTACCCCACCGCTTGCAGTTACTTCAGCCGAGCCGTTCGATTGTTGGCAAGTTGGGTTGGTAACATTTAAAACGGTAAGTGTTGGTGCGTTTAGGTCTGATATATTGGCATTACCAACTGTTTGGCAGCCATTGCTATCGGTTACAGTTACGGTATAAGCACCAGCTTTTAATCCGGTTACTACATCAGTATTAGCGCCGTTCGACCAATTGTAAACAAACGGAGGTGTTCCGCCTGTCATTAATACCGAAGCTGCGCCATCACTTTGCCCACAACTTGAGGGGGCAGTACTAACTAAAGCTGTAGCGGGGGGCGAATTGGTAATAGTGTAGGTTTCAGTGGCAATACAGTTAAAAGCGTCTGTAACGGTAACGGTATAAGACCCCGCCGATAAATTGGTGCGGAGAGCTGTATTTTTTAAAGCGTCATCTGCCCATTTATAGGTATATGGCATTACTCCACCAGTTGCCTGAATACTAATTTCGCCGTTAGCTTTTGAGCAAGTCTCATTTATAGTGCTTACAAGGTTAAGTGAAGGGCCTGCAATATCGTTTACAGTAGCAGTTAGGGTGTCGGTACAGCCGTTAGCATCGGTAACGGTAACGGTATAATTTCCGGCTTGTATATTTAAGGCATCGGCAGCGTTTAATGCAGGATTGTGCGACCATTTAAAGGTAAGCGGTGCCAGCCCTCCGGATGCTAATACCTTAACAGCGCCAATTGCCTGACCACAATGCGCATCGGTTGTTCCGGATAAAGTTAATTGTGGACCTGGTGCATCTGTAATAGTGTAAGTTTCAGTAGCGGTACAGCCTTTTGCATCGGTAACAGTAACGCTATAAGTCCCTGCCGGCAAGGAATTTAATATACCGGTATTACCTATATTTGGGTCCCAAACATAGGTAGGTGTACCCGTACCTCCGGCAACATTTATTTCGAGGCTGCCATTGCTTGCCGAACAAGTTTCGTTTGTTTTACTTTTGAGGGTAATTACTGGCCCGGCAATATCGCCAATTGTAAAACTTTGGGTGGCAATACAGCCAAAATTGTCTAAAACAGATACCGTATAATTGCCGTCAATTAATCCGGATGCTACGAGGCCGTTTAAATTGCCATCATGCGACCATTGAAAAGTAAGCTCGCTTAAATTGGTATTGCCTAAAGGGCTAAGGGTAACTGTTGCAGTACCTAAACCTTGCCCGCAGTAATCGGGATCAAGGGCAATATCTTCAATAATGGGTGCGGGTTCGTCTATTAAATCAAATGTTACAACATCAAAACAGCCGCGCTGGTCGGTTACAGTTACGGTGTAAGTGCCGGCGGTTAGGTTGTTGTATTCGTTAAAGCCATAGCCATTATCATTAGACCAAGCGTAGAACAAATTACCCGTTCCGCCCGTAGCTACCACTAATGCCGAGCCGTCGGGTTGCCCGCAATGTGGTTGTATAGTAGCCACTTCGTCAACGGTGGGGCCGGGGTCGTTGTTTATAGTAATGCTTTGCACCACTTCGCAACCTATTTCATCGGTTACGGTAACTGTATAGTTGCCCCACGGAAGGTTGTCGGCATAATTATCGCCATCTTGGAATGGGTCGGAGAAATTGTATGTAAGTAAACCCGTACCACCTGAGGCATAAACGGTTAAAGCACCAATACCTTGGTCGCAGGCATCGTTTAGCACCGTTATACTGTCAATAGCCGGTGCGCCAAAATTATTTATGGTAGCGGTTATGTAAACAGGGCAATTATTTTGGTCGGTAACGGTAATGTCATAAATACCTGAAGGCAAGTCGCTGGCATAGTCGCCGGTTACGGTTGGCAGCCCGGCCCAATTATACGTATAAGGCGACAGGCCTCCGTTTATTACTAACTGTACTGAACCGGTTGCCTGGCCGCAGGCAGCATCTATAACAAGGGGAGCGTCAGCGGTTGGGCCTGCTACAAAATCAACAGTAAAACTTTGAATGATATTACAGCCGTTGGCATCGGTAACAGTAACAGTATAATTGCCTTGAGTTAAATTAGTAATATAGTTGCTATTACCTGCATTGGGCGACCAAGCAAAAGATAAGGCTCCGGTACCGCCGGTAGTTGTTAACATAATCTCGCCATTGGCTTGGTCACAAAACTCCGGATTAATTGCTGCGTTTGTAATAGCCAATGCTGGTGGCTCGTTAATAGTGGCGCTACCTGAAGCGGTGCATCCTTTTGCATCTGTAACAGTAACGCTGTAAGTGCCAGCTGTGGCTGTAATTTGGTCGGTAGTTTGGTTACCGGGCGACCATAAATAGGTATGGGGTGCAGTTCCGCCTTGTACTTGCGTTTGTATCGTACCATTGCCACCATTACAAAGTGGGTCAGCAATATTAAAACTAACAGTTAAAAGAGCAGGTTCGTTGATGGTAATAGTTGTACTAATATTGCAATTATTTGCGTCGGTTATGTTAGCGGTGTAGTTACCGGCCAACAAACTATCCGGATTTAATTCGTTGTTGGGTATAGCGCTAGGGCCAGACCAAACTATTACAACGGGTGCAACTCCTCCGGTTAAATTTAAATTAATACTGCCTGATGCCTGACCATTACAGGCCGCATCGGTAGTGGTGGGTGCCACTGCCATTGGGTTTGAGGTATCAAACAAATCAACAGTTATTGTAGCAGTGCAAAGATTGGCATCGGTTACAACAATGGTATATTGGCCGGGCATAATATTTGATGCGTTTGCCTGGTCGCCAACCGGCGAGGGGCCTGTCCATAAATAGGTATAAGGGCTTGCGCCGCCAGTTGCGTTTACTGTAATACTGCCTACATCGCCGGGGCATAATATATTGGTGGCCGTAGCCGAGGCAGCTAAATTATTTAAAGTAACGGTGTGGGTGGCCACAGCACTACAGTTATTGCCATCGGTTACGGTTACGGTATAGGTGCCGGCGGTTGTAATGCTTATAGTAGGTGTTGTTTGAGTAGTTGACCAAAGGTAGGTGCTGCCACCCGATGCAGTAAGGTCAATACTATCATTTTGACAGATAATAGCTTGGCCTGTAATTTGTGGGCTGGGGAGGGTATTTACTGTAATAGTTGCCGAATTGGTATTGCTGCATCCAGAAGTGGTATCAGTAAATACGGTATAATAAGTAGTAGTAGTTGCCGGGCTAATATTTCCGGAAACTATATTGCCGCCGGGCAAAGGGGCATCGTACCATACATAAACGCCGGAGCCGCCGCCATTAAGCGCATCAATGGCAACAGAGTCGTTTTGGCAAATAGCTATATTATTAACGGGTACAACTGGCAAGGGTAAAATTGTAACGGTTACCAGCACTGAGTTGCTAATACAACCAGTTGGAGCTAAACTTGTTACCCAGAAATTGTAGGTTCCGGGGGTATTATTATTTATTTGAGTTGCGGGGTCAAAAGGGTCTCCGGTAAAAATTGGCGGGGTGCCGGGGTTTGTCCAAGGGTCAAGCAAATACCAAGCGGGTTGTGTGCCCAATGGAGTAGTTGCGCTAATAGTTGCCAGCGAATCGCTCTGGCAATAATTAGGCGGGTTGCTCACCAAAGGAGTATTGGGTAGTAATGGGTTGTTAAGGGTATAACTTGCCGAATCGAAGCAGCCGTTACTGTCGGTAACTGTAATATAATAAGTGCCGGCAAGCAAATTTGTTGCATTGGGGGTGTTGCCTATGGTGGTGTCGCTCCAAGCATAGTTATAGGGAGTTTGGCCACCCGAAGCGGTAGCATTTATAGTTCCGTTGGCATCGTTGTTACAAATGGGGTCGGTAGCCGAAAAAGCAATGCTAATATCAACTAAAACAACATTGGCATTACCCCCCGTATTTGAACAGGGTAGTGCATCGGTTACGTTGGTAATAGTATAGGTGTCGGCGGCGTTTACCGTAAGGGTATAAGGCGAGGTTAAAATTGTAATGGTAGTTGCTCCGTTTACAGGGTCGTTATAGGTTAGGTTCCAAGGTGCAACTCCGGTTAAATTAATAGTTAGGTCGGCGGTTGCTCCTGCGTTATCACAAATGGTAATATCTCCGGAAAAATTAGCGGTAGGCAAGTTTGCAACATTTAAGTCAATTACATCGTTTGAAACAATGCCGCACATATTGGTATAAGTATAGGTAATGGTATAAGGTGGGGAGGATAAGGTGGGGTCGAAGAGGCCTTGCGCAGCGTCGGTAATTCCGGCACCCGACCATACCCCGCCGGATGAATCTGCTTCGAGGTCAATGATGCTTGGCATCAAGCATATTAATCCGGGATCAATAATGTTTACGGGTGTTGGGTTGTCGAGTACGGTAATGGTTATAGTATCGGTATCGGTATTAAGGCAAAGGTCGGTAACGGTTACCATATAGGTTGTAGTGGTTGCCGGTGCTATATTTATAGAGGGTACGTTGCCATCGCCGGTACTCCACGATAATATTTTTTCGGTGCTAATGCCCGCGCCGCCGGTTATAGTTGCTGTTAAGGTAACGGGGTCGTTGGGGCAAATGGGATTTACAGACGCCGTTACTTCAACATCAACCGGGTCGGCATCTTTTATCAGCATTATTTTGGTGATGGTGCTAGCTGCACAGGGGCATCCGGTAGGAAAGTTTAAGATAAGGCTTTCGATGCCTTCGGTATTGGTATCAAAATAGGCGTCAATCCAAAGGGTGTCGCGTACTAAACCGGCCGGAATGGTAAAATCGGTAGGAATAGTATTGCAATCAACACCGGGGGTAGCCGAACTGCCAGTATCTACATTAATACCCGTAATGGTGTACGGGGCTGAGGTATCGGTAGTGTCTTCGCGCGTGAATACAAAATAGCCTGTTTGGCAGCCTTCGTACATAAGATTAATACCACTCGATTGGCCTACACCAGTGTTAACATCAAAACCGTCTCCGGCATCAAAACTGCCTTCTTCTAAAAACACTCCCGAGTCGAGCACCGTATCTGAGCAATCGCTTATAGCCAATTTAATATGGTAGGTTTGGCAGGGGGTCAATTCGGGGGTTGTGGCTTGTAACACAATGGTAAGGCCATCGTATTCAACGTTTAAGCCATTATTAGAAGGGCACGAGCTTGAGTTGCCAATAAAATAAGTTGTATTTGTAATTTCATTAACGTTGTTGATAGACACTGCTGTGCTGGTACCCGGAATTAAGGCAATATTTACAGCACTATTACTAAATGGCCCCGAAATGCCGGGTCCGGATATAAAAAAGCCAAATACATCGCTAAAACTACTTGGCGAATACTCGCAATATTCTTCTGAACCAAAAACGTAGTTAAAGGTAGCCACATTGGTAGTTGGCACAAAATCGAATTCTAAAATAGCTGCATCAAAAGTGGAGTACGAGCTGGTTTGTAATATATTAAGGTCGCCATCGCCACTACCGCCAAATGATGATCCGGTGCCGCCATTATTATTAGGGCCGTTGGCATTGGCTACATCGCCCGAAGCCAATATTACGCCCGACTCAAAGCCAAGGGGGGCTTGCCCGCCTGAAAAATAACCGCGGGCAGTGCCGTTGCCAACATAAGTAATATTACTTACTGCCACACATTCTGAGCCGCCCATTAGCACGTCTTCAACTAATTCGGTGGGTGTGTAACCCGATGAGGTGGCGGTTACTTGGGCATACGTATAGCTATTAAAACTAATAAATAAAAGAACAAAAAAAACCGCAATAAATACGGTTAAAGTGTAGCATTTTGCCATAAGCAAAGGAAGTTTAAATTAATATTCATAAAATTAAAGTTCCGGCTCACCATAATAAAATAAACAAAACAAAGGATAGGAAGGAGAAAAATCAAGATACGCCATCTATCTAATAGTAAGTATCTAAAGATAATTATAAAAACTCCTGATATAGCTGTTTTTGGTGAGAAAGTTGATAAAATTATTGAAAATATTATTGAGCCGGATTAAAAATTTCCACTAAGGTAACGAGTTTTTGATTTATAAGTTGCTTTTAGTCATCTTTTTTACCAAATCGTATAATTTTGGATGTTTTTTTGCTGTTTTTGACAAAAAGACAACTTGTTTTTGTAGCCTATTCTGTTTAAGTCTCGTTTTAACCATAAAACCAATAACTTTGCCCTTTTAGAGTTCTCTTTTTCCTTTACCTAATAAATAAGATTTTAATTTAAAATTGTTTTCACCCAGCATATTAACATAAAAACACCCAACAAAAATGAAAAAATTTATTATTCCGGCGCTTATTTTAGTAGTACTTATAGCTTGGTACGGCCTCAACCAGTATAACCGCAAGCCCGCCGACCTTGCCACCTCAAAAGCCGATATTGCGCTTGCCGCTGCCGACCTTGCCAACGCCTATGCTACCAACGAAACCACCGCCGACAAAGAATACCTCAACAAAATAATTGCAGTAAAAGGTAAAATAACCAGCATTAAACAAGACGGCACGGGCAAATATGTAGTTCAATTAGAGGGAAATACCGATATTGGCATAAGTTGCCAAATAGACGACCGACATATTGAGCCTGTGAAAAATTTAGCCTCCGGAGTTGAAGTAACCTTAAAAGGCAGTTGTGCCGGAGTTTTAGACGACGTTGTATTAACTCGGTGCGTACTTGACAAATAAAGTTAACAACAGTCTTTAAACCTTAGAAAATTTACACCGTCCTAAGAAAATAACAACCAAACAAACCAATAACTGAACAAACAGGCATCTTTGTACATTTATTTAAGTTCTTGTTAAATTAAATTTAAAAACACCCATGAAACAATTATTTGTAATTTTTAGCCTAATGGCCTGTTCAGCGTTTTTTGCCCCTCAGATAACCCAGGCGCAAGTTTATAAAACCAAAACCGGAATAATTGCTTTTTATTCCGAGTCGCCGCTTGAAAATATTACCGCCGTTAATTCTACGGTAAGGGCTGCCGTCAATGCCGGTACCGGCGACGTACAATTTAGCGCCTTAATGAAAGCTTTTGAATTTGAAAAGGCACTTATGCAAGAGCATTTTAACGAAAACTACGTTGAGAGCGATAAATTCCCAAAATCAACTTTTAAAGGTAGTATTACCAACCTCTCGGACATTAACTTTTCGCAAGATGGTTCTTACGATGCCAATGTATCCGGTAGTTTAACGCTACACGGCGTAACGCAAGCAATAAGTACTTCCGGAAAAATTATTATAACCAACGGTCAGCCTCAAGTTGAATGTACTTTCACTATTTTATTATCTGATTACGGCATTAGCATACCGGCTGTAGTTAAAAACAATATATCAAATATAATTGGCATTAGTATTATTGCTCCTTTGCAATTACAACAAGCAATCGAATAAAGCACCTTGCTTGGATTGGCAAGCATCTACCGCCAATTTTAAATAAAATTGTCGGCTTTGCTTTCGACAAAAAGCATTACCTAAATAGCACACACGAGTTAGAGACTGTCTAAAAATTAAAAATTGGCATGCCAGTCCTAAAAATTGATAGGAAAAAAGTTATTAAAAGAGATGTGAATAAAAGACTATCAGTTTGACGTTTAAATAATAATTCATAGCTTTATGAAAATCAAACACATAAAGTAAAATGAAAACCTACCCAAGCAGTCTCACCGATAGTCAATGGAGTGCAATATTAGGCATTTTAGACGACAAACGGAAACGAAAACACAGTTTAAGAGAAATTTTAATGCGCTGTTCTATTTGCTTAAAATGACTGTCAATGGCGCATGCTGCCGTTCCATTTTCCGTCATGGAAGCTTGTTTACTACTATTTTACCAAGTGGAAGAAGGATGGGACGATAGAACTCATCCATGAAATACTCAGGGATAAGACTCGAAAGCAAGCAGGCAGGGCTTCATCGCCAAGTGTTGGTATAATTGATAGCCAGAGCGTAAAGACAACAAGCGTCGGAGGCTTGTGCAGAGGGATTGACGGGGGTAAAAAAGTTAAAGGCAGAAAGCGGCATATTATTGTAGATACAATGGGACTACTTTTAGCGGTTGTGGTTCATGCGGCAAATGAGCATGACAGTAAATCAGCCCCAATGGTTATAGCTGACCTCAGAGGCAGGTTTTGCAGATTGGTAAAGATAGTAGCTGATGGCGGGTATAGAGGCGAGTTAATTGAAAATACCCGCAAAACGTTTGGGTGGGTGGTTGAGGTTGTAAGTAGATCGAATACAGCCTCGAAATTCGAAGTATTGCCAAAAGATGGATTGTTGAAAGAACTTTTGCATGGCTCGAAAGCTATCGAAGATTGAGTAAAGACTTTGAGTTCCAAACCGAAACGAGCCAGACAATGATCCAACTTGCCATGATAAAATTGATGCTTAATAGAATTAGAAAATAAAATTTAGACAGGCTCTTACTATTTGCCAATAGTTGTTAAATATTGGTTTATATATGGTAATTCGTGTGTTTGTTTTTTATTTATGAGGTAAAAATTTGCGCCTTTGCACTATACAACCTAATTTTGTGGCCTTAAATTTGCATATTTACTTACATGCTACCTATTACCTATAAGTCAAAAAAGGATGCCGCTTTGTGGATTGTAATATCAATACCATTGTTTATAAATACATTTTTAATGATAGTATTAAAAGAATGGCTCGGTTTGGCAATTGTAGGTTTGGTGGGCTTGTTTATTGTCAGCCTTTTTAAAAGTACCTATTACACCATTTACCCTAACGGAAAATTAAAAATAGTGTGTTCGTTTTTTCGTAAAACAATAGATATTAAGCAAATAACCGTGGCAAAGCGAAGTAACTCTTTATTATCGGGGCCAGCTTTATCGCTCGACAGGATGGAAATAGTGTATAATTTGGGCAAACGAATAATTATTTCGCCCGAGAACCCCGAAAAATTTGTTGCCGACCTAAAAAAACACCATCCGCAAATTGTTTATCCGGATGAAAAAGCGCTCTAAAAAAGATATCCCTCCTTTATTGGCCTTTGCCAACCCCCACCCTGCTGTTATTGAAGCCGGATGCGACGAGGCCGGGCGCGGCTGTTTGGCTGGCCCCGTATATGCCGCTGCAGTAGTTTTGCCTAAAAATTTTTTTCATGCCCAGTTAGCCGACTCCAAAACGCTATTGCCCGCCGTGCGGCAAACCTTGCGCAACTATATTCAAGCAAACGCCATTGCTTGGGCAGTAGCCAGTTGTACCCCCGCCGAAATTGACCAACACAATATATTATGGGCATCGGTTTTGGCTATGCACCGCGCCATCGATGCCTTGCCACAGCAACACCGCCCCAGCCATTTGCTTATAGATGGCAACAAGTTTAAGCCCTACCCTTACACACCACATACCTGTATTATTGGCGGCGATGCTACTTATGCTGCCATTGCCGCCGCTGCTGTTTTGGCTAAAACCTACCGCGACGATTACATGCTGCAACTACACGAGCAATACCCACAATACAACTTTAATACCAATATGGGTTACCCCACAAAAGCGCACCGGCAAGCTATAGCACAATTTGGAATTACACCACACCACCGATTGACGTTTACTTTGCTGCCCAAATAAAAATAAAATATTTAAAGTACCCGCTTGGGGGCAAAAGCTTTAAAATACAACAGGTTTTTTTTAGGACAAACTACCTCTTCTAAAAATAATTTGTTTAATTTTGTCCTGCTATTTTATTATAGCCAAGCCTTTTTTTAATTTCAGATTGATACCAATACAAACATCAATTAGTTGAACTCAATTAATTTTTACCGGAGAAGTTTTTCTCTGAACAACATCATTTTTCCGGAAATAACATGCTTCTAGTTCCGGATATTTTAAGGCAAATACAAACAACCCATCAACCACATCTTATTTATAAATAACAAACAAAGCCCTTTTTATTTTGGCAAATCCAAACAAAGAAAACAAAAATAATAATAGTAATACCCCTACCCCCAATAAAGGCGGCGCAAAACGCAAAGAGGCCTTGGGTATGGGTATCAGAGCCTTGCTCGATAATTTTAACGCCCACAACACCGACGAGCAACAAGCACCTTTTACCGAAAAACAGGTGCTTAATACTATTATAAATATCAACATATCGGCAATTGAGGTCAATCCTTTCCAACCGCGCACCAATTTTGACGAGGCGGCCTTGGCTGAGCTTGCACAATCGTTGCTAACACATGGCGTAGTGCAACCCATTACCGTAAGAGCTATGGAAAATGGCAAATACCAACTTATATCGGGCGAGCGGCGTTTTAGGGCTGCCCAGTTAGCCGGCCTCAGCCAATTACCCGCCTATATACGCGCCGCCAACGACCAAGAACTGCTCGAAATTGCCTTGATAGAAAATATTCAGCGCCAAGACCTTAACCCGCTTGAAATTGCCCGCTCGTATCAACGCCTTTTAGACGAGTGTAATTTGGTACAAGAAGAATTGGCCGCGCGCGTAAGCAAACCCCGCCCAACAGTAGCACATTACCTAAATTTGCTAAAACTGCCCCCCGAAATTCAGCGCGGTATTGCTGACAGTAAAATTTCGATGGGCCATGCCAAAGCACTTAGCGGTGTTTCGCAGGTTGAATTGGTTTTAGACATGTATCATCGGATTATAAAGCAAGGGCTATCGGTGCGGCAAGTAGAGGCGTGGAAGCAAAGCTTAGCTGGAGCAAACTCCGGAAATGAAAACCAAGTAAAAACATCCGGAAAAAAACCAAACTTATCTGTCCATTTCCAAAAACTACAAACCGATTTATCAAAACGTTGGGAAACAAAAGTTGAGTTTAAATGCGAAAAATCAGGCAAAGGCCAAATGGTGATTCATTTTACCGACGACAACGATTTTAACCGGATTTTAGATGCCATTAATAGTTAGTAAAAACTTAAAAAAACAAAACGGCGAATGTTAGTTGTATGATGAACCGCTGCCTTTACTGCTGTTACAATTGTAAATTAGCATTTAACCACCTAACTGTCATTATTACTATTGGCTGTGTTTTTTGGCTCATGGGGTCAAATACAGCAATAGGCCAAAATAATACCATAAAAGGGGCTGTTATAACCCGCGATACAACTGGCGTGGCAACAACCGATTCAATTAGAGTTGCCAAACAACAAAAAAAATCAAAACCTTTTTTTTCCCCTGCACTAAAGGCTGCCACTTGGGCATTATTGCCCGGCGCCGGCCATATTTACAACAAACAATACCTAAAAGCGGGTATTTACTCGGTTGGTACGGTTACAATGGCGGGCTATACCGTGCAAAAATGGAATAATTATGCAGCCGCCCGCAACAATTATTTAGCCGCTTATTACGCTGGTGCCGATGCCGCCACATTGCAACCCCTCTTTGTCCAAAAAGTTGAGGCCAAAAAGCCTTATAGCACCGCCTTAGGTTTAACTATTGCCCTGCATAGTGTTAATGTTTTAGATGCCTACATTAGCCAATTAGCCAAAAAAGATACCAAAAAGCACTCGCCTACCCGCGCAGGCTATTACTCGGGTATTTTGCCCGGATTAGGTCAGGCTTACAATAGGCAGTATGTAAAAATTCCGTTTATTTATATTGGCTTAGCTGCCGGTGGGTATTGGTTTTACGAAAGCAAACGGCAGTTTTTACGCTATACCGATGCCTATCTTTACAAAACCTACGGTTATAGTTATGACTCCCCCGACCCCTTGCTTCTTCAATACTACGATGCACAAAGTTTGCTCATATACCGCCGTGCTTACCAACAACAAATTGAACTCTCAATAATTATAACATCAGTTTGGTATATGTTAAACATTGCCGATGCCGTTGTATTTGCCCACTTGAAAGATTTTGATATAAGCAACGATTTAAGTTTTACTGTGCGGCCTACCTTGTTGCCTCTGTCTGAAAATTATAATAGAAAGAACCATAGTATTGCCAATAACAGTGGAGCGTTTTTTGCCTCAGTAACACCTGGTTTGCAAGTTCATTTGAATATACGTTAAACCCAAACAGTAGTTTTACATTTTAGGCTCAAGCAGGGTGTAAAGTTATGGCAACAATGACCCAAGTATATTTTTTATTCTTACTTATTTGTATTTTGATGCAAGTTTACTGAATGATTTGTAATTTGCAGCCTAAATAGTTAGAAGCACCCCTTTTGTTTTACTTTTTATTTTTAAATGTATGCAGTTTTTGCATTTATTTGTTTTTTGGCTTTGGCAAAATGGCAGCCCTGTAACCCCACCAGCTACTAATTTACCACCTGTATCTACTACTCAAGTGGCACTGCCCGCCGCCACCGAAACGGTAGCCGAGCTATCGGTTTTAGATTTGCTTTGGAAAGGTGGAATTGTAATGATTCCTATTGTGTTGCTATCAATATGGGCTATTTATTTAATTGTCGAACGTTTTATTTACATTAATAAAAATGCCAGCATAAACCACAATTTAGTGCCAACCCTGCGCAACCATTTACAACAAGGGCATTTGGCCGAGGCACGGCAAGCCTGCGAAAATCAAAATTCGAGCTTAGGTCGTATTTTAAACCAAGGTTTAGGCTTAATAGGATTTAAATTTTCGGACATTGAAAACTCAATAACCGACCAGGCCGATATTGAAGTGGCAAAAATGGAGCAAAACTTAGGCTATTTGGGTGTTATTGCCGGAATTGCCCCTATGCTGGGCTTTGTGGGCACAATTTCAGGTATCATCCGGATTTTTTACGATATTTCGCTGCAAGATAATATTAGTATTGGCATTATAGCCGGAGGTTTATATGAAAAAATGATTACCTCGGGCGCGGGCTTAATAGTTGGCTTAATGGCCTATGCCGGATATCACCTGCTACAAGCTAAAATTGACCGCTTCGCTTTACACATTCAAGAAAAAACGCTGCAATTTAAATCTATTCTTCAACAGCGGGTATAGTATAGTTATACCGTTCATTTTAGTGCACCCACCTCATCAACTAAAAATTACGATACCCATACAACAACACCCATGAAACTTAAACGCCGACATAAATTCAGGGCCGAAGTAGCAACTGCATCGTTAAACGACATTATGTTTTTTTTGCTGTTGTTTTTTCTAATTATTGCTACTGTTGTAAACCCAAATGTAATTAAAATATTACTGCCAAAATCAGACAGTAACCAAACACTTAGCAAAAAACAGATATCGCTAACTATTACCGCCGATAAAACCTATTTTTTAGACAAAGAGCCTGTTAGTTTTCAACAACTTGAACCCAAATTAATGGAAGCCACCAAAGGTATTACCGACCCTACCGTAGTATTGCGCTTAGACCGCAACTTAACTATGCAAGACTTAGTTGATGTGATGTCGTTGGGTAGCCGCTTAAAAATTAAAATGGTGTTGGCAACAGGTAAAACGTAAACAATTTACTGCATTTAAAATTTAGATATATAACAAACCCTCCAGAGTTTATAACTTAAAATAAGTTTAAATTCCGGAGGGTTTATTTGTTAATCCAAGAAACTGGGAAAAACAAAACAAGAACTAAATCATTAGATCGGTCTTATCCGGATATATAAAATTTGACTACCCTTGTATAGTTTGTAGTTTTATATTATATTTTAGCTTTATAAGCATTAGTATTCGTCTTCATTAAACATGAAGTCCTCGTGGGTGGGGTAATCGGGCCATATATCTTCAATAGATTCGTAAAGTTCGCCTTCTTCTTCTAACTCTTGCAGGTTTTCAATTACCTCAATAGGAGAACCCGAACGGATGGCGTAGTCTATTAGTTCATCTTTGGTGGCAGGCCAGGGGGCTTCTTCAAGGTGCGAGGCAAGTTCGAGAGTCCAAAACATAGTAATAAATAATAATTGTTTTTTAAATAAAGATGGTTGTTTGTTTGTTTAAGATAGTTGTTTGAAGCAGCAATTCAAGTATTTAATTGCGCTAAAGCTTATGCAAGGCCTAAACATTGTTAGATTTAAAAAAGTTCAATCAAATGGGTAAATTTTAAATAATTACAATAAAATTACATTTGTTTGTACAAGGCGCAAAGATAGTTTTATTTTGGCTTAGCAAAAAGAAAATTTATCTTATCCGGAAAAATTTATGCCGGTGGTTGTTTACTGCAGCAGCAGTTCGGTCATAGCAGTTCTAATATCCGGCAATTTTGCTTTCATAATAACAGGTTGGGCAATTTTTTGCAGTAAAACCATATTGATATTTTCGGTTCTCTCTATTCCGGCAGAATCATTTTTTTTATCGTTGTGCATCCATGCCATAACGTCATTTATATTTTGTTCAATTAATTGCCGCGCTACAGAAAAAGCATTGGGGTATAGTTGTCGCAACGCCGTTATGGCGTTATTTGCCACTGTTTGATTTAAACCCGCTAACTGTACCGACAGTTTTAAGGCTATAGCCATACCTACCGCAACGGCTTCGCCGTGTAATAGGCTATTTGGGGGCAGTTGAGTTAAAGCCGCACTTTCTAAAGCGTGGCCTGCTGTGTGGCCAAAATTCAGCACTCTACGCTGATGATTTTCGTAGGGGTCGGCACTAACAATTTGTTGTTTTATAGCCACCGACAATTGAATTAGCTGCGTCCACTCCTCCGGATTTTCTGTTGTTGCCTCTAAAAATTTGGGCTGTACAAGCATTTGCCAATAATTTTGGTTGGCAATGAGGGCGTGTTTTAACATTTCGGCATAACCATTAAAAAGGTGGCGTTTGGGCAATGTTTTTAAAAAAACAGGGTCAATATAAATGCCTTGTGGTTGCCCAAACAGGCCAACAGCATTTTTTACGCCTTCAAAATCAATTCCTAATTTGCCGCCCACCGAGGCATCTACCATAGCCAGTAAAGAGGTTGGTATTTGCACGTAGTTAAGGCCGCGTTTATAGGTTGCTGCAACAAAGCCGCCCAAATCGCCCACCACACCGCCGCCCAATAATAGGGCAATAGTTTGCCTGCTTACCGATTTTTGAAGTAATTGATGCCACAGGCTTTGGCAGGTTTCGAGGGTTTTATGGGCTTCGCCATCCGGAAAAATGAGTAGTGGGGCAGATTTTAAGTCTGCAATTGTTTGGCTTAAAACCGGCCAGCAAAATGCTGCTGTTTGGGTATCGGCCAAAATAATAAACTGGTGCGTAGCTAAGTTTTTTTGTATATACTGGTTAAGCGCAGGCAAAGCATGGTTGCCAATTTCGGTTATTACTGTTATTGGTAGGGTATTTATAGGCAAGGGCGGCATATTGCAAAATTACAACAAACCCAATAATAAATGCCGCAAGAACACTAAACCATTTAAAACGGCCATTTTAGTATTTGTTTCGCGGTCGCGGGCGAACCTGTGCTTTATGGCATAACTGCCCTTTGGGCCTGCTACGGCTATCCAAACAGTGCCTACGGGGTTTGTGGGAGTGCCGCCATCGGGGCCTGCAACACCTGTTGTGGCAATGGCATAGGTGGTTTGCATAACCTTGCGAGCGCCGGTTGCCATGGCAAGGGCTGTTTCTTCGCTTACCGCGCCATATTTGTCGAGGGTGGTTTGGGGTACGTTTAAAAATTGTTGTTTTACCTCGTTGGCATACGCTACTATACTGCCTTTAAAATAGGCCGAACTGCCCGAAACATTAGTAATATAGGCTGCCACTTGTCCTCCGGTGCAGCTTTCGGCGGTGCAAATGGTGGCTTTTGGGTCCAATAACAGTTGGCCGATGGTCGCTTCTAAGGTGTCGTTGTTGGTGCCAAATTGCCATTTGGGGGCAAGAATGTCAGAGATTTTTTTGGCAAAACCATCCATCTCTTGCTGAAGTGCGGCGGCGTCGGTTCCCCATCCCGAGAGGCGCAGCCGTACAATGGCCAGCGAGGGCAAATAAGCTAATTTTATATGGTTTGGCAGGCTCTTTTCAACACCTTTTATTTCATCGGCAAGTAGCGATTCGCCTAATCCTGCGCACTGCAAAGTTTTATGTATTATAGTGGGCAGCTTAAATAACTTGGGCAGGCGCGGCAGCACTTCGTCAGTCATAATAGCTTTCATTTCGGAGGGCACACCCGGCATAGAAACGACTATTTTATTTTCTTTCTGAAAAAGCATGCCCACACACAAACCTTTGGTATTGTTGAGGATAGTACAATTATTTGGCAACCATGCTAATTGTTCTACCGAAGGTAATTTGCGGAATTGGCGTTTGGCAAAATAAGCCTTCATTTGGGCTAAAACATCCGGATAAAGTATTAATTCGCTGCCAAAATAGTCGGCTAAAGCATTTTTGGTTAAATCGTCTTTGGTGGGGCCAAGTCCGCCAGTAATTAATACCACCTGGCTTTTTTTTAAAGCGCGGTCAACGGTGGTTTTAATATCCTCGTGGTTGTCGCCGATGGCAATAATTTCGGCAACTTTAAAGCCTAAGATGCTTAGCTGTTCGGCCATCCACGAGGCGTTTGTGTTTACAACTTGGCCAATAAGCAGCTCATCGCCAATACAAATGAGAGTAGCTTCCATAAAAAAACAAAAAAACCATACAAACACAGAAAGGTTTACTTTGAAACCTCTATAAATTACGATAGGCTATCCGGCAAATTTTCGACAATCTTCAGTTAACAGAAGCACGCACTATATAATTGCCGCAATGGTGCCAATATGTATCATGTTAGGTTCAACAAACGTGAATGTGCCTGTATGGTTGTGTAAAAGTAGGGTGTTTGTTTGAAACGGCCAAAAAAAATGACATTTTTTTTAAAATAATTCTGGCTTCACTATTTATCCCTTCAACTAACTCGCAGAGAGGTAAAAAATTCGTTTTTCCGGAAACGGTTTAAACAGTTTTTAAGTCAATTTCAAGTTTGCGTCAGCGGGTAAAGTTCGGCGGGCAATGCGCAAATTAATGATTTTAAGGCTAACTACCTGTCTGCATTTGTTTGGCTATTTTTTTAGTCATTCCAATTCTTTACCAATTCAATAAATTCTTTTCTGTATCCGTTAGGGTCGAAAGTGGTAGCTTTTTCGCCCAAATCTAACACCATTTGTTTGGTCAACCCCCTTTTATATTTAGACTGCTTCATTAACAATCCCAATCCGGTTACTGATGCTGCAAATCTCATGTTTTCAGAACAAGAATTTATTTCCTTTGGAATCATGCTAATATCGTGTGTAATTAGTTGACTTTGGGTTTCATTTGGTTTTTTATACCTAAATTCAAACTGGGCATATTTCTCTTTGTTCGAAGCATCTAATAGAACCACTTCATATAAGGCGGTTATTGTTTGCGCTGAGCCAATTTCTCCGGCATCTGTCGAGTCATTTTCAAATTCTTCGCTATCTAATTTGCGGTTTTCATACCCAATTAACCTATACGATTCAATCATGTTCTGATTAAATGTAAGCTGTATTTTGGAGTCTTTGGCTATGGTATAAAACTTTGTTAGTTCGTAGGTAAAAACTTTTTGAATTTGTTTAGCATTGTCAATGTATTCATAATTTCCATTTCCTTTATTTGCAATTTGTTCCATCATGTGGTCGTTAAGGTTTCCTTCGCCAACCCCAAGTACAGTTAAGTAAATACCGGTTTGACGTTTTTCTTCAATTAATTTAACCAACTCATCTGTTGTAGATGGTCCAACATTAAAATCGCCGTCTGTGCCTAATATTACCCTGTTATTTCCGTTCACAATAAAATTCTTCTGTGCTATTTCATAAGCTGTAGTTATGCCGGCAGCACCCGCTGTTGAGCCACCTGCTCCTAATTTATCTATTGCCGATTTTATTTTGTCTTTTTCGCTTCCATAAGCCGACTCCAATAAAATACCAGCATCGCCGGCGTAAGTAACAATTGAAATTCTGTCTTGGTCTCTTAAATTGTCAGTGAGGGTTTTAAAACCAATTTTTAAAATCCCCAGTTTATCTGGTGAATTCATTGACCCTGAAACGTCAATTAGAAAAACATAGTTCGAGTTAGGCAAATCATTGGCAGGTATGGTCAAACCTTTTATACCAAGCCTAAGCAAATAATTTTTTGCGTTCCATGGGCAAGTTGATATTTCAGACTCCAAAGAAACATTTTCTCCGGAGGTAGGCTCTTGATAATCAAATGTAAAATAATTAATATACTCTTCAATTCTTACTGAGGCTTTGGGCGGAGTTTGCCCCAAATAAAGATATCGCCTCATATTAGCATAAGAGCCGCCATCTGCATCTACAGAAAATGTAGAAACTGGCTCGGTTGTTACTTTTACGAAGGGGTTCTCTTCGTAACCTTTATATTTCTCATCATAGACAACTGGCGGAAATTCCCCTAAATCAAAATCATACTGTTTATCACAACCAGTTAAAGCCAATATTATGAGGCAATACGTTAAAAGTACAGGTTTAATTTTCATCGTATTTATTTTATGTTTTATTTAGATGATTACCTGCTTATTATGGTTGCATACATAGATTTTTTTTGCCGGATAAGTTTTTGCCTTATTGGTAACCGGCCTTATTTTAAACCAATTTTCAAATTCATTTCATTTTTCATATAAAGCAGTGCTTCTGCCACTCCTTTAGCATCATCTACCGGGTTATGTGTGTGTTTGGTTGTTCTTAAATGTCGCCACTGGGCAAAACTATCTTTAACCAAGCCACAATATAAGTCCGAAAGCCTTCTTGAAGAATAGCCAAAGGGGTTTCGTTTTAAAAAATGATGAAAATACCAGCAAATAAACATCCAGTCAAAACCATTATTATCGCTTATAAATATTGGCTTGCCTTTGGAATTTTCTTTTATCCAGTTTTCAAAATTCTGCATTACTTCAACCGGATGGTCAAAACTCAAAGTTTCTTCTCTGCTAAATCCGGAAATAGCCAACGCTTCAGGAATATAATTTTCCGAAATTGGTTTTATCCTTCCATAAAAACTTTTATTAAGCGCTTCATCAACCAATACAGCGCCAAAGCATATCATTGAATAATCGCCTGGAATTGGCCCATCTGATTCGATATCTACTACAATATAACTCATTATTTTATTTATTTGATTTTTTTTAGTTAGACTGTTACCCACTGCGCTTCAGCATCCGGATATAGATAGTTAATAACAGCGCAAATATAGTTTCTAACTTCCGGAAAAAATTAGCGGCTATTTGCGTCTTCCTATTTAATTTGCCCTTTAAAAAATGGTAGTTGTGATAAAAAAATTGCTATTACTGCATCTATTCCGGAACTTTGTGCACCTTCAAACAGTTTACTTACGGGTTTTAGCAATTTATGCCTGCTGTTAAAAATAGCAGGCCGCAGCTTAAACAGACCCAATTTTCATTTTTAGAACTTAATTTTTTTTTATTTGAAAGGTAGAGTTTTACGCTCAACAGGTAGCTGGTACACCCTGCTTACCAACGACAACCAAATAGTAGAAGGTCGTTTAAAGGGCAAATTGCGCTTAGATGCGGCTAAGGCTACTAACCCAATTACCGTAGGCGATATTGTATTGCTTGAGCCCGAGCAAGGCAGCACTAATAAGGTGCTAATTGTAGGCTTTGAGCCGCGCAACAACTACATTATGCGAGCATCGCCCCGCAAAAAACACCACGACCACGTTATTGCCGCCAACCTTGACCAAGCCGCATTAGTTGTTACTTTGTCGCAGCCGCGCACCTCAACGGGGTTTATTGACCGCTTTTTGGTCACCGCCGAGATGTACCATATACCCACTGTTTTGGTATTTAACAAACATGATTTGCTAACAAGCGAAGAGGCACAGCTATTAGACGATTTTACGCTTTTGTACAAGTATTTAGGCTATACTTGTTTGGTTACATCGGCCAGCACGCAGCACGGCTTAGACCTACTTGCGCAACAGCTTGAAGGTAAAACCACTTTATTATCCGGACATTCGGGGGTGGGTAAGTCTTCGTTAATTAATAGTTTATTTCCCAATTTAAACTTGCGCACCAACGAGTTGTCGGGGTTTAGTGGCAAAGGTATGCACACCACCACTTTTGCCGAAATGCACCCACTGCCGGCAGCTAACGGCGGCGGCTTTATTGTTGACACCCCGGGCATTAAAGAGTTTGGCATCGTACACCTTGAACCCGAAGAACTAAGCCATTATTTTGTAGAAATGCGCCAGCTATTGCTCAACTGCCGCTATAATAACTGCTTACACCGCAACGAGCCGGGCTGCGCCGTAAAACAAGCCCTTGAGGAGGGGCAAATTGCCGACTCAAGGTACTTGAACTATGTTAATATATTAGACGACATTGAAGAGCAAAACTACTGGGAACGGTAAAAACCTTAAATTGAGTTGAATTGAGTTGAGTTGGGTTAAGTTGAGTTTGTTTGGCAATTTAATTATCCGGATTAGCACGCCATATTATAATTTGGCGTATATAGTACCCAACAAACAATAACAATGCTACATAGCTAAGCCAATACAAGTTAGCTTCTGTCCATGTTAGCCAATTACTGCTGTTTAAACTGCTGCCGCGGTATTCATCGTACAGGTAATATACCCACATTAAAATAAATGGTACAAACCCCACCAAAGATAATATATGCGCCACAGCAGATACGGTTTTGTTTATAACCGTATTATTGCCTATAACCGAAGTTATGACTAATGCCAAATAGGTAACAGTAAATACAAAAAGGTAAACCCCATCATTATAGTTGCTTCCAATTGCAATTACAAGCAACAATAAGGCTATTAAAACTAATAAAATACTGGCGGTAACAACACTAAAAATAATACTGCGCAAATTGGTTGTACGGTATATAAAAATTAAGAGGGCCATAGCTGCGGCAATCCACAAAAATACAAACCATTCGTATATATTAAACATGTCTTTATATGCGTATCCTATATTATTAAAAACGTTATCAATACTGTTTGTATCAATAAAATAGGGTGTATAGAGGTATTTATTATCGCCGTCATCCCCATCATAATAGTTGGGGTAAGCAGTATTTTGGGGATTATAATTTTTTATCAACCCAGCTATTTCAAAATTGACGGGGTTTTTAAAGACGATAGCTAACCAAGCTTGTGCCGAGGGTAAATTATGTTCTATTTTATATTTTTTGGCTAAAAGGAAAAATCATCCATTTTTTTTAAAATAGCCGCCTTATTTTGCTTCGTTAATTCGGTATGCCAAATTTGGGCTAATTGGCTGGTTGTTCGTTCGTCAAAAACGTCAATTGCCTTATGGGCGTAGTTTAAATACGAAGGCTCAAACGAAGTATAGTAATCTTTGGGATTTACATAACTGCGATATTTAAACATATCTACCCCCAATGTGGCGGGTAAAAATAAAATCTCGGGCTGCCCGTTTACTAAATACTCATATTCGCTGTATAATTGTCTTCGTGTGTAGTAGTCATACTCATTAGTATCATTCAACCAATCGCTGCCAATTTTAAAATCAATGCCATCTGCTTTTAATTTGTCTATGTTCCAAGTGTAAAAATAATGTTCATTTACAGACGGCAATCCATCAACAAATTTTTCAAATTCATCATACGGCCATTTTGCCGAATCGAGGTTTGTCCAAAAATGATAAAAATAGCCATCCTCATTATGCAACAATGGCAGTGGGGGCGGGTAAGATTTGTTGTAAAAGGCATAATTGTTGAAACTGTTCGAAAAATAGGGGGCTATTTCGTTGTAAAGGGCTATATCTTTTTTAACTTCGGTTAAGGGATAGGCACTTCTGACGCGCAAACTTAGGGCTATTTTATAGCTTAAATAGTACGAGGTAGAAGCAAAAATTACCAAAACTATACATGCGAATTGTGCATATAAAAATCCGGATTTTAAAGGGTAAAAATCTTTAAAGGCATTGTGTTTAAAAAAATGAACAAGCCAATATACTAACAACAAAATAGATACAATAACCGAAAACAGCATCATTCCGCTACGGTAAAAAAGTTCGTCAAACAAGTATGATGGCTGTCGTAAAATATCCGGATTGGCAACCTGAACAAAGCCAATTAAAAAAAATATCAAATGAAAAACCAAGGCTGCCGGAAGTATCCACACTAATTTAGTATTCCATAAAAGTGGGTAGTTTTCTAACAAAAACGTATCAATTTGTTTAAGGGTGCGGCTTATCATAAACAGGCAAGTAAAGAAAAACTAATAAAAGAAGAAAAAATTAAACAATATTTGACTGATAGAAACAAATTAGCGCACAAAATACCGGCGTGTCGATTTTGATATATCGCGGACATATATTACCGGAACCTCTTGTTGTGCCAACACCAATAGCACTTCGTTAAAACTGCGCTTGGTAAAATTAATCACATAAATACCGCCGTTATATTGTATGGCCGTTGGCGACAAGGAAGCGAGTTTTGCCGCCAAATTTTGCCGATCTAATGAAGTGTCTAATTCAATTACTAATTCATCCGGATGCGACTTGCCCAAGCCTAATGCCGAGTCGGGTTTACCGTTCCGCAAATAAATTACCCTGTCCGATACTTTTTCAACCTCGTAAAGTTGTTGCGAGCTAAGTACTACGGCAATAGGGTTGGTTGCCGATTTGGCAATTGACTTAATGTCTTCGAGCACCACTTGTTGCGCCAGCACATCTAAATTAGCCAAAGGCTCATCTAACAGCATAATTTCGGGTTTGCGCAACAGGGTACGCGCCAGCTCAAACCGCATTTTATACCCCGACGACAACTCCGCCCAATTTAAATTTTTAAAAGGCCATAGTCCCATTCGGGCAATCATCATCAGCACAATTAGCTCGTTATGCTGCCCTGTGTATCCATAGTGGGTAGCCACCATTTTTAAATTATCTTTTACGCTGCCGTAACGTTTGGGCGACCGGTGCCCTATATAAACTAATTCAGTGCGCAGCGTATATTGGCTTGCGTCAGGGGGTAAAAACGAATACACAAAATTGCCTTCGGTTAGTGCTAAATCGGAGGCCAACAAGCGAAGCAAGGTAGTTTTGCCATTGCCGTTCTCGCCAACCAAGCCATAAACACCGCCCCTTTCAATATTTAGCTGCACAGGACCTAATTTAAATTTACCTACACCGTAACTTTTAGTAATTTGATTGGCTGTTAAAATGGTTTGCCCCATTAGTTTGGGGTTTGGCATGGGTATAGAAGCCATTTCGGCTAATATTTCGTTGGCCGTAGTTAAAAACTGCTCGGTTTTGTTGGCATATTTATAGTCGGTTAGTGTAATTGCTTTCTGATAAAGTGCAAGGCTTTCGGTATCTAAAACAGCATCAAGCAGTTTTCGAAAGCCAAAATCGTAGTCGTTGGCCGAAAATAAATAATTAATGTCGGCAATTTGTTGCGTTACGCTCATGGTTTATTAAGGTTGTTGTTGGCGCTTGGTTGGTGCGTTAGGCAGCATGAAATAAATAGCATTTAAATACAGATGTGCTATATTTTTGTATGATTGGCTGGGCAAAGCTACTTATTTTTTTTCTCCTATTTTACTATCCGGAAAAATGTATTTTACAGCTCTCCCATAATCTAATTAAAAATAGCGGCAAAGGTAAATTTGTCCGAAAAAGAGGCAAAAAATAGCATCCATACTAAGCCATAATTAGCTTGGTTTTAGCCTTAAAAATTTTGGTAGTGGCGCATGAACAGTTTAAGGCGCAATTATGTTTTTTTTCTACCTTTGTACTATTGCTACACACTTATTTAATTTTCGTATTTTTAGCTCCTCTTTAATTTAAACTCACACTCATTTAATCATTTCTTATTGTTATGTTATTGCGCACCGATGCTTTGGTAAAAAAATATGGTGCCCGGACGGTGGTAAACAACGTGTCGGTGCAAGTGGCACAAGGCGAAATTGTTGGCTTGTTAGGGCCTAATGGTGCCGGAAAAACCACTACCTTTTATATGGTAGTAGGCCTCATTAAACCCGACCAAGGACATATTTATTTAAACGACACTATAATTACCCACCAACCTATGTACAAAAGGGCGCGCTTAGGTATAGGCTATTTACCCCAAGAAGCATCGGTATTCAGAACCCTAAGCGTTGAAGACAATATTAAGGCCGTGCTCGAAATGAAAAACTATACCAAAGCCCAGCAAACCGAAAAATTAGAACTGCTACTAAGCGAGTTTGGCCTACAACATGTGCGCAAAAACAATGGAAATGTGCTGTCGGGCGGTGAGCGCCGCCGTACCGAAATTGCCCGCGCCTTGGCCGCCGACCCCAAATTTATTTTGCTCGACGAGCCTTTTGCCGGCGTTGACCCTATTGCCGTTGAAGATATACAACTTATTGTGGCCAAACTTAAATACCGCAATATTGGCGTGCTTATAACCGACCATAACGTACAAGAAACCCTTTCAATTACCGATAGGGCCTATTTGCTTTTTGAAGGCAATTTGTTAAAAGCAGGCACCGCCGAAGAGCTTGCCGCCGACGAACAGGTGCGCCGTGTTTATTTAGGACAACAATTTGAACTCCGGCGAAAACAAATTATTATTTAAAACAAGTTCCCTATTTATAACTAACTCAAACAAAAACACAAAAATATGTTTTGTTTGTTGCACACCGCCGATTGGCATATAGGCCAACGCCTGCACGAAAATACCCGAGACGAAGAGCATAGTTTGTTTTTCAACTGGCTGTTGGAACAAATACAAACCCATCAACCCCATGCTTTGGTAGTTGCCGGCGATGTGTTCGATACGGCTTACCCTGCCAATAGTGCTTACAAGTTGTATTACAATTTTTTAAGTCAGGCACACCAAATTTGCCCACATATAATTATTGTAGCAGGCAACCACGACTCGCCGTTCACCCTAAACGCGCCCAGTCAGTTACTTAGCAGTTTTAATATTTCGGTAGTAGGTAATTTTAATAGCCAACAGCCGCAAAACACCATTATACCTGTTAAAAACCACCAAGGCAACGTAGTTGGCGTAGTAGGCGCAATGCCGTATATACGCATGAGCGATTTGCCCGCACCAACAAGCAGCAACGAAGATTATGCAGCCCGTATTGAGCGCATAAAAACGGGTATTGAGCAATATTATACACAAATGGCCGCTTTACTGCAACCTTATCACGAACAAGGCATCCCAGTGGTTTGTACAGGGCATTTATTTGCCGCTGGCGATTCGATTGAAGCTCCCAGCGCCGAACACGATATTTATATTGGCAACGAAGGCAAAGTTGGCAGCCATGTTTTTCCGGATATAGCCCAATACATTGCTCTTGGCCATATTCACAAGCCTCAAATGGTAGCACAAAATGCAAATATCCGCTATTCAGGCTCGCCCATCCCCCTCGATTTTACCGAACATGCCGACCCCAAGCAAGTAGTATTGGTAAAAATTGAAGGACAAAATCCGCCATCAATTACGCCCTTACTTGTACCAACTAACCGCCCTTTGTTGCGTTTTAAAGGCAACGAAACGCAAATACAGCAGGGTATAAGCCAAGCCCCCGCTAATCAAAGTTCATTAACGGCTTGGGCTGAGGTAATACTCGAAACGCCACATGGCTTAGTTTCGGGCAATTTGTTAGAAGAAATAAAACAAGACCTTAAAAATAAAAACATCGAACTGTTTGCCCTAAAAATCATCCGGATGCAGCCCATTGCTGAAAACGATTTAACTCCGGATGAAACTGAAAACCAAACATCATCCTACCTTAACGAAAGGTCGCATCATGATATTTTTAATCTGCAATTATCGCGCTTGACAGGCTCAGAAGAGGACAAAACCCAGCTTACACAAACCTACCTCGAATTATTAAACTGGATGGAAGAAGAAGAAGCAGGTAAGTAATTGATAAGCCTGCCTGCCTCTTTCTTTGTTTAACTGTTTATTTTGGTTTTCCTTTTAAGTCAAGTGCATATTTGACGGTAAACTGGCGGGGCGAATCCATAAGAGCAGGGCGCATGGCATATTCGCGGTTAAACAGGTTATTACACAAAAAAGACAAGGTGCTGTTTTCGCTAACATGAAACAAAATGCGTGCATCAACAATTAGGTCGCCGGTATTGTGTTCTTCGCGGAATTGGCGAACGCCGGGTAAAAACACGGCGAATGCCTCGTCAATGGCTTCCATAAAACTAAAATAACGCACGCCCAAACCAAAGCTAAGCTTTGAAATTCGGGTTTCGGCATCTAATTTAGCGGTATGCCTAAAACGATATTTTAGTACGTTTTCGTCGCTCGATGAAAGCAGTTTTTCAACTTTGTCAAAATCCTTAAATTTGGGGTTTGTCCAGGTGTATCCGGCTAAAAGTGTGGTTGGCGCGCCAAATAAACTGCCCTGCCCTACTACCGAGGCATCGAGGCCAAAAATGCGTGTATCGCCAATATTTAACGATTGGAAACCAACGGCTATTCCATTGGGGTCGGGCAGTACAATTACGGTTGTGTCGTACTCGGGCCAATATAAGCTTTGTACTAATTTTTGCACAATATTACTAGCCCCAAAAGTAAACTCCATCATGTTCGAATACTCGTTAATAAATGCGGCCACATCAACCAAGCCCTTCCACTCGCTAATGGCAAAGCCTTGTTTAACGCCTAATTCGGCGCTCCATCCGGTTTCTGATTTTAAGCTTGGGTTAGGAAAAATACCTATCGGAACGGTTAAAGCGCCAACGTTTACACCACCTAATTGCGTATCAACAAATTTTTCGGCAATCGTTGGAAATCGGTAAGCCTGCCCATACGAAGCACGTATATAGGTGTACTCGGCAGCCTGGTAATTTACGCCTGCTCGCAACACGGGTTTAGCTTCGCTTTCGCTTTCAATGGTGTTGCGCTCAAAACGTGCCCCCAGCGATAGGTTTAGCTTTTGGTAAAATTTTTTGTCTAACTGAACATAGCCTGCCAAATTTGTAGCCTGGTATTTGCCTTTATTTATAGTATCAGAAGCGTACAGTTCGGCATTAGTTTTTGCAAGGCTGTAAGTAATACCGGCGGTGGTTGTTAAATTTAATTTGGGAAAGCGTTTTTGAAATTGGCCTTCGGAGTAATAAAAATCAGATAAAGTACTTTGATTTGTGTCGTTGCGGTTATGGTTGATGTAGTAGCGGCCTAATAATTTTATCCGGATATTATTCCTTGTAAAATACTCTATAAATGGGTCAACAGATAGTTTTCGGCCTTTGTTGTTAATTTGCGGTGTGTTTGTCCAAAGCTGGTAAGCACCGGCATCGCCCACGTAGCCCGGTTGGCCTGGTTGGCCGTTATTTCGGTTCCATATTAAAAAGCTGGTACTGCGTGTTATCATGGTGTTGAGGTTTAGGCCAATAGCCAGCCCTGGCACAGTGGGTACGCGGTAGCGCAAATTAATATTGGCACGTGCGCGGCGGCTAAAATCGGTTTGGCGATGCGAGTCGCTTGAAAGCAGGTATAGCCCCGACACAAAATCTAATTGTTTAAATTTTTGCCGGTGCCCAAACGAGAAGCCCGTTTCAAAGGGTATTTCGCCGCCCCACCATGCTTTTTTTTGAAAGGCAGTATCGCCATTGGCCAATACGACTGGCATGTTGTTGGCATCGTACAGAATATCGTTTGTTAGGTTAGCTGGTGGGTTGCCCAAGGCGCTGGTAAAAAATGACAATTTGGTTTCGGGTTCGGTTTTAGGGTAGGCAGTTCGCAAATTGACGATGCCGTTCATAGCCGACGAGCCATATAAGGCCGATGAAGCTCCTTTTATAATTTCAATTTGGGAAATATTTTCGACTGGCAAAAAGCTCCAATCCGGAAAGCCAGCATCGGCAGTTAAAATTGGCAAATCGTCCATTAGCAGCATAACACGGCTTCCGGCACCGTAGCTGTAACCACTGCCACCTCTAATATTTGCCTGCCCATCTATTACATCTACCCCTGGAACTTTTTGTAGTGCATTATCAATGGCGGTGGTATTACTATTTTCTATTAGTGAGGGTTTAATCACCTCGAGCGATACAACTTGTTCGCCTAATTTTTGTTCAAATTTGCTACTGGTAATCACAACCGTTTCCAAAATTTCTTTTTTCTCGGTCATTTCTATATTTAGCGTTAAGGTTTGAGCAGCATTTAGCGCAACTACTCTTGTTTCGGTATTGTAGCCCACTACTGAAAATTGTAAAGTGTGACTTCCTGGTGGGAGTTCGATGGTATAATTGCCATCAAAATCGGTTTGTGTACCTGTTAAGGCATCATTTATTTTTGTCGTAATATTGACAAAAGGTAAAATTTCTGTCGTGGTTATATTTTTAATATTTCCTGTCACAATCGCATTTTGCGCCTGTAAAAAATGAAGCGAAAACAAGCACAAAATAAGAACAAAAAGTAGTTTTTTTGACATTGATTTGTTTTTTATAGGGGGTAACTTTTTTAGAAAAATACAAATATTTATGAAGGCTTATTTAATTACAAACCGTATCAAGGCATGTTTTTTAAGAATTATGTTATTTCTTAATACATATAAAGTAAAATTCGTAAATTTTGAGCAAAACTAAGCTTTAAAGCGGTACTAAGAGACTGTCTAAAAATTAAAAATTGGCATGCCAGTCCTAAAAATTGATAGGAAAAAAGTTATTAAAAGAGATGTGAATAAAAGACTATCAGTTTGACGTTTAAATAATAATTCATAGCTTTATGAAAATCAAACACATAAAGTAAAATGAAAACCTACCCAAGCAGTCTCACCGATAGTCAATGGAGTGCAATATTAGGCATTTTAGACGACAAACGGAAACGAAAACACAGTTTAAGAGAAATTTTTAATGCGCTGTTCTATTTGCTTAAAACTGGCTGTCAATGGCGCATGCTGCCGTTCCATTTTCCGTCATGGAAGCTTGTTTACTACTATTTTACCAAGTGGAAGAAGGATGGGACGATAGAACTCATCCATGAAATACTCAGGGATAAGACTCGAAAGCAAGCAGGCAGGGCTTCATCGCCAAGTGTTGGTATAATTGATAGCCAGAGCGTAAAGACAACAAGCGTCGGAGGCTTGTGCAGAGGGATTGACGGGGGTAAAAAAGTTAAAGGCAGAAAGCGGCATATTATTGTAGATACAATGGGACTACTTTTAGCGGTTGTGGTTCATGCGGCAAATGAGCATGACAGTAAATCAGCCCCAATGGTTATAGCTGACCTCAGAGGCAGGTTTTGCAGATTGGTAAAGATAGTAGCTGATGGCGGGTATAGAGGCGAGTTAATTGAAAATACCCGCAAAACGTTTGGGTGGGTGGTTGAGGTTGTAAGTAGATCGAATACAGCCTCGAAATTCGAAGTATTGCCAAAAGATGGATTGTTGAAAGAACTTTTGCATGGCTCGAAAGCTATCGAAGATTGAGTAAAGACTTTGAGTTCCAAACCGAAACGAGCCAGACAATGATCCAACTTGCCATGATAAAATTGATGCTTAATAGAATTAGAAAATAAAATTTAGATAGGCTCTGAATTGCAAGAAGATGGAAGAACTTTTTACAAACCGAATCAATCTTTACTTACTTCAATGCACATTTCAATTTTGTTTGCCATTTCAGAATTAGCGACAGAAATTAGAGAAGAAAAATTCCCTATGATTTTTGATGCACCTACATCTTCATTTGGGGAAAATAAAACAAAGCAATTCTTAAATTTGATTTACCAAACAGGAAACCAGAAAATTCTATTGATTAAAGATTTTCTACACATAGATAAAGACTCGAAAGTCTTTTCAATTAAAGACGAATTTAATAACGTTAAAAGAGATAAAGCATTTTGGGTAAAACTTGAGAGACCTTTTAACCCAAATAATTTGAAAACAATTAACTCACAAGTAATTACTTTGTAATATGGAAAACTTATTTGACAAATGGAAAACCAAAATTCCAAAATACAGTGAAGTACACAAAGAACTTTTCTCTTCGCTTTCACAGAAATTTGGTGCGGAAGGCGAAAAAAAAATAAATCTTGGAAAGCATTTTAGTACAAACTACGAATTGTATATGTATGCGTTTTTTTTAGGCTTGTATAATAATGAGTTTTCTCCAATTCCAAACGGAGAAAAGAAAATAGATTTCAGCCACCACATTCAACATTGGGGGAGTAAAACAACAACTTCCTATCGAAAAGACTTTACAAGTCTGCAAGAAAACATATTTATTGCTTTGGTTGCTAAAACAGAAATAGACATTCTTGCCTTAGAAAAAGGCGAAATAGAAGAAGACGAAATTGTTAAGCAACTTATTTACACAATGGAATCATATACAAACGGAGGTTTGATTTTGATTAAAGAAAAGATTGACGAAAATCCGAATTACTTTCTGCAACCAACTTCGTTTTTGGATATGATTTTGGATAGTAAAATAGAGAAATAAAATGCCGGCACCAATTTGCAAGCACATTGCCAATTCGCACAAGCCAACACACAGGCCAAAGCTTGCAAAAGAGTGTGGCTGCCCAACCCAAAAAGAATTTCAAAATATTATTTTCCTTGCTTTTTAAAAAATTAAAACACCCGACACACAAGCCAATAATGCAGACAGTTGACACATTTGGACACGACAAAAGGAAGACTGAAAAAAAGCCCGAACCGCTAACATGGGTAACCGTTGCACAACCTAAATTTCCTAAGCGGGTTTTTGGGCTAAACTGCCTGCCGTAGCTACATTTGCCGCGTTTTAGGCAAACCTCAATTTTGGGATAAATAAATTGCTGCCCTACATTTAAATACCCTCAACCGAGCCAATTGTTTATTCGGCGGTAAAAATTATCTTCCAGAACTAATTGGTCTAAACTTAGTTGGTAAAATAGTTGTGGGGTCAGTTGTTTTCGTCCTTGCATAATGCAGGCAAATGTACTACAAATTATTGAGTTTTCCTATTCTTTTTAAAAATATTTCACCAAATTTTTTTGTATATTAATTTTTCACTACCTTTGAGTTGTGCAACAGGCACAATGGCTTTACGGTTAGGCGGGCGGAAGTATTATTTTCAAACTAAAATTTTTATATAAAAGCTGAAAACTTATTGTAAATTTGTGCTTTGCCGATAAGCAATGTATAAGCCTGCAGGCAAGTATATAAAGTAAATTATCGAAACAAACCAGAATATCGTTAAACTAAAAAGTAATAAGACTAAAAAATGGAGCTAAAAGAAGAAATCGTGCAGATTGTGGACAAATTACCCAGTAATGTTTTGGGCGAACTTTTGCAATACCTTCGTCAGGTAGAAAAAACTACTGCGGAGAAAATGCGTCTTTCGCTCAACTTGAATACAATTTTGACGGAAGACCGAGAGCTACTTGAAAAATTGGCGAAATGATTGGCTATCAAGAAGTTCTTGAAATTCATCAATTTTTGATCCGCGAATTTGGCGGTTCACAAGGTGTGAGAGATGAAAACGGTCTAAAATCTGCACTCGAAAGACCTTTCAGTGGATTTGGCGACACAGAATTCTACCCAAGTCCCGAAGAAAAGGCAGGAGCAGTTTTGGAAAGTATCGTCACAAATCACCCTTTTATAGACGGCAACAAAAGAACTGGCTACGTTTTGATGCGTTTGGTTTTGATGAACTTTGGCAAGGATATAGAAGCCACACAAGACGAAAAATACGACTTTGTTGTCGCTATTGCATCAGGACGAATTGACTTTCAACAAATTGTAACTTGGGTAAAGCAAAGGATTGTGATCCGATAAAAGCAAAAATATCATTTTTTCCGGAAAATTTACAACTTGGAAATAAGCCGTATTTTAAGCATTTTGTTAAGCGAAAACGAAGGTCTCCAAACATCCACACCGCTGCCAACAATGGTAACCGTTGCACAACTCAAATTTTATTTAGGTGATTTTTGGGCTAAACTGCCCGCCGTAGCTACATTTGTCGCGTTTTGGGCAAACCTCAATTTGGGGATAAATAAATTGCTGCCCTACATTTAAATACCCTCAACCGAACCAATTGTTTATCCGGCGGTAAAAATTATCTTCCGGAACTAATTGGTCTAAACTTAGTTGGTAAAAAAGTTGCGGAGTAAGCTGTTTTCGTCCTTGCATAATGCAGGCAAGTATACTACAAATTATTGAGTTTTCCTATTCTTTTTAAAAATATTTCACTCAAATTTTTTTGTATATTAATTTTTCACTACCTTTGAGTTGTGCAACAGGCACAACGGCTTTACGGTTAGGCGGGCGGAAGTATTATTTCAAGGGAAGAATTTTCTAATAAAACTAAAAAATGTATTGTAAATTTGTCCTTCGTAAACCGCCCAACGCAAAGCCTTTTCCGTTAGCGGCTACTATAAAAAGACACAGTAACAAGACAAAGACATAAAAACGAAATGGCATTATTTAACATAGACAACAAAGACAAACTTGACCAGATAAAAGAATTACCTTTTAAACTTGAAAAAGAAATTCAAACTTTAACTGAACAAAATTTGACGGCTATTTTCGGACTTAACTTTGTGCGTTCTGAATTTTCTCTTGGCAATTTTCGCATTGACACATTGGCGTTTGACAAAGACGCATCAAGTTTTGTAATCATTGAATACAAACGAGACAAAAATTTTAGCGTAATTGACCAAGGCTATGCTTATTTATCTTTAATGCTTAACAACAAAGCCGACTTCATTCTTGAATACAACGAAAACAACAAAAATACATTGAAACGTGATGACGTTGATTGGTCGCAATCACGAGTTATTTTCATTTCGCCAAGTTTTACGACATACCAAAAAGAAGCAATAAACTTTAAAGACTTACCAATTGAACTTTGGGAAGTTAAACGCTACGACAACAAGACAATTAGCTACAATCAAATTCAGACTTCGGGTGCACAAGAAAGCGTTAAGACAATCAGCCGACAAGACGACACGATTGAAAAAGTTACACGAGAAATTAAAGTGTTTACAGAACAAGAACACTTGGACGGAATGTCGGACGAAATCAAAGAGCTTTACGAAAAATTCAAAAATGCAATTCTCAATCTTGACAGTTTAGAAGTTAAGCCGAAAAAACTTTATACCGCCTTTGTTGCTAACACAAATGTCGTTGACATTCGTTTGCAAAAAAATGGACTTAAAATGTGGCTTAACTTACAACACGGACAACTTGACGACCCGAAAGGAATTTGCCGTGACGTTTCGCAGACAGGACATTGGGGAAATGGCGACTATGAATTACAAATAAACTCAGACGACAATTTAGAATACATTTTAAGTTTAATAAAACAATCATTAAAAAGAAACAAAAAATAGCGAACCGCTAACAAAGGTAACCGTTGCACAACCTCCCTTTTCCTAAGCCGTTTTTTGGGCTAAACTGCCCGCCGTAGCTGCATTTGCCGCGTTCTGGGCAAACCTCAATTAAATGGAAGTCCCTTTTTTTGGATGCCTTAAAATGAACCTAATAAAGCCTGATAAAGTGAATTTTGAAAAAACCACCTTATTATTTCCGGATGATGATATATTTGGGCGTACATTTTTGGCATTATCCGGATAAATTTTAACAGTTTCTTCAAATTATAACTCAAAGCCGCCATTAAAACGTGTTTATTGGCTTGGGCCATTCCTCGTGCATTCACTCGTTTCATGTTGTGATGATTGATAAGCGTTCCCAGCACCGGCTCAACGGTTGAGCTTCGGCGTTTGGTTAAAAATCGGGTGTAGTTTTTGTCTTTGTTGAGTTTGCGGTGCATCTTGTCGTACAAGGGTTTGTGGATGCTGTCGTCTAACTTTTTGAATTTGCTTACCGCATCGCAACACAAGGCTCTGAGGGGGCATTTGCCACAATCGCTTTCGCTGCTGCGGTAAACGTTTTGCCCCGGCATGACTGTATATTTTTCTTCCTGCGTGCAACAAAGTTGTTTACCTTGCGCATCGTTACTTGAATACGCTAAACAAAACAAACCGTTAATAGGGCTTGGTGTATGTTTCGATGCTGTTGTAACTATACCACTTAATTTTAAGCAAGACCGAATAAAGCTACCGCGAATAAAAATTATATTCGTAATAACCTACAAAAACAGTTGGTTTTATGCAATAACAAGATTTGTATTGGTATTCTTTTGTAACATTGTGCAAAATAAAAGTTGGCATTGATACCCCCGCCAAAAACAAGACGTGTATAGTTTACGAGAGAAGGTAATTTAAGCCAACAGCGGGAGTTTCATCAGTATTGCAAATTGCCTTTTAACGTACAAACTTGATATAGAAGGCCAAAATGGATTTAAGAGTATGAAAGGTTTAAAAAAAATGGATTTAAGAGTACGAAAAGTTTAAATCACCTGTATTTTATGAAAAAGCTTGTGTTATTTATTTTAGTTTTATGCTTGGCTGCTTGCTTTAAAGAGTCATCAACTGTAGAAATAGATAACAACTATCTTATTGTAGAACAACCTTATAGAGCCTACTCGCCTGCCTGTGATAACGAGTTTAATGCAATCCTAAATACAGCAGCATTGTTTTATGGCAATACATTTAAGACTTTTGCAAAAGTAAAGAATAAAAATTTAGAGAAGTGGATTTTTCCTAACTGCGACCAAGGCGCAGAAGTTATTATTCCTTGGAACATGCCCTTGCCTCCGGATATGTATATTGGTATTCTAGTTTAAGAAGAAGATGCAATGAAACTAAAATGGATAAAGTCATTATAAACGATAATATAATATTAAAATAAATCAAATGGGCGAGTCAAACAAATCAAAAAGTAGGCTTTGTCCTATGTTTAAAGATCCAAAAACTATGAGAGCTTTTATTATTTTGCTTCTACTTTTTTTGGGAGTATCTTTCCGGACCTTTGCACAAAACGAAGGAGAAACCATTTTTAAATCTACTTGTTCGGCTTGCCACAAAGCCAGCAATGAACGCCTGGTTGGGCCAGGTTTGGCAAATGTTCACAAAAAACGCACCGAAGAGTGGTTTATCAATTTTGTCAAGTCGTCACAGGGCATGGTTAAAAAAGGCGACCCCGATGCTGTTGCAATTTTTGAAGAGTTCAATAAAACGGTTATGCCCGACCAAAACCTTACCGATGCACAAATAAAATCAGTGCTGGCCTATATTGTTGAAAACAGCCCAGCCGAAGCAGATGCAACAGCGGCCACCACAGATTCGAAAGCACCCGCCCAAGCAGCCGCAGCGCGCGTAGCAACAGCAGAAGACATAGTGGCAGGCCAGAATTTATTTATGGGCAAAACAAAATTTGCTAATGGCGGCGCTACCTGCAATTCGTGCCACCACGTCAAAAATGATAATGTGCTTGCGGGCGGCGCTTTGGCAAAAGACCTTACAGACGCTTATGGCCGACTCACCGCTGACGGGGTGAAAGGCATTCTGGGTGCGCCACCTTTTCCGGCAATGAAACAAGCATTTCAAAATAACCCGCTGACAGAGGATGAAATTTTTAAACTAACCGCTTTCATGCAAAGTGCTAATGATGAGCAGGGTAAACAACATCCAGTAAATTATGGAAGGTGGATGCTTTCTGCCGGACTCATTGGTGCTTTCATGCTTATGGGCGTTTATCCGGCATTATGGTTCAGAAGGAAGAAAAGAACTGTCAATACCCGGATTTACAACCGACAAGTTAAATCCAATAATTAATAATATATTATAAATTTACAAATAAATAAAGATAACATGAGTTGGATTGAAGACATTATCTCCCCTAAAACTCGCAAGTGGGAAGAATTTTACCGCAACCGTTTCCAGCACGACCGCATAGTTCGAAGTACCCACGGTGTTAACTGCACCGGAGGTTGCTCGTGGCAAATTCATGTGAAGGACGGAATTGTAGTGTGGGAAACCCAGCAATTGGACTACCCACTTCTTGAGGATTCGCTTCCACCATACGAACCACGTGGCTGCCAGCGCGGTATATCTTATTCGTGGTATTTGTACAGCCCATTGCGCATTAAATACCCGCTTATTCGTGGTACATTGCTCGATTTTTACCGCGAGGAAAAGAAAAATGCCGGAGGCGACCCGCTTAAAGCTTGGGAGAACCTGCAAAACAATAAAGAAAAACGCAAACGCTACCAATGGTCGCGTGGAAAAGGCGGATTCCGCCGGACATCGTGGGATGAAGTGCTTGAAATTATGGCTGCCGCAAATATTTATACGGCAAAAAAACACGGCCCCGACCGTGTTGCAGGCTTCTCGCCCATTCCAGCCATGTCTATGCTGAGCTATGCCGCCGGTGCGCGTTTCCTTCAACTATTCGGTGGGTTTAATTTGAGCTTCTATGACTGGTATTGCGATTTACCCACACACTTCCCCGAAATGTGGGGCGAGCAAACCGACGTGTGCGAAAGTGCCGACTGGTATAACTCCAAACTGATAGCCGACATGGGAGCATGCCTCAATATGACACGTACTCCCGACTGCCACTTCTTTGCCGAATCACGCCATAATGGAACAAAAGCGGTAGTGTTCTCACCCGACTTTAGCCAGGTGTGTAAGTATGCAGACCAGTGGGTGCCTGTGCATCCGGGTACTGATAACGCTTTCTGGATGGCTGTAACACATATCATCCTAAAAGAATATCATCACGAAAAACAGATACCTTATTTTATTAACTACACCAAACAATATACCGATAGCCCTTATTTAGTAAAACTTGAAAAAGAAGGCGACCATTTTAAACCCGGAAGATTAATACATGCCAACGAATTGGCAGAATGGAAAGATATTGAAAATGGCGACTGGAAATTCCTAAATATTGACGCTAAAACAGGCAATTTTGTTTCTCCTAAAGGCAGTATGGGCTACCGCTGGGATAAAGCTGGCGGCAGGTGGAATATGAAATTAGAGTGCGGCGAAACCGATAAATCATTTGATCCGGTGCTTACCATGCTTAACCAAAATGATGGCGTACTACAAACCGAATTTATTGAATATGGCCTTAACAAAACATTCTTGCGCGGTGTACCAGTAAAATATGTAGATACCGTGAATGGCAAAGTGCCAGTTGCTACAATTTATGACTTGCTGATGGGCCAGTATGGTGTTGACCGCGGTCTTGCGGGTGATTATCCGAAAGACTATACCGATAAAGATGCCTCTTACACCCCAGCATGGCAAGAAATATTCACCGGAATTGATTCAAAAACCGTTATCCAGTTTGCACACGAATGGTCAAATACTGCCGAGGTTACCAAAGGCAAATGTATGGTAATTGTCGGCGCAGGTATTAATCACTGGTATCATGCCAATCTTATTTACCGGTCTGCTGCCATGGCTTTGGCCTTGTGCGGCTGCGTGGGCGTTAATGGCGGTGGACTAAACCACTACGTTGGCCAGGAAAAATTAGCTCCGGTTGATTCATGGGGTGCTATCACATTTGCAAAAGACTGGGTGCCAACAGCAAGGCTACAGCAAGCTCCGCTTTGGCATTATATCAATACCTGCCAGTACAGATATGATGGCTTCCATTGGCATTACAACCCGGTGCCCGACAACGAATGGACAAAAAAACACACGGCAGATACAATTTTTACCGCAGTAAGAAACGGATGGATGCCTTACTACCCGCAGTTCAACAAAAACCCCTTGAACCTTCATAAAGAAGCCGCCGCCGCCGGCGCTAAAACGAATGAAGAGTTTATCAATTGGACAGTAGAACAGTTGAAAAACCGTAAACTTGAATTTTCTATCAACGACCCCGAATCGGAAGACAATTTCCCGCGTGTATGGTATATTTGGCGCGGAAACGCCATACACGGCAGTATGAAAGGACACGAGTATGCCTTTAAGCATTACCTTGGAACACATACCAATGCCATTGCAACAGATGCAGATGATAAAACGGAAGAAGTAAAATGGCACGATATTGCCCCGGTTGGCAAAATGGATTTGGTAGTGGATTTAAATTTCCGGATGGATTCATCAGCACTCTATTCAGATATTGTGTTGCCAGCCGCTTCATGGTATGAAAAAACTGACTTGAACAGTACCGACCTGCACTCTTTCATCCACCCGCTTGGGCAAGCTGTTGCGCCGGTTTGGGAATCAAAAACCGACTGGGATATTTTCAAACTTATTACCAAAGCAACCAGCGAATTGGCAAAAACTCATTTTTCTGAATTGCAGACCGATATTGTGATGACACCATTATCGCACGATTCTAAAGATGAAATTTCGCAACCCAATATCAAAGATTGGTTTAAAGGGGAATGTGAGCCAGTTCCGGGAAAATCAATGCCTAAATTTACCGTGGTAACTCGCGATTATACCCAGCTTTATGAGAAATTTATTACCCTGGGCGAAGGTATCCGCGAAAAAGGATTGGGTGCGCATGGCAACCATTATTTCTGCCAAGAAGAGTACGATGAAATGTGCGTTTCGCATCATTTCCCAAAAAGAAAATACGGCGACAAAGTTTTACCAAGTATCCAAGAAGATGAATGGGCAGCTAATGCAGTATTGCATTTATCTACCCTTGCCAACGGCAAATTGAATGTAGAGGCTTACAAAAATATGGAAAAGAAAACCGGACTTGTATTAGCTGACTTGGGTGAAGGAAGCAAAGACCTTAGGTTGCGTTACACCGACCTTTCTGCTCAGCCGCGCAGGTATAATACCTCGCCTTTATGGTCCGGATTGATGAACAACGGCAGGGCTTATGCAGCCTACACCTATAATGTAGAGAGGTTAGTTCCGTGGAGAACACTTACCGGCCGCCAGCATTTTTATCTTGACCAAGAATTGTACATCGCTTACGGCGAGCATTTGCCAACTTACAAACCGGCCCCAAGACCCGAAGTATATGGCGATTTGCGCGAAACATGGAAGAAAGGAAAAGCTCTGGCGCTCAATTATATTACACCACACGGCAAATGGCATATTCACTCTACCTATATGGAAAATTTAAGGATGCTAACTTTGTCTCGGGGTATTGAGCCTTGCTGGCTTAGCGAAGTTGATGCCGAAACATTAGGCATCAAAGACAACGACTGGGTAGAAGTTCACAATGACCACGGAGTTTATGTTACCCGTGCGGTTGTGAGTTCCAGAATTGCGCCGGGAATGTGTATTGTGTATCACGTTCCGGAAAGAACAATCGTTCCCAAATCGCAATTGCGGGGAAGGCGCGGCGGCGGACACAATAGTGTTACCCGCACGCACTTGAAGCCAAACTACTTAAATGGTGGCTACGGGCAATTCTCTTACCACTTTAACTATTGGGGGCCAATTGCACCAAACCGCGACTCTTATGTAATAGTACAAAAGATGGAAAAATTGGAATGGTAATTGGGTTAAATCCCCAAAAAAGTAATTTTTAAATTTTAAACTCGATAAATAATATGGACGTTCGTTCACAAATATCAATGGTGTTTCACCTCGACAAGTGTATCGGTTGTCACACTTGCTCTATAGCGTGTAAAAATATCTGGACTGACCGCAAAGGCGCAGAATACATGTGGTGGAATAATGTCGAAACAAAACCCGGTACTGGCTACCCAACAAAATGGGAAGACCAGGGCATTTACAAAGGCGGCTGGGAAAAGAACGGCAACACTATAAACCTGAAAGGCGCAGGCAAACTGCGCGGATTGGTTAATATTTTTCACAACCCTAACCTACCGGTAATTGACGACTATTATGAACCGTTTACTTACCGCTATCTCGACCTTATTGAGTCGCCCGAAATGGATGACCAGCCATCGGCACGCCCTATCTCATTAATTACCGGAAAACCCATTGATATTAAAATGGGTCCCAACTGGGATGATGACCTTAGCGGTACGCCCGACTACGCCCGCCAAGATCCGAACTTTAAAAACCTTACTCCTGCCGAACAGGAAGTAATGTTTCAATTAGAAAGAATGGCCTTTTTCTATTTGCCTCGTATTTGCAATCACTGTCTTAATCCGGCATGTGTTGCTGCTTGCCCTTCGGGGGCTATTTATAAAAGGGGCGAAGATGGCGTAGTACTCATTAATCAGGAAGTGTGCAGGGCGTGGAGAATGTGTGTAACCGCCTGCCCCTACAAAAAATCATATTATAACTGGCATACCGGAAAGTCTGAAAAGTGTATTCTGTGCTTCCCGCGTCTTGAAGCAGGACTTGCCCCCGCTTGTATGCACTCTTGCGTTGGTAGAATTCGCTACCTCGGAGTTTTGCTATATGATGCTTCTAAACTTGAGACGGCAGTAAAGGCCGATGAAGCTAATTTGATTAGCAGCCAGCTTGATATGATACTTGACCCGTTTGATGAAGAAGTGATACAAGCCGCAAAAAGAAATGGTGTTGCCGACAGTACCATAAGAGCCGCGCAGTTTTCGCCTGTTTACAAATATGTGAAAGAATGGAAACTTGCCCTGCCTTTGCATCCCGAGTTTCGCACCATGCCAATGTTGTTTTATGTACCACCATTGTTGCCGGTAATGGCGTCACTTAAACAGGTTGACAATAGCGCACAGGCCGAGAAAATGAACCCTATTGCCAAATATTGGGACGACAACTGGCTTTACGATACCAGCACAAAAGAACTGTTTGGCACACTTGACCAAGTGCGTTTCCCATTGAAATATCTTGCAAGTATGTTCAGTGCAGGCGACGAGTCGCTTATCAAAGACAAATGGAAAAAACTGATGGCAGTTCGTATCCACCGCAGACAGGTTACCGTTGGCGATATAACACCAGAGCGTGCAAATGAAGCCTTGCGCGAAGCCGGACTAACCGCTGAGCAGGCAGAAGGAATTTTTTACCTTACCGCATTGGCCAAATTTGACGACCGTTTTGTAATTCCACCGGCACACCGCGAGCAAGCCGTTGAAATGCTCGAATTTACCGGCGACACTAAAGGTGACACAGGATTTGGATTTACCCTAAAACCAACAAGAGGCGCGTAAATAAAATAGAAATTATGAAGAACATTAATCATTATGCCATACTGGCAGATTTGTTTGAATATCCCGGTCCGGATTTTCCGGATAAAGTAATGAAAGCACAAGAGGTGCTAAATGAAAAATATCCGGATGCTGCTAACTTACTTCAGCCCTTTACCGAGTTTATTTCAAAAGCAACCTACCGCGAGCGCGAAGAACTGTTTACCCGCTCTTTCGATGTGCAGGCAGTTACTACGCTTGATTTGGGCTATGTGGTTTTTGGTGAAGATTACAAAAGAGGAGAGCTATTAGTAAACCTTAACCGGGAACACCGCGATGCCGGAAACGACTGCGGTACAGAACTTGCCGACCACCTTACCAATATACTGCGACTATTGCCGAAGATGAAAGAGGAAGCAATTCGCAACGAGTTGGTAGAGAAAGTGCTTGCATCTGCCGTAAGAAAGATGGTAACTGATTTTGACCCGAAAAATATTGAAGAAAAAGAAAAGGTGTATAAAAAACACCACAAAACACTGATAGAAAAATCGGAAAATCATTACACCGTTTATCAAAACACATTGATGGCACTTTATAGCGTTTTAAAAACAGACTTCGACCTTGTTGAGCCGGAGAACAAACAAGAAACCTCTGAATTTTTAAAATATGTTTACACAGAAATAGAACTTGAAAAAGATTAAAAACTTAACAACTAAATCTCATAAAAATGGATGGATTAATTAACGCACTAAACAATTTTCTACTAATCGGCTTGCCGTACATGGCTTTGCTGGTGTTTTTGGTAGGCTCTATTTACAAATATACCCAGGTAAAATTCCAGTATTCATCGCTGTCGTCTCAGTTCTTAGAAGGAAGACAACTGTTTTGGGGTTCGGTGCCGTTTCACTGGGGAATTCTCATTCTGTTTTTCGGACACCTGACGGCGTTCCTAATCCCCCGACAAGTATTATTGTGGAACAGCCATCCGGTTCGGCTAATTGTTATAGAGGTGGCCGCATTCATTTTTGCCATTGCGGTGCTCATCGGCCTAATCAATTTGTTTACCCGCCGAACAACCAGCGACCGAGTAAAAATGGTAACAAGCAAAATGGATATTTTTATCGAGTTGTTACTAATCGCGCAGGTAATTACCGGACTATGGGTTGCCTATAATTTCCGCTGGGGTTCGTCTTGGTTTGCTTCGGTACTGACACCTTATTTGTGGTCAATTTTTAAACTACAGCCCGACACCGCCGCCGTGGCAGCACTTCCATGGGTAATTAGGCTGCACATAGCCGGGGCTTATCTTATTGTCCTTTTGATTCCGTTCTCAAGGCTTACCCACTTCTTGGTTTACCCTTTAAATTATTTGTGGAGACCATACCAGCAGGTAATGTGGTATTGGAACAGAAAACAAGTGCGAAGCTCGGATACCAAATGGACAATGCAAAGGCCAAAAAACAACTGATTAGTTAAATTGAATGGAATTTTGTGTTGTGAAGAATATTGAATTTGAGCAAAGATTTTATGATAGTTCAAACGCTGCTTTTAAATATTGTTGCCGATTTGGAACTGACAGCTTCTCAGGCAGTCAAGTTTATTCTGATGCTAATTCTTTTAGCCGCAGCGACTCTTAATGTTTACAAAGCCTATAAGGCAAACACAGCACAAAAGAAAACGATAAAAATAGGTATAGCAGCCATCCTTATTTTAATTATACTCCCCATTAAAAGGTGGTATGATATTGAGGGCGATTTGCTTAACCACCCCGAATACACCACTGGTGTTACGATTAATTATTGTGACGAATTTGCCAAGGGTGCCGCTGTTGAGTTTTCGTATGAAGTAGATGGAGTGGAGTATCGCAATTGCAATGCCTATCATCCCGTTCCAAAGGAACAAATAATTTTTTCCGGAGGAAAATATGCCGTGCGATACTCTAAAAAATATCCGGATAAAGGACGAATGGATTTTAAACAACCGGTTCCTTAGCCGTAGTTTAAAAAAATAGTAGATCCAAAAATTATACTGCTTAATCGCAAAAACACGCAAGTATTAAGGCAGATGAAATTGCTTTGCTTATGATTTTGTATTTCTTTTAACTTTAGTAATCTAAAATATTGAAAGTGAATGACAGAAAGCTATCAAAAATTACTGCGCAATAACCAAGAATGGGCCGCCGAAAAATATGCAGCAGATGGCGACTATTTTAATAATCTTGCAAAAGGGCAGTCTCCGGAATATTTGTGGATAGGTTGCTCAGACAGTCGTGTTTCGGCCAATGAAGTTACGCAAACACAGCCAGGTGAAATTTTTGTGCATCGAAATATTGCCAACGTAGTAATTCAGACAGATATGAATCTGCTTAGTGTACTGTATTTCGCTGTTGATATTTTGCGCGTGAAACATGTAATTATTTGTGGACATTATGGCTGCGGAGGTGTAAATGCCGCCATGCAAAACAGAGATTTCGGTTTTGTGAACAATTGGTTGCGCAGTATCAAAGAGGTATATGTCAAACACAAAAAAGAATTGGAAGCTATTAAGGATTTGAAAAGCAGAGAGAGGCGGCTGGTAGAATTGAATATAATTGAGCAAACCAACAACCTCGCAAAAACGCGCATTGTGCAACGCGCATGGAAAAAAGGCTCACTCCAAATACACTCGTGGGTTTTTGATTGCAAGATAGGGTTGATAAAAGAGTTGAATAACAAGGTAAGCTCCCTGCAAGATGTGGAGCCTATATTCAGATATGAATTATAAAAATAAATATCTGCAATAATTCTAAATTAAAATTAAAAATAAACATCTATGGAAACTAAAGAAAATAATATTTCAAACCGCATTTTGTTTCTTAGCACACTATCTTTCATAGTTTGCTTTGCCGCCTGGATGCTGAATGGCGTTTTAGTAACCTACCTTGTCAATAATGGAATTTTCAAATGGAGTCCTGTTCAAATTGGCTGGCTACTCGGTGTTCCGGTGTTGGTGGGTTCTATTTTTCGTTTGCCGGTAGGAATAATAACTGACAAATTTGGAGGAAAATGGGTTATGGGGGTTCTTCTAATATTTTGTGCCGTACCTATGTTTTTTTTATCGCAAGCTAATGATTTTAACTCATTTCTGCTTTTAAGCTTTGGTTTCGGGTTGGCAGGAAGTATTTTTGCCGCAGGTGTGGCTTACATTTCTCTTTGGTATTCAAAAGAAAAGCAAGGTACAGCCTTAGGTATTTTTGGTGTAGGTAATTCAGGGGCTGCGCTAACCACTTTGTTTGCGCCTACGCTACTCAATCAATTAACCGAACATGGGAAAAACCCTGATGGATGGCGAACCTTACCCCAACTTTATGCAGCCGTATTGGTAGCAATGGCTATTGTTTTTCTACTCCTGACGAAAAATAAAAAACCGCCTGAAATTAAAACCATGGCACAGCGATTAGCTCCATTAAAAGAGGTGCGGGTATGGCGCTTTGGCCTGTATTATTTTTTTGTATTCGGAAGCATTGTTACTTTGGCGCAGTGGCTTATTCCATATTACGTGAACATCTATTCTCTATCCATAGTAACTGCTGGTATGATGGTTTCGGCTTTCAGTTTACCTGCCGGATTAATTCGGGCTTTTGGTGGCTGGCTTTCCGACAAGGTAGGAGCACGTACCGTTCTTCTCTGGGTTTTTGGCGTAAGTATTGTATGTTTGATTTTCCTTTTCCCTCCACGGATGGAAATCAGAGCGCCAGGCCAAGGTATTATGGCAGGTGTGCAAGGTACCGTTACGGCTGTTTCTGAGACGGAGATTGTAATTGACGATACAAGATATGCACTGCAAGCCAAAAACGACGGGTCATCTCAAACAGAAATACGTTTGGGGATACATCATGATAGTGAAAATGATTTTACTCCCTTGCCTACTTCTTCTTTTTGGCAAGAACCGCAGGTGAAAGTGGGAGATACCGTAGCAAAAGGACAATTGCTTGCCAAAGGATATACACATATCTACTTTCAGGCAAACAAGTGGATACTTTTTACTTTAATTTTTATTCTGGGAATTATGATGGGTATTGGAACTGCTGCCGTTTTTAAACACATCTCAGATTATTATCCTACCAGTATAGGAACAGTAGGGGGTATTGTAGGCGTGATAGGCGGTATTGCCGGATTTATAAACCCTATCCTCTTCGGTTATCTACTTAAAGGAACAGGAATATGGACTTCTTGCTGGATATTTCTTGCCGTTGTGGCCGCTCTTTGTATCATCTTCCAAAGTTTTGCCATTAAAGCAGCTAAATTATCAGAAGCACAAAGAAATGAAATTGCCAAAAGATTGCAATGATGCAAAAACAACAGCTATCTAACTGAATGCGATGAACAATTTTCCTACAAATGCAGGTCATAGTTTTTCTCATCCGGAAAAAAACCAACTCATAGCCAATTTGAAGGAGATTATAAAACGTTTAGCTCCGTCCTATTTCGCTATGGTAATGGCTACCGGAATTGTTTCCATCGCATCCGGACTGTATAAAATGCCATTGATAGCCATAGGCCTGTTTTGGCTGAATAATTTTGTCTATTTGACTTTGTGTGTTGCATTTGTATTGCGCTTTGTTTTTTTTAGAGCTGAATTTCTGCATGACTTGTTTGACCACGCCCGAGGCCCCGGTTTTTTTACCACCGTAGCGGCAACCTGCATACTTGGAACACAGTTCATTGCATTGCAAGAAAATTATGAAGTGGCCGTTGTTTTGTGGCTATTTGCTATTTTGCTTTGGTTAATTATTACTTATACGGTTTTCACTACCTTTACCATTAAAGAAAATAAACCACCCCTCGAAAAAGGCATCAACGGAGCCTGGCTGCTGGCGGTTGTATCAACGCAGGCGCTCGCTGTTTTGAGCGCCAGATTATCTGACCATTTTGACTCGTATAGGCTAATCATCAATTTTTTTGCCCTGTCTATGTGGCTGTGGGGGGGTATGCAGTATATCTGGATGATATCACTTATTTTCTACCGCTACACATTTTTTAAATTTTCACCCGCCGATTTATCACCGCCCTATTGGATAAATATGGGCGCTATGGCCATTTCTACCTTAGCCGGCTCGTTGCTGATTACAAATACACCACATGCGCCATTTTTATTATCTGTACTGGCATTTCTAAAAGGGTTTACCGTTTTTTATTGGGCAACCGGCTCTTGGTGGATTCCAATGCTTTTCATCCTGGCTTTTTGGCGACACCTCTATAAAAGATTTCCTTTAACCTACGACCCGCTGTACTGGGGGGCAGTTTTCCCCTTGGGAATGTACACCGTATGTACCTATATGATGGCTAAATCGATGGAATTAGAATTTCTGTTGCCTATTCCGGAATACTTTATTTACATCGCGTTGTTTGCGTGGGCGGCTACCTTTATCGGTTTTATAAGCAATATTACGAGGAAACTTTTTTTGAAAACTCAAGCGGAAAAAGAATAAATAAAGACGAAACAAAAGGCAGTATTTATTTAAAAAGAGGAGTTTTGTCGTTTTTCACAAAATAGACCGTTAAAGACCGGATTGATTGTTTGATAAAATAACTTATAACTTATGAAAACATATTTGAAAATCGGGTTTATTTTTTTGCTGGTTCTCACATTTTATTTTGAGGGAAACGCTCAATTTATTTTAAATGGCGAAATTCGACCCCGGCTCGAGGTGCGAAACGGCTATGCCACCTTTGCCACCGAATACGACAAGCCAGCGGTGTTTTTTACGCAGCGTTCACGGCTTAATGTAGATTATAAAAATGATCATTTCAGAACTTATATTTCGCTGCAAGATGTGCGCACCTGGGGCGATGAGGATCAGGTAGTAGATGTGCCGAGCACCGCTTTGCACGAAGGCTGGGGCGAATTATTTTTCAACAAATTATTGAGCCTGAAAATGGGCAGGCAAGAATTGGCCTACGAAGATTACCGTCTATTGGGCAATGTGGACTGGGTGCAACAGGCCCGTAGCCATGATGCCGCAGTACTGAAATTTAACAAGAACGGGTGGCGTGCTGACGCAGGCGGCGCTTTCAATAACCTAAGAGAGAATGATTTTAAAACCGCTTACCTACTCAACAACTACCGTGTTCTGCTTTTTGGTTATGCCAATAAAACCTTTAAAGAAAAACTTACCGTAAGCCTTTTGCATATTACCGATGGTTTTGAGGAAGTTGACAGCCTGAGCGATACTATTAATTATCGGCACACATTTGGGCCAATACTTACCTACAAGTCGGGTAAACTCGAATTGAACGGTTCTTTCTTTTATCAATTTGGCAATTTGTCAGATAAAGATATCCGGGCATTTATGGCAACCTTCAGTGCTCAGTATAAAGTGAACAAGCTGACCCTCCGCGCAGCCGTGGATATTGTATCCGGAACTAATGCACTCAATACTTTAAACAAGGAGAACAACTCCTTCAGTACCCTTTACGCCACTAATCACAAATTTTATGGCTTCATGGACTATTTCACAAACCTGCCTTTACATACTGCAAATGGTGGATTGATTGACCCATACCTTCGGCTGAATTACAAGTTTTCGGAAAAGATAAACGCTTATGCCGACTACCATTATTTTATGCTCGAAAATAATGTGGCCGACCTCATGAACCCTTCGGTAGCCATTAACAAAGAACTTGGCTCTGAAATTGATGCCGTCTTAAACTACAATATTTTTCCTCTGGTTAACCTTCAGGCCGGCTATTCTATGATGTTTGGCACTTCTTCACTCGAAACGCTGAAAAAAAGACAAAAAGGGGGCCACCAATACTGGGGGTGGACGATGCTCACTTTCAAGCCCGAGTTTTTCCATTCTGAAAAATACAAAGTCAAACAATAGATGAGTTTACAACCGGCAATTCGCCAAAAAGGAAACTTAAAAAGACATTTATTATTGCCTCTGTTTTAATATATTTTGTAACTTTGTTGCTAATGAAAAAAGCAAAAGAAACACGCCCGAAATGGCATTACTGTCTCTTTGATAAAGAATTTGAAAAATCTTAAAATACAAACATTATGAAAGAAATCTTTGATGATATTAACAAAGCTGACCCGCTCAAGCGTTTAGTAGAACGCGAAACAGAACAAACAGAATTATCGCCGATGGACCCGCCCGATGCGTACGCACCTCCGGTGATGGAAAACATTGCTTATGAAGAAATGCATCCGGTATTGCAGCGCTTAATGGATGAACATAAAAACTGCCTTAAAGAACTTGAGGCACTCGAAGAAACGCTGCTGCAAATACAAAAAGAAGGAATGTCAGTAGAACGTAATAAAAAATTAGGTGCATTTTTTAGTTTCCTCGACCAAACTATTGTAGCGCATAACTTAAAGGAAGAAAAAATATTATTCCCATCCTTGCATCAAAAATTACTCGAAAATGGTATTCATAGCCACGGGCCGGCGGCTACAACCGGCGTAGATATGCTTGAAGATGACCATGTTAAACTGATGCAGTTGTCGGCTGTTGCTTTTAACTTTTTTAGTTTGGCCGGACGTTTACCCGATATTGCTTCGCGGGCTATGGTGCTCGATGCGGCAGTAGAGCAGGGCAAGGCATTGGTAGAAATGTTACAACTGCACATCTTCCGCGAAGATAATGTAGTATTTGCCCAGGCACAGCAATATGTAGCAAAAGATGAGCTGGATGATATGCTACAGCGATTCGAGGCATTCAAGAAATAAAAACACATGAAAGCATTGGTAGACCGGTTCGGCAGGGCACACGATTACCTGAGAATTTCTCTTACAGACAAATGCAATTTGCGTTGTAGCTACTGTATGCCCGAAAATGCAGTATTTATGCCCGAAGCCGAATTGCTTTCAAAAGACGAAATACTTGAGATTGCTACCGTTTTTGTTAAAGAGTATGGCATCAGAAAAATTCGCCTCACAGGGGGCGAGCCTTTGGTAAGAAAAGATTTTGCCGAAATTGCCGAAAACCTTTCCCATCTTAAAACTGAATTATTGCTGACTACAAACGGAATACTTATAGATAAATATATTGATGCAATTTTATTGGCAGGCATTAACACAATTAATGTTAGCTTAGACTCGCTGAACAGTGAATCATTTTATCAAATTACCAAACGAGATAAGTTTCAGCAGGTTTGGAATAATATTTTATTGTTGCTGAAAAATAATATCCGGGTAAAAATTAACGTAGTTGCTGTTAAAGGTGTCATCGAAAACGATATATTTGACTTCATCAACCTAACCAAAGAACTTCCTTTGCATATACGATTCATAGAATTTATGCCGTTTGCAGGAAATAAATGGGATAATAGCAGCGTAGTTACAGCATCGCAAATGCTCGAGTTGGTTGAACGTGAATATGATATTGTAAAACTGAAGGACGAACCACATGCTACCGCAAGAAAATATAAGGTTGTGGGGCATAATGGAACGCTGGGTTTTATTACAACAATGAGTAATCAATTTTGTGGCGACTGCAATAGAATTCGATTGACTGCAGAAGGTAAAATGAAAAATTGCCTTTTTGGAAAAGATGAAATAGACCTGCGTGCCGCTTTAAGACAAGGCGAACCCATTGCCCCGCTTATACGCTATTGTATTGAAAATAAACATGCTGCCTTAGGAGGGCAATTTGACAACAACTATAAAGAAATTAATGCAGATGCCATCATAAATCGAAGTATGACCTCGATTGGTGGATAATTTGTAGTAATAAAACTTCACTGTTTTTTAAGAGATATTGCCGATATAGCCACTAATTTCCGGAAAAGATATTTATCTCCGGAATGATTAGTCAATCGTTATCGTTTCTTGAAAATACTTGCCCGAGTCGTTTTTCTAATCAATAGAACAGCGACTCGGGCAAGTGCTTAAAACTCCGGAGGAAACCAACTATAACACCTAAGAAAAGGTTAGGCGGTAACGGGCTCTTCCTCTTCTTCTTCCTCTTCAACTGGTGGCTGAATATCGGCACCTGCCAACTCTTCAATTTTGTTTGTTTCAGGGGTAGTGGCTTTTAGCGAGCCGGCCCTTGTTACGATAAACCATGCAAGCGGAATAACGCCACCAAAAAAGAACACCGTAGCACCAATGCCGCGCAACCAGGTAAGCGATTTAAAAACACCTTGCCCAATAAAGGCCTCAGAGCGGGCAAACCAAAGCCCGTTTTCAACGATGGATTGGAATTGAAAGGCGCCAGCCGGAAACAAATCGAGCATAACCATTAACATTAGGCCGGCATTAATAGACCAGAAGGAAAACTTTACCAAGCCTTCGCGCCAGCGGTTCGGTTTAAGCAATAGCCTTGAAGCAAAAAGCAAAGCAGCCAACGAAATATTGCCGTAAACGCCCATTAGTGCGGCGTGTGCGTGGTTTATGGTTAGGTACGAGCCATGTTCAAAATAGTTCATGATGGGTAAATTTACGATAATACCCATAACTCCGGCACCAAAAAAGTTCCAGAAATTAACCGCCACAAGAAACAAAAAAACCTCCGGAAATCCGAAATTACCCAACTGTTTGTGTTCAATGCCGTTAACTGCAAACCGGGGCATATTTTTAAACCGCCAAGCTTCTACGGTAAGAAGAATTAGCGGCACAAATTGCAAGGTAGAGAATACAGAACCCAAAGCCATAGTGGCCACCGGCTTTGCATTCCAATAGAAATTGTGCGAAATACCGAGTAATCCGGTGCCCAAAAAAAGGATAGTGGCAAAATATACCACCCGTATAGCTGCCTGGCGACTAACCAAACCCATTAACACCATTAAGTAACTGACAATAACGGTAATAAATACCTCAAAAAATGCTTCAACCCACATGTGAATCACCATCCAACGCCAAAAGTCGGCAATAACAAAATTAGTTTCGGGTTTGCCTACAAATCCGGATAGAAATAACAACGGAATGCCCAATACAGAATAAAAAATCCAGTTGGGCAGGTTCCATGCTTCTCCTTTAACAAATGCCGGTTTTACGCCCCGATATACGATTACGCCCCACAAAACAAAAATCACCATCAATAATCCCTGATAAATTCTGCCAAAATCAACATATTCCCAGCCCTGATGCCCTAATAAATGCCACCAATCTCCAAAAACTCCCTTCGGGCCTAAAATCATCCCCGCAAGCGAGCCGCCGGCCAGTACAATTAGCATGGCAAACAAAATATTAATCAGTGGCAATTGTCCCGAGATTTCTCTTTTGGCCAATATTGGCAAGATAAAAATCGAAGAGGCAATCCAGCAAATTGAAATCCAGTAGAGCGATAGCATAAGGTGCCAACTGCGCGTAATAGTGATGGGCAAAGCCTCGGATGTGTGTATGCCAAAGAAGCCCAAAAAATTAACAAAGTCGTTGATGGTAAAAATTCCGCTCAATACTTGTAGAAAGAAAAGCAGTACAGCTACCAGAAAAAATTTATAGGTTGCCCGTTGGGTTTTTGTAGGCTGAAAATTAGCCACGCGCTCGGCAGTGAGTAAAGATTTGCTGGAGGGCTTAAAGAATTTGTTGGGCAACTGATTGTATTGCCCTATAAAATAAAGCACAATGCCACACACCAAAACAAAACCCATTAGACCAAGTACACTCCATAGGATAACCGGAGCGGTAGGAGTATTGCCGGCATCGGGGTCGTAAGGCCAGTTGTGGGTATAGCTAAAATTGCTGCCCGGACGCTCGGTAACGCAAACCCAAGCACCCCAAAAGAAAAACGAGGCTAAATCTGCTACTTCCTTCCGGTCTGTAATATAATCTTTTGGCGGAAAAGATCCATGAGGGTTATTGTCAATAAAAATATCTGTGTAGTATTTTTTCAATTTTTCAAGGGCATAAGCCTGGGCATCAGAAACAACTACAATATTTTCTGCTGCGTTATATTTGTTCTCTTTTAGTGCTCTTTTTACATTATCGCCAATTATTTTCTTTTCCATATCGCTTGCCTCCCGGCCGTTCTCCTTTTGAAAGGCCTCAACATAGTATTCGTTCATGTTGAGCGTGATTTGGTGCAAGGCTTCGGCAGTAAAATCCGGACCTCTTTGTGCGCCGTCTCCAAAATAAGATCCATACTCCATAAGAGCGTATTTATGAAATACGATTTGGCCTCTTTCAATGGTAGATTTGTCCATCAATACCACTCCGGCATTGGTTTTGAACCCCGTCATGGGTGGTGCATCTACGTAGGTTTGGTAACCTATCATGCCAACTCCTGCCACACTTATAATTAAAATGAACAAGAGCGGTTGCCACCAGTTTTTGGTGTTCATAAGGTAGCTAATACTCTTTGAAGCCCCGGTTGGGGCATCTTGTTCTTTTGTTGGCGGTGTATGTTTTGAACTCATTTTGAAAAATTTATTTTGAGTGAAACAGCATTAAGATTAAATAGCTTTTTGTCTTAAATATACTTAAAAAGCAAGCCCAAAGCTTAATCGCTGTTTAAGGAATCAAACGAAAACGGTTTTCGCGTATTGCTTTGCCAAGCTGAGCCAGGGTGGTGGTTTCAAATTCTGTTTTTAGGGAAACTTTGATTGTTTTCCAAAAATGGTGCATAGGGCAGGGGTTTTTTTCGCCACAGTTGGGCAGACCGAGCAAGCACTTGTCAAAAAAGTCGTCACCTTCCATGGCCTTAATCAAGTCGGTCAATAGAATATTTTCCGGAGGAATTTGAAACGCGATCCCGCCGTTAGGGCCGCGATAGGAATGCAAAAAACCTTTTTGTGTAAGAGTTTGCAAAATTTTAGTCAAAAAATGGAATGATATGTCCAATGCTTCCGCCATACTTTTGATATTCACAAATGGCTCTTCGCTTCGATGAGCTACCAAGTATAACAAAGCGCGCAACCCATATTCGCTTGATTTGGAAATAATCCGCATACAGTTTCCTGTCTAAGAGTTTTTAATCTGCAAATATAACACCAATTATTTTATCCTTTGTACTGTTAGTAGTTTAGGTTGTAAAATGTCTTTTATGCGACAAATTTATGCGCTTCAAGCCAATTCCATCTATTTTTGAACCACAACCAAAATTTGTTTGTAGGTTTTATTTATTCTTTTGCGAAGGTAAATTGCCCGCCGCCTTGTTTCAAAATCATTGTTTTTTCTACCGGATTAAAAACCATTACAACGCCTGCCTGGTCAAATTCAAATACATCTTTTTCGGTTGCTGTGAGTGGAAATGACGATTGCCCTGTTGCTTGGGCGATTAGGGTTGTGTTGTTTTTTGTAATTGTAATTTTTAAAGGAATTTGTTTAGAGGAATAAACGCCTAAATAACTATCTAAATCGTTTGTGTCGAAGGTATAAGTTTTAAAATCCGGAATATTGTACGGTTTGTTGTAAATGGCACTTAAAACAGCAATTGAAATATTATTGTTATTAAAATTAGTCCCATTTGAAGTTAAGGCATAAGAAATATTTCCATCCGGAAAATAAGAGAAAACAGTGCTAAACCCGTCAATGCCTCCTGTATGGCCGTAACCAATTTTGTCGTAAAAGGGTATTTGAATCAAGCCAAGTCCATATTTGTCTTTTATGGTTTTCATTAGCTCAAGGCTTTCATTTTTTAATAGTTTTCCGGCAAATAAGGCATCGCTAAATTTTACCAAATCGCTTGGTGTAGAAATTATACCACCCGCCCCTAACGGAACAGACATATCCGTTTCAGGCTCAAGCTCCCACGCTTCCAAAAAGTGGTACAACTTAGATTCATTTTTACTACTATCAATTTTTTTGCCAAAGCAAGTGTTTGTTAAGCCTAGAGGTTGCGTGATGTATTCCTCAAGTAATTCCGGATATTTTTTCTTAAAAGTTTTTTCAAGAATATACGTTAGAAGAACATAATTAGAATTGCTGTATATTGCCGTCCTGTCTGGTTCAAAACCGATGCCGGCTTTAACAATTATTTCTATCATTTCTGCTTCGGTTTTAGGTTGGGTGTTCCAGGTCAAATAGTCTTCGGCATCGGTAAAATTATTAATTCCGCTTCGGTGGCTAAGTAAGAGACTGTCTAAAAATTAAAAATTGGCATGCCAGTCCTAAAAATTGATAGGAAAAAAGTTATTAAAAGAGATGTGAATAAAAGACTATCAGTTTGACGTTTAAATAATAATTCATAGCTTTATGAAAATCAAACACATAAAGTAAAATGAAAACCTACCCAAGCAGTCTCACCGATAGTCAATGGAGTGCAATATTAGGCATTTTAGACGACAAACGGAAACGAAAACACAGTTTAAGAGAAATTTTTAATGCGCTGTTCTATTTGCTTAAAACTGGCTGTCAATGGCGCATGCTGCCGTTCCATTTTCCGTCATGGAAGCTTGTTTACTACTATTTTACCAAGTGGAAGAAGGATGGGACGATAGAACTCATCCATGAAATACTCAGGGATAAGACTCGAAAGCAAGCAGGCAGGGCTTCATCGCCAAGTGTTGGTATAATTGATAGCCAGAGCGTAAAGACAACAAGCGTCGGAGGCTTGTGCAGAGGGATTGACGGGGGTAAAAAAGTTAAAGGCAGAAAGCGGCATATTATTGTAGATACAATGGGACTACTTTTAGCGGTTGTGGTTCATGCGGCAAATGAGCATGACAGTAAATCAGCCCCAATGGTTATAGCTGACCTCAGAGGCAGGTTTTGCAGATTGGTAAAGATAGTAGCTGATGGCGGGTATAGAGGCGAGTTAATTGAAAATACCCGCAAAACGTTTGGGTGGGTGGTTGAGGTTGTAAGTAGATCGAATACAGCCTCGAAATTCGAAGTATTGCCAAAAAGATGGATTGTTGAAAGAACTTTTGCATGGCTCGAAAGCTATCGAAGATTGAGTAAAGACTTTGAGTTCCAAACCGAAACGAGCCAGACAATGATCCAACTTGCCATGATAAAATTGATGCTTAATAGAATTAGAAAATAAAATTTAGACAGGCTCTAAGTGTTTTATTGCTATTTTATTGGCGTTTTTAATTGTCGGGAAATAGCCTTCAATTGTTTGATTGAGGTCTAATTTTCGGTCTTCAACGGCTTTTAAAATTAATACTGCGGTAAACGTTTTTGATATTGACCCAATTCGGTATTTAGTGTTTTCGTTGGCTTTTGTTTTATTTTCAAGATTAGAAAAGCCAATTGTTTTGGCGTAAATAATTGCACCGTTTTGCGAAACGGCTACACTTCCCATAAACTTGTTGTTAATTTCAAGGGCATTAAAATAGTTGTCTAATTTGGTTTGGTCAAAGTTTTGAGCTAATCCAGTTTGGGTTAAACCTGCCACAATTAATAATGTTGTATAGAATAATTTTGCCATAATATTAATGTTTGTATTTGTATTGGTAATGTGATAAAGCGGGCGAAGTTACAACGCATTTGTAATATTTTAAAGTTCCGGTCTTTGCCCTATTATTGCCATTAAGTTCCGTTTGAAGTGCAAAAATTTATCACCCCACCCTTAAAACCATCCGAATTTTTTCGTTCAACCGAAGGGTTTTCCTTATTTTAGTTTCCTAAAAAAGCCTATTTTTGCGCCTAAAGCCTTGGTTCATGGAGATTGCAATTGTTTTAGGGTTATTAGCGTTGGTTATTATTTTATTCTCAACCGAATTGCTGCCCCCCGATGTAGTAACGTTAGGGGTATTGGTAGTGCTGGGCGTTATGGGCATATTAAGCGTTAAAGAAGTATTTGCCGGCTTTGGTTCTGACTTTATAATGATGTTGGCTTCTATTTTTGTCCTTTGTGCCGCCTTGCAACAAAACGGCATGATTGATTTACTTATTGAGCGCATGAGCCGGCTAAAATCAATGCAATTATGGGTGGCAGTTAGCCTTGTAATGTTGGTTACAGGTTTTGTATCGGCGTTTATGAATAACACCACCGTAGCTGCTGTTTTTGTTCCGGCAATGGTGGCTTTGTCTCGCACCATCAAAGTAAGTCCCTCAAAATTGTTAATGCCTATGGCTTTTGCGGCTCTTTTAGGAGGTACTTGTACCTTAGTAGGCACCTCGACAAATGTGGCTGGCAGTGGATTTTTTACCAAAATAGGTTTGGGAAGCATTGGCTTATTCGAGTTTTTACCCGTAGGCTTGGTTTTTATGGCTGTTGGAACGCTATTTATGGCTACTATTGGTCTCAGGATGCTGCCTAATAAAGTGGATAATAGCTATATCGAAAAATATGATATCCGGAAATATTTAAGCGAAGTTCTTATTCTTCCCAATTCAAACCTGATTAATAAACCCATTTTTGAGCTAAACCGAAGTATTGATGGCATCCGTATTTTAAAAATGATACGAAACAAACAAGAAGAAATTTTCCCTAACACCACCACCATTGCTAGAGTTGACGATTTAGTATTGGTAGAGGCCGACCGCATTGCCTTAGCAAACATTAGACGCCAACAAGGAATTGAAATTTTAGGGGCAACCATTCAAGACGAAAACTTAGAATCATTACAAATAAAATTGGCCGAGGCACTTGTTTTGCCTAATTCATTCTTGGTTGGTAAATCGGCTAAAGAAGCCGATTTTCGAAAGCGGTACCACTTGTCGGTATTGGCTATACACCGCCATGCCCAAAATTTAAGCCAAAAAGTGGGTTCGGTGCCTTTAAAAGCGGGAGACGTGCTGTTGGTACAAGGCCCACAAACCTATATTGATTTGCTTCAACGCGAAAAAGATTTGCGCGTAATCAGCGAAATTGACCACCACAGCCCACCGCGATTAGCCAAAGGATGGCTTACCTTGGCACTTTTTGGTTTAGCTGTTTTGTTGAGCGCTTTTGACTTAATTCCGGCCGGAATTACCTTCTTAGCTGCCTCCGTTCTTGCCATTATAGCTAATTGCATTGAAAAGGAAGCAGCTTATAACGCTATCGAATGGCATTTATTAGTGCTTATAGGTGGTATGGTAGCCTTTGGCGAAGCCATGCAAAAAACCGGAACCGACCTATACTTAGCCGAACATATTGTTAGTTGGTTGGGGCAATTAGGGGTAAAAGCGGTGCTGTTTGGTTTTATGTTGCTAACCGTTTTGCTAACCATACCCATGACCAACGCCGCCGCCGCCTTAGTGGTATTGCCCATTGCTATTGCCACGGCCAACACATTGGGGGTAAACCCTCGCACGTTTGGCATTGCTGTAATAATTTCGGCCTCAATTTCGGTTGTTGCGCCTTTTGAACCTGCCTGCTTATTGGTATATGGGCCTGGGCAATACCGCATTAAAGACTTTATAAAAATAGGCGGCATTTTAACAATTTTGCTGCTGGCCGTGTTATTAGTTTTGGTGCCTATTTTTTGGCCTTTGTAAAAAACATATTAAAGTTTATTATAAACTCACCGCGAAGTATAAACTTATTTTTAATTCTTATCCGAACCATAACACTTTTAGTCGTGTTTACTTTAAATACGCTACTGTTTTTGCCTAAGCAAACAACCCTCGGCCTTTAATTTTTGATTAACCCTAAAAAAGAAACAAAAGCTATTCTTTAATCATGGAAACTACTCCTAAACAGAGTTTATTGCAACGCATAGAAACTTCACTTGACAGCGTTCGGCCACATTTAATTGCCGATGGGGGCAATATTGAGGTAGTGCAACTCAGCGATGATAATGTTTTAACGCTAAGGCTTACCGGTTCGTGCGGAGATTGCCCCATGAGTGCCATGACGTTTAAATTAGGTATTGAACAAGCAATAAAAATGGCAGTCCCCGAAATTGTCAGTATTGAGGCTTTGTAAACAAGGCGTGTACTTAGAAACAATAAATACTTTCCCAATAAAAATTGAGAAAATGGAGGCTTGATTTACATTCATTATTTCCGGATTTTTTTGGTTAGTTAATCAACTACCGTATTAGGCAAATAATGTAATACCGAGCAGTTTTCTTTCCGGAAAACCTCTTTTGCCTCCTCTTGCAAATCATTTATTGTAATGGCTTCAAACAAATCCATTTCGGTATTAAATAGCTCAAGCTGGTTGTTGGCGTGATAAAATGCCAAGTTAAAAGCTTTTTCGGTGAGGCTTATTTCAGAGAAGGCCATAATTCCATGTGTTTTGTTGAGGGCTTTTTCGCGCTCGGCTGCTGTTACCGGATGTTCTTTTAGCGCATCTAACATGGCCCAAATAGCTTGCTCGGCAGTAGTTATGGGTATATTAGGCAAAGGTTGGCCTTCAATAATTATCAGTCCGTCATCTAAGGTATAACTTAAACTTGAGTACACCATCGAAAACATTGGGTTGTTTTTAACCAACTCGTTGTAAAACCTCGAAGAGGTGCCGCCCGATAAAATTTCATTTAACAAGGCACAAGCATAATAGCTTTTGCTAAAACGTTGCCCCATGTGAAAAGCCATATACAGCATAGCTGCCGGCACTTCGGCACAAATGGTTTGGTTACGTTGGGCAGTTTGTTTGGGTTCGGGAGGTAAATTGTGTTGGTAGGCTTCGCCGGTGGGTATATCGCCAAACCATTTTTGGGCTAAGCTAAAAATATGCTCGGATTTTACCCCACCCACTACCGACAAAACAGCATGGTTGGGCAGGTAATGTTTTTTGTAAAATTGTTTCACATATTTTAAAGTGGCCTTTTCAATATGGGTAAAATCGCGGCCAATTACCGGCCAGGCATAAGGGTGGGTGTGGTAAGCCATTGCCATCAAAGCATGGTAAGCATCGCCGTAGGGTTGGTTTAGGCAGGTTTCTTTAAATTCTTCGACTACTACCCCTTTTTGGGCTTTTAACGACTTGTTCGACACGTTAAGTGCTAACATGCGGTCGCTTTCTATCCAAAAAGCCGTTTCAATATTTTGGGCGGGCAATTGCGCGTAAAAATTAGTAAAATCGCTGCTGGTATAAGCGTTGCTTTCGCCATTAGCCGCGTAAAGGGGTTGTTCAAAATCGGGAACATTGGCCGAGCCAGCAAACATGAGGTGCTCAAAAAGATGGGCAAATCCGGTATGAATAGGCTCTTCATCGCGCGAGCCAACATCGTACAACAAATTAAAAACTGCCAGCGGTGTAGTTGGGTCTTCGTGAACAACAATTTTAAGACCGTTTTGTAAGGTGGCAGTGGCAAATTTTATCATAAGGCTGCAAAGTTACATGTTTTAGGCAGTTTATAACCGATGATTTTACTTATTTTGGGTATCTTTGTTCCATTCATAACCATTTGCTTAAAAAAAATAAAATGGGCAACAATTTTTTAGAGAGTGCAAAAAAACAATTTACCTATTACAAACTACTTGGAGAAAAAACTTTTTCGCAACTTAAAGACGAAGAACTTTTTTGGCAATACAACCAAGAAACTAACAGCATTGCAATTATTGTTCAGCATTTGTGGGGCAATATGTTGTCGCGGTGGACGGACTTTTTAACAACAGACGGCGAAAAAGAGTGGCGGCAACGCGATGCCGAGTTTGAAAATTACCTCGAAAACAAAGCGCAACTCTTAACCAAATGGAACGAGGGCTGGGCTTGTTTGTTCAAGGCGCTTAATATGTTAACAGAAGCCGATTTAAACAAAACAATTTTTATCCGGAACCAAGGCCACACGGTGTTAGAAGCCATAAACAGACAGTTGGCTCATTACCCGTATCATGTAGGGCAAATTGTTTTTATTGGCAAAATGTTGCGCAATAAAGAATGGACTTCGCTTTCTATCCCCAAGGGAGAATCGGTAGCCTATAATGCTAACAAATTTTCGCAACCCAAGCATAAGGCCAATTTTACAGACGAGCAATTTAACAAATAAGTAAACAAACAAGAAACAAACAAGTAGTGATAAAATTATGAAGGCAACCAAGTTATTTAGAGAATTTTTTGAAAGCGAAAAAGCCGGAGGACTTATTTTAATTGTATGTACCATCCTTTCACTAATATTGGCTAACTCGGCATGGGGCGAGTCGTATGCGCATTTTTGGCATAACCCCGTCATGGCTGGCAAATCCATAGAGTATTGGATTAATGATGGACTAATGGCCATTTTTTTCCTACTTATCGGTTTAGAAATTGAACGAGAAGTTTATACCGGCGAGTTGTCAAACATTAAAAATGCACTTTTGCCTGTTTCTGCGGCTTTGGGTGGCATGCTTTTTCCGGCCTTATTTCATTTTGGGTTTAATTATGGAACAATATACCAAAGCGGATTTGGCATACCCATGGCCACGGATATAGCATTTTCGCTTGGTATTCTTTCACTATTAGGAAGCAAAGTGCCAACTTCGTTAAAAATTTTTCTCACGGCATTGGCAATCATTGACGATTTAGGGGCTATTATTGTAATTGCCCTTTTTTACTCAAAAGGCTTTTCGTTGGTTTATTTTACTTTGGCCTTATCTGTTTTTGGGGCAATGTTGCTATTGAATCGCTATAAAATTATGGCCATTTGGATTTATATAATTATGGGTTTTGGCATGTGGTATTGCATGTTAAATTCGGGCGTTCATGCCACAATTTCGGGTGTGTTATTGGCCTTTGCAATACCATTTCGAAAAAATCAAGAGTCGTCGCCCTCGTTCAAATTACAACATTTACTACACAAACCTGTTTCGTTTTTTGTTGTGCCCTTGTTTGCCTTGGCAAATACAGGCATACTTATACCGGCAAACTGGGCGAGCGAATTAACTTCGGGCAATAGTTTGGGTATTTTAGTGGGGTTAATCTTAGGTAAACCTTTGGGTATTGTTCTTTTCTCGTTGCTGGCCGTTTCAATTGGGCTTTGCAAAATTCCTGCCGACCTGAGTAAGAAACACATTATTGGCGCAGGAATATTGGCAGGCATTGGTTTTACCATGTCTATATTTATAACTATTTTAGCCTATACCGATTCGGGCATTATTATTTCGTCAAAAATTGCAGTTTTTATTGCCTCATCATTGTCGGGCATAATTGGTTTTGTTTACTTGAAACGTGTTTTAATACAACAAAAACTGCCAATACCAAACTTTGATGAAGATGAATAAGTAGCCAACAGATTTCCGGAAAAAATTTTAACCCCAATGCTTTCTGCGGTCAAAAACTTAGCGGCATTAATGTATTTTCCGGAAAAAAACTGGTTGTCTCTCTCGACTTCCAAATAGTTTTAATGCTAGAAAGGCATAAATTTTGCCACCTTCCTTTAGTGTTGGTGTCCGCTGTGCAAGCTGTTGTTTTGGCGATTAAATTCTGCTTCGTTGTAGTGGCCTTCGTCTTCAACATCGTCGCAATGATACATTTTTTGGGTAGGGCTACCACCTTTTTGAGTTTGTTCGCCTTCGTTTTTTGCCTTTAGCATTTTTTGAACAATTCGATTGCGTTCCATATTAATTTTTTCGCGCAGTTGTTTGTCGCGTTCTATATCAAAATAGCAAACGCCGTCCACATAGGTTTGTTCGGCTTTAGCGTAGATGCTTAGCGGATTATCGCTCCAAAGTACAATATCGGCATCTTTTCCTACTTTTATGCTGCCCATGCGGTCGTCTAAATGCAGCATTTTAGCGGGGTTAAGGGTAACAAATTTCCATGCTTCCTCTTCGCTAATACCACCGTAGCGCACAGCTTTAGCTGCTTCTTGGTTGAGACGGCGTGCCATTTCGGCATCGTCTGAGTTAAATCCGGTATTAACACCTACCTTATTTAAAATAGCTCCGTTGTAGGGTATGGCATCATAAACCTCGTATTTATAAGCCCACCAATCGGCAAAAGACGAGGCATTAACCCCGTGTGCTTTCATTTTGTCGGCTACTTTGTATCCCTCTAAAATATGCGTAAACGTGTTTATATTAAATCCAAACTGTTCGGCAACGCGCATAAGCATAGTTATTTCGCTTTGCACGTACGAGTGACAGGTAATAAACCGTTTTTTGTTTATAATTTCTAACAAGGCATCTAATTCAAGGTCGCGGCGCACAGGTGAAGCACCTTTTTTGCCTGCGTTTTTTAGCTTTTCGCCATACTCGTGTGCGCGTGTAAAGTGGTCAACATACACTTGTTCAACGCCCATCCGGGTTTGCGGAAAACGCTCGCGCTGAAAATCGCCCCAATTGCTTTGTTTTACGTTTTCGCCTAAGGCAAATTTAATAAAACCATCGGCGTTGGCTATTTTCATGGCTTCGGGTGCCAGGCCCCAGCGCAATTTAATCATGGCAGCTTGCCCGCCAATTGGGTTTGCCGAGCCATGTAGCAGTTGTGCTGCAACTACGCCGCCGGCCAAACAGCGGTAAATATTTACATCTTCGCTGTTAACAACGGTGGCAATACTTACTTCGGCGCTGCTGGCTTGCGTGCCTTCATTTACACCCCGACTAATGGCAATATGCGAGTGTTCGTCAATTATTCCGGCGGTTAAATGTTTTCCTTTTACATCATAAACTTTGGCGCCATCCGGAATTTTTAAATTGCGCCCAATAGCGGCAATTTTTCCGTTTGATATCATTACATTAGTTCCGGTTATAATGCCTTCGGCTTCGTTTGTCCAAACGGTAACACCTTCAAACACTACGGTTTCGGCTTTTGGCTGCTCGGCTTTGGTGTAGCCATAGGCCATAAACGGATAAAATACTTCGCCTTGAGGTTCGTCAGTTTTTTTAGTGCTGGCCGAAGTTTTATCGGTATCGGTTTTTTTATCCGGATTAGATTTGGCGGCAGTTGTAGCCTCCTCGTTTTTTTTGTTGCTCCCTTCTTCTTTCTCTTTTTCTTGTTTTTTGCGAGGGCGTTCGGCGGTAGGTTCTGCCTCCCATTTTACCCATTTTCCGTTGGGCAGTTGGCCTTCGCCGCGCCAGTGGTTGCCCTCTTTTTCAAGCCACCCCGACAGGCGAATTAGGCCCTTACCTATACGGGTGGTAACCATACTGTCTTTTTCGGCATTAAACTGCAAACTTAGTCCGTTTTCGCGGCGGATATAATCCACATCAATACTTGTGGAGTCGTTAAGCCATATTTTTAATTTAGGGGCTTGCGTAGGCTTTTCGGCTTTGGCTTCTAAATAAAAATTTTCAGTGCCAATATTCAGGGCAAAAAATCCGGCCATATCTTGTTTGGCGGGGTCTTTAATAATATAGCGTTTACCGTTCGACCAGTTTTCGTAAATAATAGTTTTTTCTTTAAATAAACTGTCGGAGGTAATTAAAAAATTGGCAAATTTGTTGTTTTCTAAACTGCCTGCTAAATTGTAAATGCCCAATATATTGGCCGGACTAAAGGTAAGTGCTTTAAGTGCTTGCTCGTGGGTGAGGCCATTTTTTACAGCTTTGGCTATTGCGGCGCTAAACTCGCTTGTTTCTTTAAGGTCGGCGCTGGTAAGGGCAAAATTAAAGCCGGCTTTGGCTAATGCAGCAGGGTTTGTTGGCGCAAGTTCCCAGTGTTTAAGGTCGGTTAGGTTTATGTTTAGTGCATCCCAGGGGTCTTGCACATCATAAGCTTTGGGATATTTAACAGGAATTATAAAAGCGGCATTGGTGGTTTTAAGGTCGTCAAGGCGCATGTATTCGTCTCCGCTGCCTTTAATTATATATTGCGTGCCAAATTCGTCTCCAATTTTATCGGCGCGAAGGGTGGTAAGCCTGTCTGACGATTCAAAAATTTGTGGTAATTTGCCTTGTAGCTGGTTCATTCTGTCGAGCGATAGATTATACTCGGCGTTGCCTTTAGTGGCAGCGTACCATTGGGCATCTAAATAAGTTTGGCGCAATAAAGCAATAGACCCCATTAGCGAGCTGGGGTAATCTTGCCTTGAACTGCCTTTGCTTAACGAGTAATGCGCCGATGCGCGCTCGGTTACAATTACTTTATGGGTGGCATCGTCGGCCAAAAGGGCTAATACGCCTGTGCCGCGCACTATGCCGTCGCGTTGGTGGCTTAGCACTAAACCAAATCCTTGGTTGCGCAGTTCTTTAGCTTTGTCGGGGTTGGCTGCAAAAAGCTCGGCGGCATTTATTTCGGGTTTTATGGCTTGGTTCCAGTTGTAGGCGCCCTGTTTTTTGCTTAACATTTGTGGGCCAAAATTACCACCATCGTCGCTGGGTTTTACCTCGGGCAGTCCATAAGTGGTATAAAGGTCAATAAACGAAGGGTAAATGTATTTTCCGGATAAATCGTAAACTACTGCATCTTTTGGGATGGCAATTTTAGTGCCTACGGCTTCAATCTTTCCTTTCCGGATTACTAAACTGGCTTTCTCAATTTTTGTATTGTAATTGATAAAAATGGTGGCGTTCGTAAACGCATACACTTCGGCTCTTTCGTCGAAAGTGCCGTTTACGGGGTAGGTTTGCTGGGCAAAAATGGGGGAAAAAGGTAGTCCTGCGCCTAAAAAAACAAGGACTAAAACAAGGTAAAAACGAGCCATAAAAGCAGCCTTATTAATTAAAAAACAAGCAAATTAAATAAACCCGCAAGTTACGGCTAATAGGTTATAGATGTTTGCTTTTGGCTGTTAAAAAAATATTTTCCTTAGAAAGCCCTATCCCTTTTAAGTAAGCATTGCCTTTTGTGCGGGATTATCATATATAAATTAATTTCCGGAAATTTTTTTATCCGGAAGGTAGAAAAGAATTAATCTATTCGTTTATGGTTTTGAATGTTTTTTCCTGCCAAATCTTTCAGGAAACATATAGGTAATTCCAATACTGGGCTTGGAATCTTCAAATCTTAAATTTGGATGCGATAAATTTGCTGCGTAGATGAATTGAACTTGTAATTTTATTCTTTTCCAGCCTGCGCGAAGTGTAAGCGATGGTTCGAGAAGAACAGATTTTTTATTTTTAGCGATAGTGTCAAGGTAAAAATACTCAAAATGAAGTGTGTCTATGCGATTTTTTATTTTATTGAAAGCTATAAAACTACATCTGTTTGTTAGTGCGATGTCAAGTATTTTGGTTGTTACCCCCACTGAATTTTGTAAAAATATTTTTGTGTATGATAAGTCAGCATTGCCCTTACTAATAGTTGTTCCACCGCTACTTTCACCGTAGCTGTGCTGTTGGTTGCAAAAGCCCATGCCCCCATAGATTTCAAAAATCAGGTGCTTTTCCAAAGGTTTATAATAACCAAATCCTGCGTCAATATAGTTGCCTTTGCCCCCGTCGGACGAGGAGCCGCCATTTCCATGCATAAAGTTTGACATTACGGCAAACCTATTTGTAATTGCGTAGGCTGCCTGTAGGTCGAAGGTGTTAATTTCGTCACCACCGCCTAAAGATGCTGTTGCCCGAATTTCTTTTTTTTCGGTGAATAACGGAATATTTTGAGTTGGCGGAATATAGTAGTAATGCGAACAGCTGGTAAAGGCAAAAAGAAAAACGATTAGGGTAGATATTTTTTTCACGACTTTAGATTTTTTTAATTATCGGTCGTAAAGTTAATATAAATCTTTTTGAAAAATAAGATTATTAATGCCTTATTACTTTCTTTATTTATCCGGATTTTACCTTTCCCGGAAAAAATTATGTAAAGTAGCTTTTGTTAATTACGGATGTCTATATAACCTCAACAACATCAACCATTAACCTCTCCTTCCCATACTTAAAGTTTTGTAAACCAAACAATTTTTAGCCTACCTACAAAACGCATCAAATAATGTACCTTTAAACTTGATACAAATTTTAAACTATCTACAATATTACAGCAAAATATCGCTATGTGATACGTTATTGCACAAAATCAGCCCAATTTGTCTGTAATTACGAATATAACTTGTATCTTGGGGCAAATTTGACTTATGGAAGCCTATATTGAACAATTTGCGGCCATGCTTAAAACTAAGCGGTATAGTTATAAAACCATCAAAACATATACCAATGCACTTAAGCAGTTTTTTATATTTTTTAAATTAGAAAACCCCGAAAGTGTTACACCCAAAATGATAGAAAATTATATCTGTCAGAAGGTAAATGAAAATAGCCTATCGGCAAGTTATCAAAAACAGTTGGTGGGGGCTATAAAATTTTTTTATAGGGAGGTTTTAAATACAGAACTGCCTATTGACCACATCTACCCTAAATGCAAAGAAACTAAACTGCCGGTTGTGTTAAGCCATGAAGAGATAAAAAAAATTTTTGACAGTATTACTAATTTAAAACACAAAGCTATTATTACAGGTTTGTATAGTGGTGGTTTGCGTTTGAGCGAAATTATTAATTTAAAAATAAATGATATAGATGTTAAAAAAATGACCCTGAAAATAGCGGCAGGTAAAGGAAAAAAAGATAGGGAGGTTATGCTCTCTGAAAAATATTTATTACTACTGCGCGAGTATTGTAGATTCCATAGACCTAAAACCTGGCTTTTTGAGGGTGCCGACAATAAACAATACTCAACCCGAAGTGTGCAGGCAATTTTTACCAAAGCACTACAAGCGGCTAAAATTGAAAAGAAAGCTACCGTTTATGCCTTGCGCCATAGTTTTGCCATGCACTTAATCGAGCACGGTACAGATATTCACTTTGTTCAGGAGCTATTAGGGCACGAGTCTATAAAAACAACACAAATTTACACCCATTTAACCGACCATTCAAAAGCAAAAATTAAAAGCCCTTTAGATGAGTTGTAAGTATTGCAGTTTCCGGATAGTTAGTTAGATAACTGATTGCCAAATATTCCGGATAAACCTTTAGTTTTAACAGCACTATCCGGATATTTTTTGTTCTTCAGAGTATTGTAATGATATGGCTTTGTAACCATACTAGGCCAGATATTAATTAAAATGGCGTAGCTTTGTTTGTAGTGCAGTTCTTTGCGCTTGTATTATGTCTTTAATTACCCACCTTTATGGCTTAGTTGGATACCCTCTGAGTCATTCGTTTTCAGGAAAATATTTTGCCGAAAAATTTGCCGCCCAAGGGCTACATCATTGCGCCTACAATTTATTTGAGCTAAATAATATTACCAACCTTGCTAATGTTTTGGCTCAAAATCCTAATTTGTGCGGTTTTAACGTTAGCATACCATATAAACAGGCTATTTTATCGTATTTAAACCAAATTAGCGCGCAGGCAAAACAAATTGGCGCAGTAAATGTAGTGGCGGTTGTCAATAACAATCAGCAAAGGCAGTTAAATGGCTATAATACCGATGCCGACGGTTTTAAACAAGCACTTTTGCCCTTCTTAAAGCCAAGCCGCTACCCTGCACGAGCCTTAATTTTAGGCACAGGTGGCAGTATGTTGGCAGTTAAGTTTGCCTTACAAAGTTTAGGTATAGCGGTAAGTTTTGCCACGCGCTCGCTAAAAAACAGCCATAGTCCCAACAATACTTTTTTATATACACAATTAACTCCTGATATTGTAGCCAAGCATTTACTAATTGTAAATACTACGCCTTTAGGCATGCACCCTCACCTACAAACCTGCCCTAATATACCTTACCACGCATTAACACCCAAGCATATTTGCTTTGATTTGGTGTATAATCCGGCGCAAACCGTTTTTTTACATAAGGCGCAAGAAATGGGGGCAACCGCTTGTAACGGTTTATCTATGCTGCAAAACCAAGCCGAGCTAAGCTGGCAAATTTGGCAAGAATATGCATAGCATTATTTTTTATTCCTTATGTTAGACAAACGTTTTATGTTATAGCCATAATATTAAATTTAAGTTAAACTATTTATTTGAACTGCCTATTTGAAAACAAAATATCGTACCTTGCACCTTAATAAACAAGTAGCTTTGCCCCCTATGCAACCAATATCGCCCGGCTCGCCCCCCTCGTATTTTGCCAGCCTAACACGCCACCAGCGCAAGCGTATTTTAGTAAACCGCGAAATTAGCTGGCTTCGCTTTAACGAAAAAGTTTTACAAGAGGCGGCAGACCCCAGCGTGCCATTGCCCGTGCGTTTAAAGTTTTTGGGCATTTTCTCCTCTAATTTAGATGAGTTTTTTAGGGTTAGGGTCGCTTCGCTTAACAGGTTGGTTGAGGTAAATAAACAAGCTAAAGTCGAAATGGACATGAGCCCCAAAAAAATTCTGCGACAAATAAACAAACAAATATTGGCCATGCAACAGCAATTTGAGGCTATTTACAGCGAAGTTAAAAGCGAGTTGGCCAACGAGCAGGTTTTTATCGTAAACGAAAACGAGCTTACCCAAGCGCAGGGCTATGTTGTGCGCCAGTTTTTTCATGTAGAAGTCCGGCCATTGTTAGTGCCATTAATGGTTAGCAGTTTGCGCAAAATTCCCGATTTAAAAGACGGCGTTATTTATTTGGCCATATCGCTGCGAAAATCGGCACACCCAACCCAAAAAGAAATGGCATTAGTCGAAATACCGTCCGATAAATTGTCGCGTTTCTTTATGTTCGAGCGTTCAAATAATCGCACCTTCGTTATTTTGCTCGACGATGTAATACGGTATTGCCTAACCGATATGTTCGGTATTTTTGGCTTCGACCAGTGTAGTGCATGGACGATAAAACTTACCAAAGACAGCGAAATGGAACTTGATGCGGATTTGTCGAAAACGCAGCTTGAGTTAATAGCATCGGGGGTAAAACAACGCAAACACGGGCAACCGGTGCGCTTTATTTACGACAAACAAATGGACATAGAGGTGCTTAAACAATTAGTGGCTAAAATGGGTATTACCGCCGATAATAATATTTTGCCCGGAGGTCGGTACCATAATTTTAAAGATTTTATGAATTTTCCGCTGATACCAAGTTTGGCGGCAATACTGCCCATGCCACACCGCCCGCTGCCGCATCCGGATATTGACCCGCGCCAAAGTTTATTTTCTTTATTACAAAAAAAAGATATTTTACTGCATTACCCATATCAAACTTTTTATCCGGTAATTGATTTTTTGCGCGAAGCAGCCATCGACCCCAAAGTTAAATTTATAAAAGCAACTATTTACAGGGTAGCGCGCCAGTCGAGCATTATTAATGCACTGCTTAATGCCCAAATGAACGGTAAAAAAGTAACCGTTGTTATTGAACTGCAAGCCCGCTTTGACGAAGAAGCAAATATTCAATGGACAAATACCATGAAAGAGGCTGGCTTAAACATTATACACGGGCAGTTAGGTTTTAAAATACACAGCAAATTATTATTGGTTGGCCGCGAAGAATACGATGAGCAAAAACAAAAAAATACCATTAAACTATATGCTAACATAGGTACCGGTAATTTTAACGAACGAACAGCGCAAACCTATTGCGACGACAGTTTGCTTACGCAGCACGCAGGCATTACCTCCGAAATTGCCAAAGTATTTAAATTTATAGAAACACAACTTCCCAACCAGCCCGTAGATGCCTACCCAGATATTGGCAAATTAGAAAATTTTAAGCACATATTAATATCACCTAAGCATTTATTTAACAAACTAATACAACTTATTGACACCGAAATTGCCCACGCTAAAGCCAAAAAACCGGCATATATAATTTTAAAACTTAACGGCCTAAACGACGAAACTATTATTGGTAAACTATACGAAGCATCGAACGCAGGGGTAAAAATTTGGTTAATTGTGCGCAGTATTTGCTGCTTGGTTCCGGGTGTCGAAAACCACAGTAAAAATATTGAAGCCATTAGTATTGTAGATGAATTTTTAGAACACTCGCGCATTTACTACTTTTATAATAACGGCAAAACGCATTGCTATATCGCTTCGGCAGACTGTATGGAACGAAACCTGCACCGCCGCATTGAAGTTGCCTGCCCAATTTATGACCCACTGCTAAAAAAAGAGCTTGAAACAATATTAACCCTGCAATTGCAAGATAACGTTAAAGCCCGCCTACAAAATTATCCGGATTTACCCCCCAATGGCTATGTGCGCAATGGACTTGAGCCTACCCGCTCGCAACACGCCATATTGCACTTTTTTAACCAACTGTTAAAAGGCAATGTCCAATATAAAGCCCTACCCTTTGAACAATTAAATAAACTTGTAAATATATAAGCAATATACACCGTATTTATTATGAAACTTGCCGCCGTTGATATTGGCTCGAATGCAGTACGCTTGTTAGTGGCCGAACTTAGCATAGCCGATAAAAAAAAACCTACCGAAATTAAAAATAAGAAATTAAAAATGTACCGGATTCCTGTTCGCTTGGGTGTAGATACATTTTCGGGCGGGCATATAAGCCTTTCAAAAATAGACCAGCTTTGCAAATCCCTCGAAGCATTTAGGTTAATTGCCGAGGTGTACGAAGTACAGGACTGGGCAATTTGTGCTACATCGGCACTGCGCGAGGCTACCAATGCGCGCCAGGTTGCCGATGTGGTTAAGCAGCGCACAGGCTTAAACATACAATTAATTGACGGCGACTCGGAGGCTGCACTTATTTTATCGAACAAACTATTTACTATGGATATTTTAGACCACCGCTTCAGTCACTTATATGTTGATGTTGGAGGCGGTAGCACCGAGGTTTCCTTAGTGAGTTTGCGCGGTATTGCGGCTTCAAAGTCGTTTAAAATTGGCACTATCCGGATGTTTCAGAACCACGTAGCTCCACAAGAGTGGCAAGCCTTAACCCAATGGTTGGTACATACTATAAAACCTAAAAAACCTTTATCAATAATCGGCTCGGGGGGCAATATTAATAGGCTTTTCAAAATTTCTGAAAGCCATAAAGGGCAACCTTTGCCTTACCGCTACTTAAAACAAGAGTATAACCTGTTAGCACCCCTTAGCATTGAAGAGCGGGTAACCCTGCAAGACCTTACCCCTGACCGCGCTGAAGTAATTGTTCCGGCCTTAGAAATATTTTTGCATATCATGGAAAAAACAGGTATTACCCAAGTTATGGTTCCTAAAATTGGCCTTTCAGATGGCATTGTTTTAACCCTTTTTCAACAAAAAATGGGTATGATACAGCCAATAATACAAAGCGCAGCTTTAAAGCAGGATAATGGGTTTAAAGACTTGTAAATTCTGTACTCATACAGTTTTATAAAAAAAAACCGCCTTTTACAATTCTGGTAAAAAGCGGTTCTATTATTTAACTTTACGGCTTAACTCGGAAGCACACCTTTATAATATATATAATATAATTAAGGTTTAACAACCAAATACAATGTAAAAAATAATTTTGTACTACTGCAGTGCCATTGATTCAAGTTTTTGTATATTGCGAATAAGTAAACGGTGGCGGTTAAAATAAACCAAATTGCTTTTGCGCATCTCGTTTAAAATTGTGGTTGCCGTTTGCCTTGATGTGTCGGTAAGTTGTGCAATTTCTTTATGGGTATAAAACTGGCTTATTAATATTTCATAACCGATGGCGCGACCATAATCGTGTGCTATATCAACAATAAACTGTAGCACCCGGTTTCGGGCATTTTTAAAAACCAACATCTCAAGGCGTTGTTGTGTTTTTTGTATTTTTGAACCTAACCAGTTCATTAATAAATTGGCAAATGAGGCATCGCTGGCAATACGATCGCGTATATCTTGTACCGATATTACATACAGTTGTGTTTGTTCGAGGGCCTGGGCAGTTTCATTTCGCATTTGGCTGTTGTAAATGGCCGATTCGCCAAAAATTTCGTTGCTTATCAATATTGCCTTAATTATTTCGCGCCCATCATCAGAGTGGTTGCTTAATTTTACACGCCCTTCTTTAATAATGAAAATGTTGTTTGCTTGCTGATTATTTAAAAAAATGGTTTCGCCTCTTTTAAATTGTAGCGTGGCGGTAAAACTTAAATCGTTTAGTAAAATATCGGCAAGACTTGGCTGGGCTGGGGCAGCCGCTGTGGCGTTGCTTACAAATGATGAATTAGCGGGTTGCATGACGTTTAATAATTAGTGCAAAGGTGCAAATGAGTAAAATTGTTTTTATAATTAGAAGAGACGGGTAAAACTTGGGTTGGATGTAATAGACTGAAATGAGGGAATGATATTGCGTTTTGTAGTGCAAAAATATTTTGTTTTGTTAGCCCATAAAAGTACATTTTTTTTGCTTTTTCGGAAGTTTTCAAACATAAAATATAATAGTTTTTGAACAGCATTTTTTATAAATGATTGGTTATCAGCGTGTTATGATGCGTAAAATGATTTTAAAAAGATTATTTTCCGCACTTTTATCGACAAAGTGAATAAATTTTCATTTACTTCCGGATAAAAAATAAAATACTTCCGGAAACAAGCTTTTCCGGAAACACAAAAAAATCATACAGATGTATAACGCTGGTATTTATTAAAGCACAAAATCTTTGCAAAACAAGGCGCTGCTTAGGTAGTGCCTTTTAATTGCTACCAAATATAGGTCAAACTTTCGGTATTAAGCCACCCCTCGCGCAGGTCGGGGAGTTGCACTTGTGCCCATCCCTCAGATTGTGCTTTTACCGTTAATTTAATACCTGCCGACAAGGTGTCTATGGGGGTAGCATTAGGGTTTGGATTGTCATTGAGGGGGGTATTATTTTGCATCACAATAGCTTCGGAATGGTTTACCTCAAAACGGTAGCGAGCCCAGGTGCACAATAAAAAAACCACCGAAACAACAAGCAAAGCCAAAACTGTTTGCTGTTTTTTAGGTGAAATTATACTTACCCTGCTCTTATTATTTTTATTCCGGATAACAATTAAAAGGGCAGCCCAAATTGTTAATAAGGCTAATCCTGCCCAAACATCGGCAGGCAATAGGTTGTAAACGGCAGCCGACCATTGGCTATAAAACGGAGGGGGTAGTTGGACAATTGGTTTTTCAATTAGTGTTTGTGCAAATTGTAAGTTGTGGGCTATATCGGCATTGTTAGGCTGGGCGCGTAATGCCCGCTGATACCACAAAATAGCTTGCCCTGGTTGCTTAAGCTGGCAATAAATATTACCTAAATTATATGGTATATCTCCGCCTACAAATCCTTGCTTTAGTAAACGCTGGTAATGGGTTAAAGCCTCTTCATATTTTCCGGCGGCATAAGCATCGTTTCCGGCCTGCATGGCAATTCGCCAATCAAATAATTCGGTTTTAACATTCTTATTATTAACGCTATCGTTAAGTGGTGCCGAGGCGTTAGTTTGGCTGGCACCTAAGGGTAAAATAAGGCTGCCTAACAAAAACAACAACAAGCCTATTACAAGCAAGTAAAACCTAAATTGGTGTATAATATAAACTTGTTTTTTCATGCGGCAAAGAACTTAACCTAATGCTTGTATTTGTAATAACAGCAAAACAGGCCTTAATTTTTTCCTTTTTTATGTTTACAACCTATTCTCCTTTTTTTCTTTTTTTCCGTTTTCTTTTGGGCAGGGTTGGGCTCTTCGCCGGCGGCATAAATACTACGAACTAACAAAGGTGTGCCGATAGCCCGCACATTGGGTGGTATTGAGCCAATTACACCAGTAACCGTTACCTCTAAATTAGGTTTTTGGTATTTAGCCGGTAGTTCGGTAGTAGGGTTATACCGGGCATTTTGATTGTCAACGGGCACTAATACGTGTTTTTCGGCTACTATTTGCACCGTACACTTTACTTGGTTTAAGTAGCCCACCGAGTCAATATTGCCTCCGGCAGCCTGAGCCTTTAAATTAAAGGTCAGCGCCCAGTTGGCAATAAAACATAGTACTACAAGCGCAAAAGCTCTAAAAATAGTTTTCATGGATTATGGATGATAAAATAAAATAAACGGCAATATTGTGCCACCCCTGAAATAGACAACAAATAGTTTGCAAAGATACAACAAGCCATTAAAAAATTTATCCGGATGCTTTAGATGAATACTCCTTTTAAATAAAACTTATCTCGCGTTCATGCAACGCTTGCAAAGCCAATAACGTCATTCACAACTTAGCCTGCGAAGTCAAATTAATAGATTGATGTTTTTTGATTTAAAAAAATACTACCTTTGCTAGGCAAATTTAAAGTACTATTTGGTTTTTTCCGGAAAAAACACCATTTTTGCATAGCATAAGCATCTTATTAACACAATTACCGTTACTTTAACGAGTTAGTTTTACACCTAATTGCCCCGGATGGGCTTTATCCGTAGTTATTTTAGCCAAACACGTTCATTTTTTTTAAAAAAAATGTTTGATGTTTGTCGGGGTTTTTTTATTTATGTGTTAAATTAATTTGTTTACTGTAAACGTTATTGTATCATTCAACATTATGATGAATTTTTGTAAATTTTGTTGCTGTTTTTTAGCAACCGTTTTTGCCTTGGTTTTAACAATGCCCGCGCAAGCACAAATTGGAACAGGCGACACTAACGGCAGCGACAGCCTTAGTTGTTCAAATATTGTAGGCACGGCAATACCTTTTTTGCGTATTAACCCCGATGCTGCTACAGGCGGTTTGGGCGAGGCCGGCATTGCCACTATGCCAAACGCTGCGGCTATATACCACAATGCTTCAAAATTGGCATTTATTGACAACCAAGCCGGCCTAACGCTATCATACACCCCTTGGCTAAAACAATTAGTTGATGACATTTTTATAGCGCATCTTGCCGGATATTACAAAGCCGATAAACTGCAATCATTAGGGCTTTCGTTGCGGTATTTTTCGTTGGGCAATATAACCTTTACCGATATTGGCGGCAATATTACCGGACAATATAACCCAAATGAGTTTGCCATTGACGTGGCTTATGCTCGCAAACTTAGCAACGATTTTGGTATGGGTATAACCCTTAAATACATCCGCTCCGACCTAGCAAAAGGACAGGAAATTAACTCGGGTAATATTGCACGTGCCGCCCAAGCCGCCGCCGCCGATATCTCTATGTTTTACCGCAAAAAAGCAAACTGGTTTGGCCAGGGCAACCAGCTTAATATAGGTGCAGCACTTACTAATATTGGCAACAAAGTATCGTACTCCGAAGAAAATGTAAAAGATTTTATACCCATTAACTTAGGTGTTGCCGCCGCCCTAAATACCGAAATTGACGACCATAACAGCATTTTGTTTACTACCGAAATAAACAAACTAATGACGCCTACCCCTACCGCCGAATTAGCCGGCGGCGACCCAAACGTCCCCGACTGGAAAGAAAAATCACTGTTAAGTGGTATGTTTGGCTCGTTTAGCGATGCACCCGACGGTGCCGGCGAAGAACTTTCAGAGCTTATGTACTCAGTAGGTCTTGAGTATTTGTATAATAAACAATTTGCCTTACGTGCCGGCCATTTTAACGAAAGCAAATGTAAAGGCAACCGCAAATATTTTACCCTTGGTTTGGGCTTAAAATACAGTGTTTTTGGCTTTAATTTTGCCTATATTATTCCAAGCGGTAGCGGCACGCTTAACAGCCCCTTAGATAATACACTTAGGTTTGGCTTTACCTTTGACTTAAATGATAAGGACGACAAATAATAAAATAATATGGTTAGTTTATATTATTGGTTATGCTTAAGGTGCAATCAATAAATCATACGGCCAACTAAACCAAAAACCCACTTCGTTTGCGAAGTGGGTTTTTGGTTTAGTTTTTTATAGCCCTTAAAATTTGTCGCTTGCCAGGTGGGCCGGGTAGTTTTTGGGTATGCCATCCGGCACACTGCAAGGCGCGCCGCACCACCCCTTTAACACAATAGGTAGTAAATACCCCCTGCGGTGCAGTGGCCGTATATAGTGCCTCAAATACATAGGGGTGCCAAAGTTCAGGTTGGGCATTAGGGTCAAAAGCATCGAAATAAATAAGATTGTAATGGTTTCGGGGCAGGCTTGGCAAAACTTGCTGTAGTGTAGCATGGTGTTTAAACAGGTTAAAGTGTACACCCGTTTCGGTTGGTATTGTTAAAGTTTGCCATTTATTGCTTGGGCAGCTATGCAGTTGGCTAAAAAAGGTCGGCGCATTGGGTACAACCTCTTTGTAAAAATTTGCATAGTTAAGCTGGGCCGTTACATGTAAAGGTAATGGATGAGCTTCTACGGTTTCGTAAAAAATGGTAAGTGGCGGTTTCTTTTTTAGTGTGTTTTGCTTTTGCTGTTCCAACAGGGCGATAAAGGTTAAAAAAGCATTTAATCCGGTGCCAAAACCCATTTCAAAAATCCGGATTACAGGCTGCTCTTTACTCAGAACGAACTGCTCCAAAAAATAACCAAGTCCGCAGTTTATAAAAACGTGCTGCGACTCTTGTATGGCACCATGTATCGAATGGTAATGTGTTTGGTATTGTTTACTGTAAACCGTATGCGAAGCATCAGCCGAAAGGTGTAAAATATTGCTCATCGGTAATTTTGCCGTACATTTGCCCGTTGAAATATTATAAAACAGTTAGAAGCAGGCGAACCTTACAACAAAACTACCCAAAAACAATCAATTATTGACAAATTTATTTTATGCCAAAACAAAAAGTTGACGAGAGATACGTAGTAAAACAATCGCTTAAAGTGTTTAGAAGCAAAGGATATAACCATACTAGTATGCAAGATATTGCCGATGCTTGCGAATTACAAAAGGGCAGTTTGTATCATTATTTTAAAAGTAAAGAGGCATTAATGCACGCAGTAATTGAATATATGCACACTTATTTCACGCGCGAGGCTTTTAAACATGCTTACGATGAAACTTTGGGCAATAAACAAAAATTACAAATTTTGGCCGATATTTGTGAAACGCAATATTTTACCTCCGAAAGCGGTTGCTTATTTGGCAATTTAGCCCTTGAAACGGCAGGCACAATTCCGGAATTATCGAGTATGGTAAAAGATTTCTTTACCGAGTGGGTAAACGCTCTGCAGCACATATTTTCATCTAAATTTGATGCCGCCACCGCACAAACAATGGCACAAGACAGCCTTGCCGAAATTGAAGGCGCTGTTATGATGATGCGTATTTTTAACGACCGCAATTATTTGCGCCGCGCCAATGCACGTATTGTTGCAAAGATAGATTAACCTTGTTGTAGTACCCTAACAAAAAAATATCCGGATAAAAACAACTGCCGCACTAGAAAAAAATGGTTAATTTTGTTGCTAAATTTCTAATACGCAGCGTTAGAGAAAAGAAGCGTATGAAATTCGGTATATCCTTTACCAACAAAGAGATTACGCCATGGGGCGGAATGGTATTTTTGCAGCAAATGTTGGCAACAAATTGGCTTTGGCGCACAAGTTACAAATTGCAGTGATTTACCGACTCAAAATTCAAATTGGGGTCATAGTTTAGCGGTGCTATTAGAGGCATTTATAACAAGCGTTTGATGTGGTTATAATCCGAAGGGAAAAGGCAGATTAAGCCATCATCCAATTATTGCCTTTGTAAACGAGGTAAAAATGGTAGCCAATTTTTGACTACGGAGCAGCGACAGTAGTTCGGCGAACAATTTTGTAGGTTTTTTGGCCAAAACCTTATCTGATTCTGGAGATAAAACCGTAGGACTAATTACGTTTAGGCAGTGGATTTTGTCAAAAATAAGCGTTTGATTTTTCAAACAACTTCGATGAAAAAACCTAAGGGCGAAGATAGTTAAAGCGTTGACTACGGAGGCAGTTCTTAGGTTTTTATAAATTGGGTTGGTAAATCTTTTTCCGGATATTTGTCTGCAAGCGTTGGTTGGTTTGAAAGAGAGGTTTTTAAAATAGTTGTTTTTTTAGCTATATTTGTCAGGTAAACTTTTTAAAACTTTATCTATATGGGTCGGTTTGGCGAAAAAAATACAGATACAAAAATTCCTAAAACTTTTTTTAAAAGTAATAGTTTATTGGAAATAAGTAGTAAGGCTTTGGGTGCTACCCTTTTTATTGCCGTTCCTTATCCCACACTTAATCGCGACTTCAACACTATAAAAGTGATGTGTATTACAAATGAGGTATTGCATAAATTGATTTCTACTTGTAATGACACTGAGGAAGCAATATCAAGAATATTTTCTTTCCGATTTGAAGGCAATTGTGGCAGCAAACTCATGATTGGCTTTGTTGGAATTTATCCTTACGGTCAAAACCCCAAAGAGAAAAAGAATGCAGTAGTAAATTCATTTTCCGATTTAATAACAGTTGAAGTGGCCATAGAGAAAAACCTAAAAAGCCTTTTTGGTGAAAGCTTTACAGACTTCGAAACAGCACCCGGATTAATAGACGGCGATGCAGTTGGGCAATTTACAGAAGATGGAAGAATTTTATTATCTTCTGACAATTATGTTACTGGAGCGGAATATCACGAAGCATTTCACAGAGTTTGGCGTAGGTTTTTAACTGATGCACAAAGAGATGAATTAATACAAGAATTTATTGCCGCAAATCCTAAAATAAAAGAAATATTAGATTATAAACGTTCTCAAGGATATGGTGGGTCGGATGCAAGTTTAATTGAGGAAATATTTGCTGAAGAGTTTCGTATGTTTATGTTAATGCCTGAATATTATATTAAACAAAACAGGAGTGAGAAAAATAAATTTGAAAGAAAGAAAATGAACTTATTCCAACGTTTACTAGCGCTTATTAAAGGGTTTTTAGGAATTAGAGAAACCTATTTTGATGCAGAATATGCAGCTTTAAATGTGCAACTCTCTGATAATATTCTTAACCTATTTCAGGAAATAGGTGCAGGTAAATTTTCTAATTCTGTGCAAAGTAGCGATATTATTCATGGTGCTGCAAACATGGTTTTTTTAACTGCTTCGGATTATGTAAATAAAAAAGGAGAAATTACAGATGCTAATTTTAATTTTAATCTAGATGCTACACAAATTAATCAAGCAATAGCATCTGTTGCTGGTATAGTTGTAAATAAACTTTTACCCTCAATAAAATCATCTTTTTATAACAGGGAATCCCTAGAAATTAATAGTGTATTTGAGGAAGCTTTGAAAGAGTTTGTTGCCACAATGTTTTTTGTGAGAACAGATGCCCTAGAAAAAGCCAAAGTAAATAAAGAATTAACTGCTGAAGAAATAAAAAATAACGCTTTATTTTATTACCGCCCCGAAACGATAAAGGCGACACACCTTTATAATTATATGGCTAGCTATATTAATAGTAAAGACAGCAGGGACAAATTTGAAATAGATTTTTTTGAAGAAGTTAAAAAGGAAATTAATGCAATTGTAGGGCTTAAAGTAACCTTTAAAAATGCTGCTGTAATTACAGAAGACGATAAAATTGAAAATCCCGCTGCAGATGAAGTTATTACAAATGAAGACGAAATTATAGAAGAAGCTGATGGTGTGGAAAATAGTAATGAAGCAAATTCTAAAATAGCACAAGATAATACTGCAGAGCAAGATAATTATGAAAACCAAAGAAAAAAGACAGATTTTACGATTCAAGCAACAATAGACCCTAGAACTACCATAAATCAGAAAATAAAACTTTTACTTTATGGTATATACAATAGTTCTAACCAGCTAAGAAACATAGACCACAATACAACTGGAATATTTGGGCTATATAACCCAAAAGATTTTAATAGGTTTTTAGCCTCATTATTAGAAGATTTATCATCAACTCCACCTGAACTATTTGAAACAAAACTTTCTGCACTTGCCAAACGCAAAAGAAAAAATTATCGTATATTTTTAGAAAATATTAACCAATTCTTTTTCAAAGATGAAGAAGCAGACGATTCTTTAAAAGCTTTATTTATACAATCTTTTTCTAATTTTAATTATACTTATATGATTACTGCTTTAAACGGCAAAAATATATATCCAATAAATGAAAATAAAAACACAACCAGAGAATTAATTAGGACAAAAATTAAAGCAGAATATTTAAAAAAAATAGCTGCTGCCAAAGATAAAAGAAATCTACGGACTATATTTGGCATTCGAATATTTGATAGTGCTGACATAACAGATAAAGTTATTGATGGATTAACCGTAACTTCACCCAAAACTAGAGCAAACTTAATTGAATTTTTTAATTCCTTAAACCTGTATATACCAGATATGGCGGTATATAATATGGCAGATAAAGGCGTTGTAGAGTTAGCTAAGAGCATTGACGGATTTACTGGGCATGTTAAACAAAATATTGGTGATAGTGCTGATTTTGAAAATGCTTTAAAGTTTTTAAATTATATTTTTGCTGTTAAAGATGGCGGTATAAAACAAGGCGTAAGCGGTAGAATTAATGATATTGCTGATGTGATTGAACCTATGTATGAACGAATTACAAATGCTGTAAAAGGGCCGGATGGAAAAACTTATTTTTCTGTATCACAATATACATATCAAACTTTAATTGTGTCAAAATTAAAAGCTTTTGATTTTTATAACGATGTCGAGCTAAACGAAATTATAGATAATGATATTACAAAAGAAAAATTACTGTTTCAAGTACAATTAAGGGGAAAAAATACCAAAAATCCTGAAGAAGTTAACCAAGTTGAAGTAGAAATAATAGAAGAATTAAAGGGTTTACTAGAGCATTTTAGGGAATACAGAGACGATACACTTTACCCTAAAAGTTCAGAAGCCAAAGATCAGTTTAGAATTGGTAAAAAACTATATTTATTATACTTATATTCACCAGAATTATTACACAGTAAAACTAAGTTCTCAAGCTATTTTAGAAAAATTCTGTTTGAAGAACCATTTACTTTTAGCGTGTTAAACCATTTAAAAATATGGAAAATGGGACAAGTATTGAAACAGCCAAACTAAACAACACAGAAGCGCTTGTTCAAACAATGGTAAATGAATTAGCCGGAGTTCATAGAGTAGTGCAACACGCTGATAGAAGTACTACCTACATAATTAAAACCAAGCACAAAACTGACTTAGGAGGTTACAACACTAATATTTTCGAGTATGCATATTCTAAAAGATTAGCTAATAAAATTATAAAAATAATAGATGGAATAGAATCTTATAGTGCTCCAAAAGGTATGACTGCAATAGGAAAATTTATTGCGGCTATTTTGCCAATTATGCAACAAGAATTTAAAACCAATGCTTTAACGAGCAGAACACATGTGCAGGGGGCAGGAGTTAACGGATATGAAAAAGATGGTTCTGTAAATCAAGAAAGTGTTTTTGATGATTTTATAGCTAATGAACCATTTGGAATGTTTCAAGGCGGAATTAAAGCTACAATAGCAAATCTAGATTTACAAAATGTTGTTACAGCAGCTTCTAAAAGTGTGGAAAAGACAATATATGACAAAGTTGTAAATTTAATGGCTGCAAATATAACCGACAAAATAAGACAGTTTAAAGATGTTTTATTAAAATATGGAGTTATTGATGAGGTGAGAAATATTGAAGGAGAATTTGCTCATTTTGCAACGGCAATAAAATCTGAATTTTTTGAAAATCACCATGAAAGCAACAAAATAGAGTATGAAATTATTGAAAATGTTTGGTTGAATAAAGCTATGGGGCACATAGAAGAAATGCTTTTATTTTTTGGTGATCCTAGAGTTTATATGGATGCTGTAAACGCATTTAAGCGCTTTAATCTACAATCATCTACTGGTAAAGTAGATGTGACTTTAATGACAAGTTCTGAAGATTTACATATAACAGCGGCTGAAATTATTGGAAATGAGGGTTTAAGAGACAAGATTAATTACGGAAATAAAACTCCAGCTAAATATGATGGTTCAGCAAGAGAGATTATTGGAACAGAAGAAAAAAGAAGAAGTTCAAGTGTTGATTTTGTAAGGAAAACTATTGAAAAACACCGAAAAAATATATTAGAAAGAGCAAATGAAGCTAAGTTATTTGAATATCGGGAAGCCCAAATTAAACATTATGTAAATAATAAGCTAAATGAGGAATTAAAAAATTTAGCTGCAGAATATAGTAAAACTAAGGAGTTCAAAACAATCTTAAAAAATGCATTAAGTATAATCAAGCTTGAAGATTTACACATACACGGAAATCATGTTAGGGCAGAATTACTTAAAAAATTTAAGGCATCAAAAGAGGATGAATTAATTAAAAAATTTAAAGATAGTTTTAAATTTGAAAGAGACGCTGATGGAAGTATAGTAAGCATAGTAAAAACAGTAAATGGAGAGGAAGTTGATAGAAGATCTTTGAAATGGTCAAAGGATACTATACAAACAAAAGCAAAGAAATATGCGACTGAACAAGCAACTCATTTTGAAAACATGGTTATTGACGATGGTCAAAGTTGGTTAAACATTTATTCTTATGCAACATTTAAAGATAATCAAGGTGCATGGGAACCCGGACATCAATTAACACTTGAGTTTGAATTATTTGTTTATGCGGATGCTATTAGAGCAATAGATGGAGAAAAAGCCAATTATACTTCTATGGAAATTCTTGCAACAAATTTTATAAAAATAAAAGAATTAAAAAAAATTGTTAATAGAGAAAGTGTTTTCATAACCACAGATGAATTATTAGCAAAACTTGAGCCATTTACACCAGAAAAAAGTAAATATATCGGTAATAGCTATGAAAATAGAGATGAATGGATGGTTGCAGCAATAGACACAAGAGAAGCAGTCATATCAGTAAGAAAACATGCTTATGATGTTTTAATGCCTTCAATATTAAGGGGGGGTACTCCAGCAACAAGAAGCAAACAATTTGATAAGATGCGGTTTATGATTGATCATGGTATTGACTTTTACCATACTGTAAGTGGTGCAAAGTCTGGTGTCAGGAAAACTCATAAATGGTATGAAGAAGTTGAAGAAAATATTATGGATATTACAACTGGGGAAATTGAAACAATAAAATATCTTGGTAATTTTAATTCAGCAGGATTGTTAATTAAAGATGAAAGTGGAAATGCAACTGATACTTTTGATATAAGTTATGAAAGTTATTTAGATTGGCAATATGTCCAAGAGCAGTTGGAAATAGACAGCAGGGAGAAAACTGAAATTATTGACAGCGTTCAGAAAAGGAAAAATATACTTGGCGATTTAGAAGTTAATGGTGTTCCAATTGATTTCTATTTATCTGAAGAAGAAGAAGAAAAGAATGGAAATCTATTTGATATCTGGAATAGTTTAGAAGAAGAGGAAAAATTATTGAGAAGTTCTTTATATGCTTCCAAAGAACAATTTTTAGAGCATACAAATGCACTTATGGCAATATTAATAAGGGATTTAAAATTATTACTTGGTTATGCTGAAACATCAGATGGTAAATTTAAACTTGCAAATATGCAAGATATGATTGATGTAATAAAAGAAAAAGCAATTAATAAATCTTCTGCAGATAACATAATAAGTTCTATTGAAAACTTAATTGATACAGGGGCTATTGAGGCGTTGCCCAATAGATATGCAATTGAGCCAGTATTATTAAGTATAATTTCTAATGTATTAATTAAAATTAAGCGCCCCGGAAATGCTGCAGTACAAGTAGCCTCATTAGGTTTAGAAGCAATTAATACACCACTTGAATTGCATGAGTCTGGCAAATATTTAGCTAATACATCAAATGCCTTTTATGCTGACACAGAGGAAAAAAATCCTAATATTCGTCCATCCCAAGTTAGAATGTCTGTACCATTAAAATGGCGTAAAAAGTTTATTGACTTTGCCAATAAAATGGAAGAAAATAAAAATGCAAACCACACTCTCTTAACGGCAATAGATTTTGTTAATAATTATATAGCTGAAAAATTAGCCAAAGGCGAGGATGCTATAATGCTTATAGGACTTCGTATTCCAAACCAACAATTATCTTCTAACAATGTATTTTCTGTTATTAAATTTTATCCTCCAACAAAAGCAAATTATATATATGTCAATTCTGAAGTAGTTGCTAAAGAAGGTTCCGGATTTAGTATTGATAAACAGCAGTTATACTTTGACACTGAATTATTAGAACAGGAAAATATTCTTGAAAACGATTATGAACAATGGAAACAAGAAAATAAAAACAGAGTAGATAGAGTTGAGCAAATAAAAAAATCATCTGATGAATTAGACATTTTTAAGAAGATAAAACCTTTTAGCAAACATGCGTATAATAATTTAATGGAGTTAAAAGAAATTCCATCACGCACATTAAAAAGAAAAGGAAAGAAAAAAACTGTAATTTCTGGTGTCCCATTAGAAACCGAAGTTAAAAATCTACAAATTTTATATAAAGATAAATCTTCAGTACTTTTAAAGTCATTTTCCAAACCTTTGAAGTCAATAGCAAAATTAATTGATAACCCATCAATAAACGATGCAATACGAAATTTATTAAGATCTACTTCAAAAAATGGTGAAGCTAAAAAAATAACAAAGATAATTAAACAATACCAAGATGTTATTACCTTATTGTTAAATGCTAAAAAAGAATTAGGAAATACTCAAGAAAATGAAGTTATTTTAGACAACTATAATAAACTTCATAATATGTTAAAGGCTAATATTTATGCACTTGAAAATTTACTTGTAACTACTTTAATAGAAAATCAAGAAATGATTAATTTTTTAACTGCTGAACAAGCTGAAGAAATGGATGAAATTGAACAGGAACAAGGCGAAACATTACACAATTTATACACAAAAATTACGCAAGAAAATGCAGAAATAGAAGCAAAAAATGAACAAGCATTAGAAGAAAGAGAAGATCAATTTAGAAAATTATATGCAACAGAAAAGAGAGCATTGCAACTTGAAAACATTAGCCAAGCATATCATTTGCACAAACTTTTTGAAGCAGAAAAAAATTTAATCTTAAACAAAGCTAATGCCGGACAATTATTATCCGCTATATCAATTGATACTACTAACGAAGTGTATAATAAATTGAAAGTATTTAAAGCAGATGTACAACAACGCAATAAATTATTGTCAAGAATAATTAATCCAGTAGAAAATGTATTAAATAATGAAATAATGAATCACGCTAAGTTCAATGTTGGCATTGTAGCCGTTAATCAATCATTACAAAGAATACTATCACAATTAAATATACCGCTTAGGGATGCTTATGCTGGAAATAGTTATAGAGATTTTGAACAAAGAAATCTTTCTACTTATGTATTTATAGGTGATATTGGTGATTCATTATCAACAGCCAGCTTAGTAGATGAAGATGGAAATCTTATATCTGTTGTAAATTCTGAACTTGTAAGTTTGCAAGTAGATAATGTTAAAACCCTTAAATCTACTCTTTTAAATTTAAAAACCGAAACAATGACAATAGCTCAATATTTAATAGCAAGAGGAGTTGGATATGAAGCTGTATTGGATTTCTTAACATCTCCAATTTTAGATGAATTTTTAGTTGCAAGAGCCGCAAATGAATCAATGGTTAGTAAAGGGCAAGTTAATGATAAAGGTAAATTCCTAAACTTAAAAAACAAAGATTTTCTAGCAAAATTTTTACAAGATAGAAATTTAAAAATAGCGGAAAATAGTCCTACATTAGAATTTTTAAACACTGAATCTAATACTATTAAGTATGATAGTATATTCAATTCAGAAGGAGAAAAAAAGCTTAAAAAAATTGAAGCTCTTAAAAAGCATATAGAAGGAAAGAATAATCCTGAAGCAGAAAAAACAGAATCAGAAAAAACAGAATCAGATTATTTTAAAATTTTATATTTTCTTGATTTAGAAATTATTAGTGCTGCGTACAGTGTGTTGGGAAAAGCAGCAATGCCAGACAAACAAGAACCAAAAAACTTTGTTGAGGTTCAAGAAATACAAAATGCAATAAAAAGAATCGATGCTGGTAATCATTTAATAAGTAAAGAAGATTTTGACAGAATAAAAAATGAAAGCTCTCAATCTATGTTTTATAAATCGCAAAGAGAGTATGAAAATATGTTTGAAGATTTAAGAATAGCTCCAAGATTTGCCCCATTTATAGATTACATGACAAAACTCTATGGAAAACTTGCAAAAGCATCTAAGATTAGTTTCAAACAAAAATTAATTAATGATTTAATAGTCTTTTCAGCATTTTTTGATATGGCCGTCAAAAAAGCAATTTTAGAAAATTTACATGAACGTATGATTAATACAGGAATGGCAGCTACAGATGTAGATACCAAAATAAGAATTTTAGAAGATGAGCTAGGAGAAGTTAATTCTGCAATTTATAATTTTTCATTTGAAGAAATATTAAATCAATTTTCTTTGTCTATAGATAATAATAATGAAATGGCAAAAGGGCTTGGAATATTAAATAGTGTGTTACAACTAAAAAATAATGGTGAAGTTGAAATGGATATTTTCGCTCTAGGAAATAATACTACATTTAATATTAATAATTTATCGTTAATTGGAAAAGCAAACACTGGCAGTTCTAATAGTCAACTCATAAATGGGTTAGAACGAGTGTATAAAAACTATTTAAAATCTAGGCGGCGAATACTGTTAAATCCTGAACAATCATTGATAAAAAAATCTATTAATGATAGTAACTATTTGAATTATTTAACAGAGAAATATAGAAATAATCCTATGGTTACTGTGGAAACTTTAAAAACATTTCAAAGAACAGAAGAATTCTTACAAAAGTTACTTGCACTTAGTGTATATCAAACTGGTATTTCTAGTTCAATATATAATTTAATTAGGGTATTACCTTCTGATTTGTCTGCACCATTGGTTGAAAGAGGGACAACATTTTTAAAAAACTACCTTAGCAATTCATTAGACCCGATTTATGATACAAACATATACAAAGGTGTAACAATTAAGGATTTAATGCCATCCATTTTTAAACTATGGTTTTTTATGGCTAATCCTTCTTTTGCTAACAACCAAAATGTTGCTAAAGCAAGAGCAAGCAAAGAAGAAATTACTCCAGTTATATTGAAGTTTAAACCGGTGAAAGATGATGTATTTGAAAAAACTAAATTTAAAAAAATTCTGAGTTTTATAACTCCCTCTGGCGTCCTTAATAATGTTAATGTTGTAGGAGATAGTAATTTTAAAAATTTTACAGTTTTAAATAAACTTATTTCTTTAATGGTTAATCCGGCAAACGAAACTCCGGAAATTGGAACAGCTGGTTATTTACTTGCGCCATTATTACCAAAAGCAAAAAATTTAAAAAATATATTTAAAGGTGAAAAAGTAAAACCTGAAAATATAGATTACACAGTCTTAAAAAGTGAAGATATGCACCATCCGGAACATATGGAACAACATTACTTTATTTTTTATGAAGATAAATTTAAAGACAAAACCGAATTTAATACCAAAAACAATAAAAGAGTTAAGTTTTCATCAATAGACAATATTCTTTTTAATAAATCTAGTAAAGAACACAAAGTAAAAATTGGTTTTACTAATCCATCAGCTATTGGTAGGAAGCCAAGTACTGGTGTATTAAAATTAAAAAATTCAGTTCCTAATGACAGCACAAGTGTATTTAAAGTAGTTAAAATAATTGGAAATTTTTATGCTTTACTTGCTGATACTGATGCTAATTTTGAAGCCTTTAAAGAAAATGTCGAAAATGTTTTAACCACACTTAAAAATGTTCCGTACAATAAAGAAATACTTTTCCCAAAGACAATCGCAACTCCAATTACAACAATACCTGTAAGATTTTCAGAATATCTTCAAGAAAGATTAAAAGAAGAACTTGGAATTACGTCAGAAATAATAAAAAAAGAAGGCTTCTATATTTTAGAAACTGATTTTAACAAAAAGTTCCCAATGAATATGAAAAATATTAATGAAGTAAAAAAACTATACGCAGATAGATTAGAGGAACGATCGTATTTAAAAATACTTGGAGTTGGCGAAGAATTAATAAGAGACCCAAAAAGATTTGAAATATCGGAAAATACGGTAAAAGCAACTTCAATAGAAGCGCCGGTATTAGAATCAACGGTTGAGCCAACCAGTATTGAGCAAATTTCCGATAGAGAAACTATTGTAGATTCAATAATTGAGCCCAAAGAAGAGAGCGAATTTACGCCTGAACCCGCTAAAAATTATACTACTGTTTTTGAAGGTCAAAACAAAGAAAGCTTTATTATTTATGCACTTTCTAATGCCATAGAACATGTAAATAAGACTGGCGGTACAATTCATGTTGATGAAAATATCCATAAGAGTATAACTATGGATATGTATAGACGATCGCAAGCTAAAAGACGTGATATAAATTTAGGCCATACAATAGATGAAATTAAAGCCTTTGCTTAGACGAAAAAAACAACAATGAAAAAGATATTACTGCCAAAACCATAACAAACCAATAATCAAAAAAACATATTTTAGAGCCAATTATTAGCGCAGTACTACTAATTTTTCTAATTTTCGGGCGGTTTCTTGCCGCGAATCGGTAACGCTTATTTGGTAAACATAAACCCCGCGCCCAATGGGGCTGCCAAACTCATCTAAACCATCCCAAATAAGGGCATCGCTAATGCGTTTTGGGGCAGCGGTAATTTGGGTACGCAGTGTTTTAACCACCCTACCCGATAACGACATAATGCGCACGGTAACGGTTAAATTGTCGCCGGGGCGGTTATGCTCAAACCAAAACGAGGTTTGATCCATAAAGGGGTTGGGGTAGTTAAGTACATGTTCGAGGGCTAATTTGGCATCTTTAACCACTACAAACTCGGTGTAACCTTTGGCTGAATTGTTGTTAATATCCCAGCATTTTACACTAATTTGATGTAGTCCGGGCGATAAATTATACAAAGGGTAAGCAATAGAGCCTTCGTTGTATTTATCTAAACTCGATTTATAAAAATTGTTCAGTACCAATACATTTTTTTCGTCGTTATTAAGCACACCTGTTATATCGTGGCCAATGCCATTACCTACGGTATTAATGCCAAACTCGTCGGTAATTTTTACAATTAAAACGGGGTCTTCGTTGGTAGTGCCACCGGCAATAAACGATTCATCATTTATAAACACGGCTACTTCAGGCGGCGTTAAGTCATTGGCTGCGTTATTGTCAATAGCACCAATAAAAAACTTATTGGTTTGACCGGCAGCATCAGTTTGGCCATTTTCGGCATATAAGCTAAGGCGACCATTTCCAATTTGATAGGCAATATCTTTAGGAACATAAAACGAAAAGGCAAACTCGCCGTTAGTAACCGATACATTGCCCCTAAAAATAATATTCCGGAAATAACTAAACGTAGTAACGGGGCTTTTCGAGTCGTTCGCTAAAGTAGGCACGTTTACCCGTTTATCAAAAATAGTGGGGTAAACCCTGCCGTTAAAACTGTTAAGGCGTTGGTTTTGGGCATCGCGCACCTCGCCGGTAATGGTAACTTTGCTCAGGGCTTTTAGGGTATCTAAGCTGCCGTTGCCCACTGGTTTGCTGTTAATGGTTGTTGCAACGGCTTGGTATTGCGGGTAAGCCAAAGTAATGGCGGGGTCGCCCAGTAACACAAATTTACGATTGTTGGTGCCGGTAATTGCCGCATCGTTTTTACCGCGCCGCAGCACCTCGCCAATAGCGGGCATTTTTCCGTTGATGGGTTTAAACAAATGATGTAAAAAATCTTCGTTCATGCGTTGGTTCGAGCTAGCATATACCAACCTAACGGTAGTAACATTGCCAATTGAGCCGCCATTGGGTGTAGTAATCAGCACCTCGCCCGCCGAGGTAAGGCCGGGGTTGTCGTAACGACTAAAACTACAAGTAGCGGTTATAAACAAAGGCAATTTATCATAGTTTGTCCACGAGGCAATATCGCCTGTACCGAGCACGCGCTCGTGCGCCCACCCCGACTCGCCGCCGTGCCCAACGTAGTTCATTACTAAATTTCCGGCAAAAACACGGCTGTTGATAGCACTATTTACATCGGGGTAGCGATTTCCGCCTGGGGTTGTTTGTTGGCGGTACGAGTCGAAATATATTTTTTCGACGTTATATTCCGGAAAATTAGTTTCTAAATAATTAGCATGAAGTTCGGCATCTTCTAAATGTAAATTGCCGTCTTCGTCGTCGGCAACTAAGCTAAAATTAGTGCGCCAGTCGCCAAGTGTTTTGGTATTGGTGGCGTAGTTAATAATTTTATCAACTACTTGGCGGGCCTGGTCTTTGGTGTGGACGGGCAGTCTGCCTACGGCAATATCTAATTGTAAGGCTACATCCTCCAAATTATTGCCCTCGTTGTCGTCAAGAACGGCAAAGTAGTCATCGGTGCAATAGGTGTCAATAGTTTCTATTGACTCGGCTGTTTCAAAAGTAGGGACAAAGTTCTGGTTGATACCCTCTTCAAATTCAATATTTTTGTAATCATACGAGGCATCGCCAAACAAGGTTAAAAATTGGGGCATTTTATCCGGATTGTTTTCGGCGCGGTCGTAAAACATCTTTACAAAGTCGCGTATAGCTGTTAAATCGGGCGTTCCCGATGAGAATTCGTTATAAACCGTTTGAATGGTTGTCAATAATACCTCGTAGCCGTTGTGTTCGGTATGAAATTTTGCCAAACGCTCGGCTTCGGTTAAAAAATCGGGGTGTGTAATTATAATTAAATCCGGAAAAGCAACAGCATGTAAATTTTGGTTTGGTATTTGACCTCCACCTGCATTAATATCAATAGCAGCAGGCGTTACAAAGTCGGTACCATCAAAGGCAATAAACTGGCGCAACACGTTGGTTTGTACGGTAACGGTTGAATTGTTTGCCGTTGGTGTAAGTTGTACTGCGTTTGTGGGGTCAGTAACATCCCAATAGATTACGTTAGTAGTATTGCCGCTTAAAACAAAACTTGTCCACGAGGCATCGTTTCCGGATTGGTAGGTTTTAACGTTTCTAAATAATAATTGTCCGGTGTTAAATACTAAGTTGCGGGTTACGTTTACGGCTAAATAGTCAAGCCAGCCTACGGCAGTGGGGTCAATTTTATTATAAGTAACCTCAACTGGAATTTGGTCGCCTAAGGCTTCAAAAATTAAAAAAGATTGCCCATTGCGGGCGTAGGATTTTTCGTAGCCGGGTGTTACTGTTCCAATATTAGGTGTGTTGGCTGTTTTATTGGCAGCTTTTAGGGTAAAACTACTGCTTGCCCCCACCGACCTTGCTGCAAATAAACCTTTGATGGTTACGGTACTTGCGGGAGTAATATTGGGTGCGGTAAAATTGAAGGTTTGTGTAGTTACGGCACTAAACTCTTCGCCATAAAACTCGCGGCCACTATGTATTAAGTTTTTCTTTTCTGCTTCATGAAAGTAATAGTCGTTAAAAGTGGTAGCTGTTTGCGTAGGTGCTTGTGTAGGTGCAGCCTGAACAGGCATAATTTTAACGGGCAAACTATTAATACCTACAAAATAGCTATTATCTGTTGCGTAGGGATGTTTTTGGTGTTCAAAGCGCTGTAAACTGGGGTTATACGTCCATTGGTCGGGGCCTTGGGCATAAAAAAGGGCGTAGTCGGCATCGTCAAAAATGCCGTTTTTATTTTGGTCGTTTATTTGAAGTGGGTTGTCGCGCAGGTCGTCTGTTCGGGCGGCTCCGGCAAGTTCGGGCAGGGCTCCGCCGCCATTGCCGTAAATATGGAAATTGGCAAAATTAACCGTTGTTGAAATTCCTAACTGTTTTAAAAAATTGCGGTCAATGCGGCAAACGCCATCTTTGTTTACGATAAACCGGTAGTATTGTCCATTGGCTAAAACCGAGGTTTCGGTGTAGATGCGGGCGGGGTCTTTGGCGGGGTTATTTGGGTTAGGTTGGTTTGCTGTTGTGCTAATTTTGAGGGTAAAATGTGTTAGTTTTTCGTAACCCGAGGGGGAGGCGGGGTTTTTCCGGATAGGAATAAAGGATACCATTACTACGGGTAAACCTTTGTCGTTAGCTGTTTTTATTTCTGGCTCAATGGTCTCGGTAATTATATTTGTATTTGTGGGGGTGTAGGCCAAGGGCAGGGCTTCGTATTGGGCATCTGTCAGGCTTATTTTATGTTGCCCGGTATAGGCAACAGGCAATCGTTTGGCGTAAATTGGCCAGTTGTGCTGTGGGTAATTAAAGGCAGCTCCTGCAAATAAGGCGGCAGGTTGGGCATTGCTGCCCAAGTCGGCTTCTCCGTTTATATTGGTATCATCATTATTGTTAAGACTCCCGGCAGCTACGGGTTGTATGGTTTTCCAATCAAGCGTTTCGGTATGCGTTTGTTGGCTTGTATTTTGCTGTGCTAATACTGGGGCTATATAACAAGTGTTTGCTATTAAAGCCAGCAATAATGGCAATAACATTAAACGAATATATTTTCTTGAATTAAAAAAATGAACAAGCTTAGAACCAATATACATATTTGACATCATATTAATTGCGTTTATAGTGAATGTAAAAATAGAGTTTTAGACAACCCCAAAAAAACGAAGACAAAATTAACAATTCTCAAAGGCGGGAATAATTGTTTCTGTTATTGGCAACATGTTTAATACTTTTTTTGCTGTTGCTGCCGTATTTTTATAAATAAACGGCGCTAACCGCATTTTTGTTGCCACTATTGCTTTTAGCACCTCGACAAGATACCAAAACAACTTAATTGGTTGCATTTGCGTTATAAATTTGGAGTAAGCAGGCAATACTATAAAAACAAAGCAATAAGTTGCCGTACCTTTGCATGTTTTTATTTCATTTTTTAGGATTTGCGTTTTAGAGCAGCCAAATCCCCTGCCACAATTTATTTATCCGGAAAACAGGCATAGAAAGCAAAATCCATGATGGGTAAAAAATAATTAATTGACCTTACCGTTTATTTGCTATTAATCTAAACAACGGTAATTACATCTAATCTAATTTTTTCCTTCCCTTAGCAATTTAAGGCTTGAAATTAGCTCCAATATTATCTAAAGAAAAACATAAAAAAAATATACAACATATATTAACCTGTATGCAGAAAATAAGTTTTTGTCCTCGATTGCCTCTATCGAAATCCGGATATTTTTATGGTCTTAGCATGGCCGTGGCACTTGTAACGGGCATTGCCATTATTATAACTTTGGCAACATCGGTATCCGCCCAAGCTCAGGATGCCGAGTTTAGTCAATTTTACGCGGCCCCCTTGCACTTAAACCCAGCCATGATTGGCTTTACCACCGAGCCGCGCCTTACGGCAAATTTTAGAAGCCAATACCCCGGCTACGGCAATACCTATACTACCGCTGCCTTGTCTTACGACCAACATTTTGCCAATATTAACAGTGCCATTGGCGTGTCAATACTGGCCGACAGACAGGCTAACGGGCTGTTAAATACCTATCAAGTAGGTGGTTTATATGCCTACCAACTGCCGCTAAATAGCAATTTTGCCCTTAAATTGGGCGCGCAAGCTACTTATTTACAACAAAACCTTAACTGGGCCGATGTGATATTAACCGACATGATTAACCCCACAAACGGGCAAGGCACACTGCCTACCGGCGAAATTTACCCCGACCAGCATAATGTATTGCGCCGCTTTGATATTAATATGGGTATATTGGCCTTTACCGACCGTTTTTATGGCGGCGCCTCGTTTAAACATATTACCCAACCCGGTTTGTCGTTTACTGGCAATACCGATGCCGACAACCGGTTAAATCTTCGCAGCGCCTTTCATTTGGGCAATGTATGGTATTTTGGACCAACCATTGTGGGTAAAACACGCGCCTATATCAGCCCTAATATTGCTTTTATAACACAAGGTCGTTTTGCGCAGGTTAATGTTGGGGCATACTTGGGTAAAGGTTTTCTGTTTGGTGGTGCCATGTTTAGGCATACCACCCACAACAGCAGTGCCGCTATATTAATGGTAGGGGTTAAAGCGGGCATTTTTAAAGCCGCCTATAGTTACGATGCAAGTTTAATGGGTATAGGTGCGCCAGCAAGCGCGCACGAGCTGTCGCTATCACTTGATTTTGGCAACACCAGTGCCTATCGGTACAATAAACGCTCGAAACAACAAATGGATTGCCCTGTAATTTTTAAGCAGTAAAAAACAGAAAGAAGCGCAAACAAAAAAAATAGGAATGCGGCTAAAACACCAGATACACTATAGCTGATAAGGTTTTTTTATCCGGATTTAAAAATAAATACTGTAAATTTGCCACTCAGCCTCTTTGTCCTTTTAAAAAAATATAATTTTGTAGATTGGCTGACTCCCATTTATTTTACAGCAAAACAGATTTTCTAAAATCAAAATAAAAAGACAATGCTGTGATCCGGATCATAATATAATATTGATGTAAATGCAATTAATTCCTTGCTAGATTCTTGTTTTTATTATATCGGGCATAAAATTTGTTGCTTAATTTAGATATACATGGATAGATAATAAGTGTTTGGAATTTATTAAATCCGGAATAGAAAGAAAAGACTTTTTATCCGGATAAAATTGATAATTGAAGTACCCACAGTTTGCTTTAAAGCAAATCATGTTTAGCAAATCATATTTCTAACGCATCTTTGTTTATTTATTAACTTATAATATTATTTTTATAGATAAAAATCTACACTTTGACTTTTACTAAAAAACCAAAATAATCTATCATGAAAAAAAATGTATTTGCTGCTTTTATTTTATTTATTGGTTTGGCCTGTGTTGGCGGCCTTAACGCAAAAGCCCAAACTTGCGAAGCTAACGCCGGCACACCTGCTTTCCCCGAAGATGTGCTGTTTCAGTGTTACAATGATGGCAGCAAAGCCCCCAAGCTAAAAATACTAAATGCCAATACAACACCCGAATACAAAACCTATTTTTTAATAAGTCAGCAAGCCGATGTAAAAAATATAGTGGCTGTTAACTATATTGATCAGATAGATGGTAAAAACTTAGGTTTAATACCCAATAACTATCGCGTACACAGCTTAAATATGCGAGCCAACCAGGAAGCAACCGTCATGGGGCTAATTAACGATAAAACGGTTAAAACCATACCCGATTTAGCAACCGAAATTGGCAAAGGCATAATTTGCGCAGACGTGGACGAAACAGGCGTTCCTTACACCTTGCTAAAACCCATTACCATAGATGTTACCGAAGTTTGCGACACCCTAACGCCCGAAGAAGGCGATGGCTATGTTTTGTTGGTCATTAAGGGCGGATACCCCGAATATGATCCCGCTAATGGTCTTTACCAGGTTTATGGCGATTTTACGGGGCAAGTGGCTTATGGCGATACTGTAAAAATACCCGTAAGCGGCGGTGCAAGCTCGTACATTGCCGAGGTTGTGGACGACCAAGGCTGCGCTACTATTATTAACGGCGAAATGGACTGTATTAAATGTGGCTTTGTACAAAGTTTAACCCCCACCGGACTACAGTGGCTATGCGCCGAAAATGAAATTTCGGTATTGGCAACAGGTATAAATTTAACGGGCGATATGGGGCTAATGTATGCTTTGCACCAAAAACCCTTGCCCGAAATTGGCATTATTTATGCCCTTAAACCTGCCACCGATACCACAAAGGCAGTTAGTTTTTCTATCAACGATATACCCGCAGACTCATGTAGCCGCACCTATTATATATCGCCTTTGGTAGGTACAGTTGATGGCAGTGGCAATATTATAGATTTAGATGATAGTTGCACAGAATGGGGCGACGGAACCCCCGTTATTATGCTGTGCCCTATTGAAATTGAAACCCTTGACACGGACTTGGGCAGCGACCTGCACAATTTGTTGTTTAGTATTAAAGGCGGCCAACCGCAGTACGACAAAATTGGTACCTATACCTTGGCAGGTGTAATTACAGGCGCAGCCACTTACGACACAAACCCAACTGTTGATATTAATGGCCCTGCTAATTGGGAGTTAACGGTTACCGATGGAAAAAACTGCACAGGTTCTACATCCGGATTTATTACAGCGGTAGATAATTTGCTCTCCCAAAATACGCAAGCTCTGCAAATTTCCGGATGGCAATACAATGCCGTCAACCAAACTCTTTCCATTCAGTGCCAAACAAAAAATGCTGGTAAAACCCAATTTGAACTATATGATGTAACGGGGCGAATAGTACAACGTCTTAATGTGCAACTGTCGTCCGGAGGCCATAATATCAATATTCCAGCAAACAACCTTGAAAGCGGCGTTTACGTGATAAAAATTAGCACATCGGCAAAAACTATCACCCAAAAATGCGTTCTGGGTGGCTAAAAATGTCTTTTTTACACTTTTTATACGATAAAAATAAAAAAATTACCTTTTTATGGTAATCGATTGCACAATATTTAATAGCTTTGCGCTAATTGACTATTATTGTACACCACAAATGCCTACTTTTGTGTTTTGGTGTGGTTCTGTATCAATACAAGCAAGGGATGTTTATTAAGTTGTTATTTTTTTAGCCTTAGCTAATCAATATAGTTGTCTAATAATTAATTAAAAATTAAAATATTTCTTATGAAAAGAGCTTTATTGTTTTTTTGCCTTTTCTTTACCTTGTTATTCATTAACTCGTCAGTAAAGGCACAACTACCTTGGAACAGCTGCGACCCCAGTCCTGTTGTAGCTGGCTCGCCAGTTGGCCCTGCCAATAATGTTTTCACAAAGGGTACAAGTATGCCAACCGATATAATGGCAACATCTATACCCGCAAACAGTGAAACCAAGGCCACCGATTATACCTTTTTAGTAACCCAAGCCGATAGCATTGTTTTAGGTGCTACCCCCGATGGCTCGTACGATTTTAACGTATTAGACGGCGGCGGGATAGACTATTTGTATGCCGATGGTGAATATTGGTTTTGGGGAATGGCCTATACACAAACCCAATTTAATGGTTTAGCTGCCTGGGTTAAAGGTTTAAGCCCATCGGTACTTACCTTTATTTTAAAAGCTGCAGGCTTAACTACTTGGACAGATGACGACTCGAAAGCCCTGCAGGCTGCCCCTGCCCGACGAGCCAAATGTAGCTGAAATTATAGGCTTAATGGACACCTTTAACGGCGAAAACCCAATAAAAGTTACTTCTGTTACCACCTTTTTTAATACCCTTAACAACAACGGATTAGTACAGGCAGACGATGTTTGTGTTGCTGTTGTTGATACCCCTTATCCCGTACAAGTAGTTAGTGGGCAAGATTGCGATGCAAATTTAGACTTTTCTGCTGACCAACCGCTTACTATATCAATATGCCCAGGTGAAGCTATTGACTTGCTTTTTGACGAAGCAACCGTTAACGCGGGCTTAGCCGACAATCCATTATTGGTATATTTAATTTTTGATAAAGACCCATCCGGCAAACAACTGTTTTTGGATGTAAACCCATTAGCTGGCTCGTTGCCCCCCTTGGCCGGAGGCACTGATTTAGGCTCAGACGGTTATGGTTTGGGCTTAAGCAATATTTGGGTGGTTGGCGCAATAGCCAATATAGATGCCAATGGCGATACCACTTTTACTATTGACTGCTTTGCCAGTACCGAAAATGCAGTAGCAATAACCTACCTGCCTTCAAGTGATGCTTTATGCGCCAATGATGATTGCGCCGATGCACTTGTTGAGTTTGCCGATTTAACTCCAACATACGTGCCGCTTTGCCCCGGCGAAAGCTTTAGCTTTGCTGCTAATACTACTACAATAAACTACGGTGCAGAACCCGGTGCTAACCCCGGCGTTATTTGGTTATTTACAATGGCCAACCCCGGTGGAGGAGATCCTCTTCTTGTATTTGATCCATTAACCGATTTTGCTACTTTTGGTAATATTACAACTACTAGTGCAGTAATTGTATCTTCGCCAGGCCTTGAAGGCAAAAAATATTATATAACCGGCATTTTAGCCTCAGATATTGTTATAGAGCCAGCCGAACTTGGTTGCCCTGCTTGGACTTCGAGCGTTGTTGTTGACTTTTTATTGCCCGAAAGCCTTGCTTGTAAAGGCAAAGATTGTTTGGCAGATTATGGCGATGTAAATACAAGCCCCATCACAACTTGCCCCGATGTTGATTTCGATTTTAGTGCCACCAATTTCCAGGCTGGCGACTATACCCAATTTTATATTATTACCGAAAACTTAGGTGGCGACCTTGTAATTAAAGCCATCACCACCGCAACTACCTTTAATGCTACTGACCTTGGACTGGCTGCCGGAACGTATGCTATTCATGCCTTTAACGTAGCCAATGGCGATGTAGATGCGGTAATAACTGCCATTACAGACGGTGTGGTTAAAGAAATCGAAGACCTGCAAGGCTCTATTGATTTTGATGTTATTTGTGGCGAAGTTGATGGCACCGGCGTAGCACTTACCGTTTTAGATGCTAACGACCCCGCCTGCCAAACTGGCCCTGTTTGTGAAGCCGAATACGGAACCGTTGAAACCGTTGGCCCAATAACTGCTTGCTTTAGTAAAGCCGCAGATGCCATTACTATCACTGGCGATAACCAATCTATTGATTTTGTAACTTTATTTATAATTTCACAAGGAGCTAATTCCGAAATTTTAAACTACTCGTCTTCTAATATAATTGAACCATCTTTATCTGGATTAAACCCCGGAACTTATAAAGTTCATGCTTTTAATATATTATTTGACCATGTTGACGAATTAAACGCTGGTCTTTCTGACGAAACCATTAATACTGTTGCCGACCTAGTAGCAGCTATTGCCGACGGCCTTCTTTGTGCCGAAATAGACGCAGATGGTATTGAACTAATTGTGTTAAGTGATGATGACCCAGCTTGTACAGGCGGTACTGTTTGCGAAGCTGATTACGGCACGGCCACCACGGGCGCACAAATAGTTTGTGCGAACGGTGTAACTGAACCCATTGTTTATGAGGGCGCAGCAACCGGAGATTACCTAACCGTTTATGCCATTACCACTGGCGCTGAGTTAACATTAGTAAACTATACTATTAGCAATATTATTGATGCAGGTGCTTTAGGTTTAACCCCCGGAAACTATACCATACACGCGCTTAACGTGTTGGGTGCTGACATTCCAACTTTACAGGCTGCAATTGCCGATGGTACTATTAAAACCGGATTTGATGCTGCCGGATTTATTGTTGAAGGTTTAGTTTGTGCCGAATTAGATATGACGGGTATTAGCCTAACCGTACTTACCCCAGTTAGTGTTGAGGTAAAAGAAACCTGTATTGAAATTAATGGCAATAAAGAAATTACTGTTGCTTTTTATATTACAGGTGGCTACCCCGAAATGGATGCCAGCAGCCTTTATAATATTACCGAAGATTTTAACGGTGCATGGGCTTACGGTGATACCTTAAAATTAGTTAAAAACGAAGGCGAAGCCTATAATATTACCGTTACCGACGACTATGGCTGCACTACCTCAGTTTTAGGCGAGGCAACTTGCCTAAAATGTACCAATAACGCCGGTACAATGGAAATGTTAGACTTACAATACGTATGTAACGATGGCAGCATTTCTGTAGAAACTATAGGCGAAGAAGTAAGTGCCGATGCCAAATTAATTTATGTTGTACACGACAACGCAGGCAATAGTTTAGGTAATATACTGGCTATTGATAACGATGGCAATGCCGTTGGTACATTTACTTTAGCCGATATTGCCGGCGGCCAAACCAATACAGTTTACTATGTATCGGCAGTTGTGGGCAACACTATAGATGGTGAAGTTGATTTTACCGATGCTTGTACCGTATTTGCTTTACCCGGAACCCCCATTGTTTTCTTAGCTCCAATAGTTGTTTCAGTTGTTTCAACCGAATGTGACGACAACCAAAACGGCGTGGTAACATTTAGTGTTACCGGCGGCTTGCCCTCGTTCGATGCTAATGCTACTTATACCACAAACGGTAGTGTATCGGGCACTTTTGGCGCAGGGCAACTTATTGCTACTGGCTCGTTGGCCGATGGCGATAGCTACTCGCTAAACGTAAATGATGGCATATGCGAATCAAGTATTAATGGCTTTGTAAAATGTGCTAAATGCGGTAACCAACCCGGAACATACGCTATCGGCAAAGACAATCCGGTTGTTAGCTGCTCAGGTGGCTCGGCCAGCATAGTTTTTGACGGCATTTTAGTTGATTCAGATTCACAACAAATGTATGTATTGATGAGTGATATGTTCAGCGCTCCCGCCGATGTATTGGCTAACGCCATTAAAATTAGCGCAGACGGCACATTTGACAGCGAAGGTCTTGCATGCGGCACGTCTTACTACGTTACTTCAATTGTTGGCCCTGTTGATGGCAATGGTGCCATGGACCCTGTAAGCAACTGTACCAAAGTATCGGGCGATATGGTTCAATTAATATTTGCCTGCCCCATGACAATTGATGTGGACGTTAATTGCGATAAAGTAACCGGATGCGCAGTTTATACTGTAGCTATTTCGGGCGGTTCTGCACCTTACTCGGTAACAGGCGCTATTGCAGTTGACAATGTTGGCGAACTTGAAAATCTTAGCTTTACACTTTGCCAAGATGGTAAACCTTGGAACCTTAATGTAACCGATGCTATTGGCTGCGGTCAAGAAACTTCGGGTGTAGAAAACTGCGAAAAAACTACCGCTATTGAATTGATTAGCTTTACCGGAAAAGCCCTTGACCACAGCAACCAACTAAACTGGGAAACTGCCAACGAATTAGCCAATGAATACTTCGTATTGTCGCGCTCGTTTGATGGTCAAAACTTTACCAATATAGCTCAGGTTAAAGGCGCAGGTACTACTAATATGCCAACCCAATATCAATACAACGACAATGACGTGAAAGACGGCTTTGTTTACTACCAATTACATAGCGTAAATATTAACAACGAAATTACTAAAGTTGACCAAACCGTTGTGTTAAAACGCGGCCAAATTGTAGTAAATCCAATAACAGTAAGTCCAGTACCAACAAAAGCTAATTTAGATATTGCTGTTACTGCTACCCAAAATGGCTTTACTAACGTAATTGTAGCCGACGTTAGTGGTAAAATTGTATTAGATCGCCAAATGCCTACTGTTATAGGTAAGAATACATTAAATATTAATGTTGCCAACTTACCCGCCGGTGTGTATTTTGTAACCGTTAAAGATGATGCCAACAATAGCGTTGCTAAATTTGTAAAAGAATAAAAATCTTAAAACAAATATTGGAATATTAACCAAATAAACGCTTTTTAAGGCTTAATAAGTAAACTACCCGCCCTTGTAAGTTGTTATACTTGCAAGGGCGGTTTTTATAAAGACGAAATGAATAGTACTAAACCCTTATTACTTTATACTTCTTAAATCTAACTGTTTGAGGTAGAAAAAATGAGTGCATGTAGCTGCATAAACTTCCGGGATAATCTATTGATTTTATAGAAAATCGTAAACTGGAAAATATTTCATCCTCGTAAAATTATTATCCGGATTTAAAAAACAATCCGGAAAAACTGGTTCTTAGCTTTTGCAATGATAATTAATCAAACATATATAGCAATGATATCTAAAAATAACAAATCAAATTTATATCGTTTTATGATAGGTGGCCTCTTTATAGCCACGCTGATATTTTTTATGGCAAGTTGCCAGCCAGCCGACCCCGATGCGGCCAAAATTAAATTGACAAAAGAAAAAATTGCGCGAGGCGATTCTTTAACTTTTGATGACCTGAATAATAGGGTAATTACCAATGATAAAAAAATGGCAAAGGATCCAGCGTTTGTTGATTTACTCGAAGCTATAAAAACTGATAACTATAATCTAATTATGGACCACACAATACCCAAAGAACGGTTGATGGATGCACACAGGGTATTTAAGCGCGAAATGTCGGACGAGCAGTTTGCTGCCGAGAAAATACGTTTTGAACAAGAAAACCCCGATTATTATTATGATTATATGGCAATTTTAGCAGGCCAATACGAGCAACTAAAAATTACCATGGAGCAATACCGCTTAGACCCTGCGCGGATAAAAATAGATAGTGTTACAACACAACAAGCTTTTGATTTAGGTGATACCGGAGAAGCAACAGTACATATGAATTTTCAGCAAAATAACCGAAAATACCGTATTTCTGCCATGAAATGTGTTAAGTTTGACGGGAAGTGGTATTTTACCAATTGGCTGGTGTTGGTTAAAATGGGTGCATAATACCATTTTATAGCTGTTTTGTCTGCCGTTGTTTACGCTTGCATATTTATTTTGGAGCTTTAAGAACTAAGTAAACAGCTAAAATACCAAACACAATATTAGGCACCCACACAGCTAATAAAGGTGCTAAGTTGCCGTTTGTGGCAAACGTAGTCGAAAATTGAAGTAGCAACACATATAAACTACT